>NZ_JBRAHS010000014.1:46131-98305 GCF_052743555.1 Desulfosoma sp.
TGGGTATGAACACCATCGCGGCTCCAAGCCCCACAAGAAAACGGCCGGCAAAAGCGGTGGGCAGATTCGGCGCCAAGCCGAAAAGAAGGCTGCCGACCGACGCCACTACGGTAAAGGCGGAAACGGCCTTTCGGGGGCCGATGGAATCGGAGAGAAGCCCTGCGGGAAACTGCATCAAAGCATAACAATAAAAGTAAACAGACCCCAAGAACCCCAAGGATCCGGCGGATGTGCCGAATTCCACGGCCAGCTCTTCCGCCACCACGGAAAGGCTGAGGCGATGGAAATACACAAAAAGATAACCGAGAGCGAGCGTGGCAAAGATGAGCCATCGGTATCGCAACAACTTTTGCTGATCTTCATTGACCACAGTCGAACCTCCACTATGAATGCTTTCCACCTTCCCAGTACCCTGTAAAGTCCGTAGGGTCTGGTTGCAACGGAAAAGAATGGTGGGTGGTGTGTCGAACAGCAGTTTTTCCGCCGACGTGATTTCGAGAATCAACAAGGATCTTGAGAAGGCGCTGTCATGCTTGGCCGATCAGCACCGGGACGAGCCCCACCGCTGCAAGATTGCTGATGGGTGTCAGAAGAAAGTCCGCTACGATGGCCTACTTCGTGACACTCCCGTGCCGTGAGAGACAGATCGCTTCCACAATTAGCAGTCACCGCCGTGCCCCCTCAGCAGGACCTCGAAATCGATGGAGTCCTGGAAATTTCTGGCACGGATCCGCTGTGTGTCCAGCCGAAGGTGGCACATTTCTCCTGATTCGGCCAAGGCCTCGCCCCAACGCTGGTGGCCTTCGGGTGGAGTCCATATCCCAGCCCCCTTTGGCGTGCACAAAGTCACGGCGACACCTTCGAGAGTCCGGACAGCGGCCATCAATCGATCTTCCGGCGTGAATGTCTCGTGATAAGCCACCATGAGGTCGCAACCTTGTTTGGCCGAGGCCACGGCGGTTTCCGGGTGAAGCAAAGCCGCAAACGGAACCATGTGCAAACGGGCCGTGTTGAAATCCATGCGGGAAATTTCTGGGTCCAAATGACTCCTTGTGTCGATTTGACGCGTGACGGTTGGGCCCCTGCCCGATTTGAAGCGGAATACCAATTGACTCGTACCCTTTGCGCTGCAGACCAACACGGCGGTTTTTTTCGATTCAACCCCGCGATGCATCAAGTCCCAGGCTCTATCCGAAAGAGGCGACGACGCCAATAGGTACAAATGCGGATCCTTGACAGATGCCTTTTCGAGGCGACGCAAAAGCGCCTCGGCGGGATCTTCTGCGGGAGAAGGCACGACGCAGCAAAGCTGCAGCATTCCTGGCTGAGGCAGAGAAAGAAATTCTGTCAGGTTTCGAATGGGTCGTAAATTCAAGTAACAATCATGGTATTGTTCGGGCCGTCGTTCAAAGAGCTTTCGCTGACGTATGGATGGGTCCAAGCGGCCCTGGCTGTTCAAAGGGACTTCCACATAAAAGATTCGGGAGGTTGCCTGTCGGCCCTCAAGCAAGCAACTGCCCATGGGATCGTAAACACATGAAGTCGCCTCCCGCAAATCCATACTTCGATCCATTCCTGTGCGGTTGCACGCCGCCAGATAAAGCCCGTTTTCCATGGCCCGCGCCCGCCACAACTGGCGCGGATCGAGACCCGAGGGCGGCCAGTTGGCGGGCACCAGAAGCAAATCGGCATGGCGCAGGGCCGTTACTCGAGGCATCAACCCATAATAAGTATCCGAACAAATAAGAATTCCGACTCTGCCCCAAGGCGTATGAAAGGTGTTGTCTCGCCGAGGGTTACCAGGACACGCCCAGCGGCTTTCGGCGTTAATCTTATCGTAGCGGCAAACAATCTCTCCATGGGTGTCGATGGCCACGGCGCTGTTGGTAAACACCCCGCTGGGAACGTTTTTTAAAGCTAACCCGAGACAGACATACACTCTCAAAGATCGAGCCAGATCGCGAATCGCCGAGACGGTAGGACCATCCAGGGTTTCCACAAAGGGGGCAATGGCCGCTCGGCTGTTGAAGGCGTAGCCGGATGTACACAATTCGGGCGCTACGATCACTTGAGCACCCTCAGCGGCGCTTTGTTGGATCAAGGACAGCAATGTCTTCCGGTTGACATCCGGCCGGCCATGGTGGACATCGAGATGAATGAGTGAAATTTTGAGTTTGTTCATCTGACTCCAACTTCTCTGAGAATACAGTATCACGGCCCCATGGTGGAACTGATCAGCTGGGTGGGGTGCAATCCTGATTGGGTCCAAGGTTTCCACATTCTATTTTGAACTTTATGGCGCATAATGCTGGCGTCCTAGCCCGGTGATTGTTGTCAGCCTGCAGACTGGCATTTCAATGGCGGTGCGCCTATTTGTAAAGCGCTCAAATCATACCCTCAATGGAACGATTCCGGTGCATTGTACACATATCGCGCGAATCGCTTGAGTGAGCTTTGGGTATGCTACCGAGATTTGAGTTTGGTCAGTGTCTTACCGTGGTCCCGGCACTTTGTCACCAATTGTTGGTGCTCGGCCATAAATATCGCATTAAGGCTTTTTTCTGGACTCTTATTTTTTGCTCCCATTGTGGCTTCCCGTCAAAGGTGAACTCGAAGACGACATAAGCTGGGTCGAGCTTTTCTAAAACAGCAGCGATTCGCGGTGTTTCAAAGGCCTCATGTCGGTCGATGCGAGCCACATGCTCTCGGGCACGGTGGAGCCGTTGCCAAAAGGTTTCTGCCCCTTTAAACGGATTCACGAGGCCCAGGCTGTTATGGATATACTTTCCGGACAGGCTCTTGCTCAGATGCAGTGCGTGAATATGACGGGCTGTGTCACCAAGGTCCTTGATAGAGCGCAGTAAAAAATCGACGGCCTGGCGTTCATCCATCAAGGCCGGATTTTTGTTGAGCAGATGCCCGGTGTCCAAAACGATGCCGCAACGTGGATAGTTAACGCGCTGCAAGAGGTAATCGTACTCCTCGGGCGAATCCAGCCGAAAGCTTCCCGGCCACCACAGATTTTCAAATAGGATCAAACCCTTGTACTCCGTGCCGGTCGTGGCTGCATTTACCACTTCGGCACACATGTCCAAAGTGTCGTGGACCGACCATGGGAAACGCCAGTCATAAATATATTCCAGCTCGCAGTGCACAGGGTGAAACACGACATAGGCGCACTCCAGGTGGCGGGCAAGCTCGAGCTGTTGACGGTAGAATGTCGTGATCCAGTCGGCGTCTCGGCCGCCGTAATATTGTTCTACGGTTTGCCAATCTCCAAAAATTTTCAGCAATCGCTGTTGATCTCCGCGCCACAAGGGGGCCAAGATAATGAAAAAGCGCAGGTGCAGGCCCGTAACGATCCTTGTCGGAATAAGCTCGCAAGGATAATCCCCCACCGGATAAAGCTCGAAACCATCAAACCCCCATTGAACCAGAAAGGACCCCGCCTGTTCCCAATCGTTGTGAAACAGGTGCTCTGGTTCTCCGGGGTGGGTGCTAATGTTGAGCAGGCGCTGGATGGTCAAAATTCGACCCCTTTCTGAAGCTTATGGCCGCTCTTAATGGGGGAGCGGCTCCATGCCTGGCGTTCAGAGGAGCGCACGCCGCCGTTAGTGCCAGCGGCGTGCGAGGGTCCGCGCTCACCAGGGCATCCCCACACGCCGTTTTACCCCATACGCCGCGCTTGGGACGTGCTGTCGCAGCATCGCCAATCCCTGTCAGCCGGGCATCCGTCTCACGATTAAAAAGTGTATGAAACGCCGACAAGATAGTTGCGCTTAGGCATAAGGTAGCCGCGCACCCATTCCACGCGGTCGTTGAAAAGGTTCAGGACACTGCCACGCACTTCCCAATGATTCGCAAAACGGTACCGTAGGGTCATATCCCAGAAATTGAAGCTCTCCTTTTTTTCCGTCGTCGCAGGCCATGTGTCCCAATTATCGATCATCTGGGGTCCCACCAGCACATAGCTAAGTTGGGCGCTGAAACCGTTGTATTGCAAATCCAACCCGGATTTGACCTCATAGTCAGATATGTATTTGAGATCCTTATTTGTTTCCTCGTCTTTTTTGGTGGTGTTGAACGTGACATTGGACCATAGTGAGAGTCCCAGCGGCCAGTGAAAGGTTCGACCCATCGCCCACGCCAGATTCAAGTCGAATCCGGCGATCTTTGCGTCTCCACTGTTTCGCCAAGTGACAGCGCGTTGACCGTTAAGCGTGGTGGTTGTTTGCACGATCTTGTCTTTGTAATCCGTATGGAAGTAAGCCGTTCTGAAAGTCAAGAGATCGTGGAAAATATCAAAGCCGATCTCGTAAGTCAGGCTAGTTTCCGGGTCGAGGTCTGGGTTGCCCACATAGGTGACGTTGGTGTTGGTTTTATATTGTGCTGAAAGTTGGTCGGCCGAGGGCGATTTGAAGCCTTGCCCCACGTTGCCTCTGACTCGCAGCAGTTCATCAAGGAACTTGATTCCGATGCCCAATTTGGGAGATGTGTGGTTGTAGGCTTCGTCCTTTTCAACAAAAGAAGCAAAGGTCCCCGTTTTGGGTTTGCGAGTGGTCAGTTCAAAGCGGTCATAGCGGACGGCGCCGACAATGTTCACGCGGTTGTTCCACACATCCAGGGCATCTTGGAGAAAATAGGCCTGAGAGTTGTATTCCATGCCTGGCGTAAAAGGAGCGGCAGGCTGGCCGCCGGAAACACCACTAGATTCCTTTTCCAGTTTTTCCAAATTGAGCCCGAAGACCAGCGTATTCCACGGGGCCGTGTTCCAGGTGAACTGGTGGTCGGTTCCCCAGGTCGTATCGGTATATTTCGTTTGGTCGGATTCTGGATCAGGCGAGCCGTAATTCCAATGGTTGCGGTCCCACAAATGATACCCTAAGGCACGCCAGTGAACCGCCTTGTCAAAGAAGTCCCCATTATACTCGAGGTCTGCATAGCCGTGGCTTTTGTCGTAATTTTGGCGGGCACTCTTAACGTAGCCTCCGTACGTCATGAAGTTGGCCCAGCTCGGATACCCACCCGTCAGATCGGCGTAGTTGCCGCCGAGACGCAGTTCATGATTCGACGTTAAGGCATAACTCAGATTCATGCCAAAGTTTTTTTTGGTTTCCCATGTGTTGTATACAGTTCCGAATTTGGGATCGTCATAGTCGTCGACATCTTCGTAGGAGGTCACGGCATGAAAACGAAACCGCTCATTGACCTCACCTTCCCCGGACACTCGGCCTTTGTAGTAATTAAAGCTCCCGTAGTCCCCGCTTAAGGTCAACGAAGGCTTTCCTTGACCTTTGCGCGTAATCAGGTTGATGACACCACCCATGGCCGCCGAACCATAGAGTGCCGAGGCCGGACCTTTGATCACCTCAATGCGTTCAATGCGATCCACATTCAGCTTGGCGGCATTACCCGTGCCAATACGGTGGCCATCCACCAGAATCAGGACATGGCCCTTGACATCATCGCCGTGGGCATCGGTTCGAAAACCACGCAGCCCCACAGGGCTCAGAAGGCCGTTGTACTTATGGTAATGGCCGGTAATGTATTTTCCGATCAAATCTCCCACGTGGGTGGCACCGGACATTTCAATCTTTTCCCGAGTGATCACTTCCATGGTCACCGGCACGTCCATGATCCTTTCAGTCGTGCGGGTGGCCGTGACCACCACATCCTCCATGGTCTGGATCTTATAGACATCCTCGGCCTCGGACGTCTTCACTGAAACGCCCATCACAGTTGATATCATCATAAAAACTAACAAACGGTTCCATACCATTGTCTTCATCTCTTTCCTCCATCACAGTGGTTATGGAATTAAACAGCCCCTTGTGATACACCTATGTTGTCGACAACCCAATGTCCTCATATATATGCTCACTGTTTTACGAACTGTACTTTCTAGCTTGAAAAGTTTTCATGGTTGGTTTTTTATATGGAATCGCAAAAATGCACCCATTTGTGGCTGAAACCCAAGGCTATTGCGCGGCAGACCAAGTCCACAAAGGCTTTGTTGTTTATGTCTGTCTTAGCTGGAGCCAAAGTTTGTCGGAAATCGCCCAATTTGTTGAAATCGCCGCACACGGCGCAGGCGATCTGGGCAGCGTAATTGGCCATGACCTCGTTCCAGCAGGCGGCGGGTAAAATCCCCCAGGCGAACTTATCCTTCAGGTGCGCTATGGCCGCTACCGCGGCCACGGTAAGCGGATCGCGCTCGATAACGGTGAAGTTGTGGCGCAGCAACGTGGCTTGATCCGGGCTCAGATGGCGGCAAATCGCCGCAATCATACCTGAGCGGTTGATCCCGAAGCGCTCCAAGTGAATCTTGGCTGAACATTGACCAGCCGGCGTCAGGCGGTTCTGATTGGCGAGGGCCTCTTTGACCGCAGCCAGTACGGTGCGGCCAATGAGTTCCCCCAGCTTCACGTGCTTCCCAGCGCCGGTCAGCGGCTTGGCGTCCGTCTGCTTGGCTGCCAGGACAATTTGATCCGTGCCCGTGCCAGTGGCTGGACCATCGGAGTAGCGCGAATTGACAGCCAGCTCCTGGAGGGCCGCGGTCTTGGCTTCTGTGGCGGTCATGATGGCCTGTACCATGGCCCCGGGAATCAGGGGATGGTTGATGAAGATCATGGTGTTGATGGTGCCGGGCCGGGGCACATCTTCAGCCGGCGGCAATTTTTCAAACCCGTCGGGAGTCTCAAATACGGAGGCGGGATCACCGGCCCGACCGGCATTGGCTTCCACGCCGCCGGTGCACACCACCGCGACCAGCAGGCCGCGGAATCCTTCCTGAGCAAAGGCAGCGTGGTGCATGTTGGCGGCCGTGCCCATGGTGGCGCAGGCCTCGGCTGGAAGCCCGTAAGCATTGCAGATGTGTTGTCGATAGGCCCCTGGGTCATGCCAGAGCCTGGCGGCGTGCTTGTGGTAGTGGCCGCTCGGTTCACAGCTCTGATGATTGTAAACGTATTTCAGATCATGGCGTAGGCCGCCCGCGGCTCGGCAGGTGGAGAGAACCCAGTGCGCTGCCGTGAATTTGGCGTAGATCATTTTATCTTCGCGATGAATTTCCAATCCGTCGTAAGGTTTTTCCACCAGCACCCTCTATCCCTCGCTTTTGCTCATTTCTCCGCTATAAGAATCACGCCCTTTACTTTTCCAGGCGCATGGTGCACACACATCGCGAAAAGCTCGTTTTTGCCCGCACTCCAAGACGCCACCCATGGGAAAGACAATGACATTGAGCAGCAAGCTGTGCTTGAAGGTTTTCTGGCCGACGACGGCCGAAAGGAGAAAGAGCGTTCCGTGCATCCTAGATCTTCCATTCGAGCCCGACCAGCCATGTCAGGGGCGGGGCCAGAAGGCCGTCGGCATAGTAATAGGTTTTATCGAAGATGTTTTTGACCTCTGCAAAGAGGCTCCACCGCTTGAACGCGTACTCGGCCCGCAGGTCGGCGATCACATAGTCTGGGACGGTCTTGGTGTTGGCCTTATTGCGATAGACTGTGGATGAGTACGTTCCCACCGCCACCAGGGAAAGGGGCGAGAAGGGATGCCACAAAAGGGTGAGATTGGAGGTGTGCCGGGCTTTGCCAGGAATCCAGAGTCCGGTGTCCTTGTCCTTGGCTTCCAGATAGGTATAGGCGCCTTTGAACTCGAGTGTTTCCGTCATCTTGAGGCTGAAGGCCCCATCCCACCCCACATAAATGACTTTTCCGAAGTTCTGGTACCAACCGATACCTTTACCGCCCGTCACATAGGTGATGCGGTCGCTCAATAGGTTGAAGAATCCAGTTAAACTAAAGGAAAAGGCCTTGTGAGGCGTGGCGGAAAAGGCTAGGCTAAAATTGTCGGCTTTTTCCATGGTAAGGTTTGGATTGGGCCGGGTTGAACTGGTTTCGTTATAGCGTTGATAAAAGGAGGGAATGTTTTGCGTGCGGCTATAGGACCCGGTCAGCCGCCAGGTTGGTTTCTTGTAAACCGCCTTGATCTCTGGATTCAGAGTGTTGTCAAATACTGAATGATAATTGCCTCGCAATCCAGCGGTCAGGGTGGTGGACACTTCTGGCCAAGCGAGCGTTTGGGCCGCAAACAACGAGGCCCCATATTCCTGCTGATCGTCAAATGAATCCCCTTCGGCCCGGTCCCATGAAAAGGCGGCCCCGCAGATGAGATGACCCCGTTTGCTGGTCTTGAAGGTCGTGGATAGGTCCTGCCCGATTTTGGAGACTCGCAGAGTTCTATCCAAGCCCATACTCTTGTCGGTGTTGTGGGTGTAACCCTCATTGTAGGCCGTCTGAGTCGTCCATCGCCACAGCTCGGCCCGCAGGGCCAAGGCCGCATTACGGCTCTCCTTGCGGGAAAAGGGGGTGGAATATTTGGGCTGTCCCGGCAATCCCCGCTCGTCATGCAGCATATCGGCTGAAAAACCAAAGCCATTGGTGCTCTCATGGGGTGCGTAGTCGACCTTGATTCCGGTCTGCCAGCGCTTCTTATCATTGTTGACATGATAGCCGTCCGTGCCTTCATAACCGCCGTTGACGCCGCCGCTCACCTTGCCGAAGGAGATGCCTGTTGAAGCGTTGACACTGTGCGTGCCGAAATTGCCCGCATAGGTCTTCACCTTTCCGGAAACTTGGCGCTTTCGCCGAGTGGTGATCAGGATGATCCCGCCGCTGGCGTCTTGACCGTAGGCGAGGCCGCCCTTGCCCCTCAAGATTTCGATCCTTTCCACCTCGTCAGGGAAGACCAGATCCCAATTCACACCACCGTGTGTGGAGGTGGGATCATTGATGGGCCGACCGTCCACAAACACCTTGACTTTGAGGGAACCGTGGATGCTCACCGAGGAATCCCCAGCCTTGACCCCGGGGACGTGGTTGAGCACATCGGGCATCTTTAGAGCCTTCATGGCGCGGATCTCTTCAGCGGTGAGCACAATTGTATCGCCCTTATCGTTATGTGGAAGCGTGCTCTCCTGGGCACCAATCGCCAGTGGCGGCAAAAACAACACGAGCAGGCAGGTCAATAAGGGACGCGTTTTCACGAAATCAACTTTCTTCCGGCAAACTCTTGGTCATGATCGATGCAGCCACGAATATTCGTCCACGGCTCATTATCGACCAGGATCTCCCCTTGCATTGCCAAACAGGCGGTGCGCAGCGCCTTCTAATTTTTGTTGCCGGCCTTCCACATCCAGCGATGGATGGCTTTCCGGAGCTTGTCCAGAATGTTCTGCCGTGAGAAGAGATCGACTTGTTGGGGGCGGCAATCTCAACCTTGACGGCAAAAGGTGATGTCCCCCGCAAGGTCTTGCCCGTTGCCATCATCCCACGGTCATGATGATAAAAATTGGTAGACGGCATCTGTGCCATCACAGCTGTCTTCGTTTTTCACGGCAATGTCCATGTCTTTGATTGGACAGTTTGCGGCCCATTGCCTTTCACCGTAAGGTAGGAATCCAATAGATCCACTAACTGACCGGGGCTCTGGCAGCGAACACACCTGGACCCCCCTCGCTCTTCCTCCGGCACGCCCAGCCCGTTGCTGCGCAAGCTGAACACGGTTTTCCCCGAGCGCACGGCTAGTTGTACCAGGGCCAGGTTGGCCTGATTGATGGGCCCTACCTCGAATCCACAGTCGATCACGACATCGGAGCGTTCCAATAGCTGCTTGGCGGCCTCAAGGCTTCGATGATCGATTGATGGTGTAGGGGCCTGGGCTGCGCATTCTGCCCCCAGTGAGCGGGCGACGAAGTAGTCCAGGTCGTTGGTGTGGAGCACGCCCGTGGCGATAGCAAAACCGCGCTTGGCCAGCAGGCGGAACACCTGGGCACCGCTGCCCATCCCAGCCACCACAAAAGCTCGACCGCGACTGCCGTCACCGCGGATTTCAATGCTGCCCAGATGGCGGCTGAAAACGGCGCCCTCGAAATCGTAAAGAGCGGCCACACAAGTGTCAGTAAGAATCTGTTCGGGCGGCCCCCAGGCCCATAGGCCTCCATCCTTGATCAAGGCCACTCGATCGGAGACCTTGGCGGCCACGTCCACGTCATGCAATGAGGCCAACACGGTAATTCTGCGTCTGCGGCAAAGGTCGCGCAGGATGGCCATGACCTCCAAACGATGTTTCAAATCCAGGTGCAAGGTGGGCTCGTCTAACAACAAAAGCTGCGGCTCTTGGGCCAAAGCACGGGCAACCAAAACCTTCTGACGCTCGCCATCACTCAGATCGGTGAAGATTCGCCCGGCCAACCCTTCGGCACGGACCGCAGCAAGGGCGGATTGCACGGCCGCGTGATCATTTGGCCCGAGGCGTCCAAGAAAATCGGTGTAAGGGTAACGTCCCAAAGCCACGAATGCGTAGACAGAGAGAAGCGGCGGAGCCACTTTGTCAGTCAGCACCACGGCCATCACCTGGGCCAACTCGGTGGACGTCATGGCGCGTAAAGGTCGTCCGTGAATGTGGATGCTGCCTGCTAAAGGGGCGAGGTGGCGCGACAGGGTGCGCAGCAGGGTAGTCTTGCCCGCGCCGTTGGGGCCCAGTAAAGTGACGAAATGCCCAGCTTGAAGGCTCAGATTGACCCCGCTGAGCACCGGTTTGTCTTTGTAACCCACAGTCAGGTTCTGGCAGCAGAGGACCTCTGATCGCTTCTCCGGCTCCTTTTGTTGCTCAAGGTGGTTGCTCATGCCAAATTTCCCTTGATTTTCCCGTCTTACATTTCCACCCGGCGCTTGAGGAGCAGGCCGATGACAATGGGCGCTCCGAAAAATGCGGTGATGGCCGACAAGGGTAGCTCCACGGGCGAGAGCAGCATGCGAGCGATTAAGTCGCACAGGCTGGTGACCACCGCGCCGAGCAGGCAGACCCCGGGAATGAGAAGGCGATTATCCGAGGTTTGAAAGATTAGGCGCGCCATGTGAGGCACGGCCAGCCCGATGAAGGCCACGGGCCCTGCCACGGATGTGATCATGCCGGCCAGTGCGCAGGCGCAGAACAGAATCAGGATTCGGAAGCGGCGTATGTTGACCCCCATGGAGGCTGCGTAGCTTTCGCCGAGCAGCAGAGCATTCAGGGGCTTGCTGAGCAGGTAGATCGCCACGAGAACCACACCGCCGAAGATCATGAGGACGCTGATCTCGCTCCATTTGAACCCTGAGAAGCTGCCCAACTGCCAGAGCACGAAGCCTTTGATCCTTTCTTTTTCGGCTAGGGCTGTGAGCACGGCAGTGGCCGCGCCGCACAGGTACCCCATCATCAGGCCCACAATCAGCAGCGTGATGCCGCTCCTTACGCGGGAGGCGACAGCCACCACGATCATCATCACACCGTAGGCGCCGACAAACGCGGCGATAGTGGTCATGAAGGGAGAGAGCACAGTCATGCCCAAGGTCAGGGAGGTGAGCATGACAAAGGAGACCATCAACGTGGCGCCCGAGGAGATGCCCAGAACGAAGGGGCCGACGATGGGGTTGCGGAAGTAGACCTGAAGCAGCAGTCCCGAAACCGCCAAGTAAGCGCCACCCAATACGGCGGCGATGGCCCTGGGTATGCGGATTTTCCAGATAATTTCACCTGTGGTGGCGGTGGTCTTCGGATGGACCACGGCCTGCCAGATCTCAGATGGTGAAAAGGAAACCGAGCCGATGGCGATGTTGAGCAGAATGAAGGCCAAGGTCAACCCGGCAAGGGTAACGAAAACGATGGCCGGGCGGCGCAGGGCTATGGGAGTCGTTATGGCGGTTGTTGGCAACGCGTCGATCATGATCCGGCTCCAGAAGGTACAGTATCCGTGTCGGGCAACTCCACAAAATAACGGTACTGATAACCGGGATAAACTTCGGGGTGAAGAATGGCGGCGATTTCGGTGAGAATTTCATCCAGCCGATCGCCCGATTGATAATAATGGGGCAGAGGGGCATAGACCTTGCCATGGGTAAAAGGCCGGATATTTTTCAGCAAAGGATTAATACGCGCCAAGGCCGCTTTGGAGGTGGCGCCACTGTTCCTGTCGCGGTAAGTGAAAAGTATGTCCGCCTGTTCACCGCTGTAGAGAAAACGCTCCACCGCAATTTCGATACAGGAAGTGCCGTAAACATCGTCGAACAAGTAATCGCTCGTCAAAAGCCCCACCAGCTCACCTACCCAGGCGTTGCCCGGCTCAACCAGCACGCGTTTTTCGTAAATGTCCCCCCACATCACCTTTGGCATCAGTCCTGCCCCGACAGTGCGCTCGCGGATGGCCATCAAGGCGTTGTTGATCCTTTGGAAATAAGCGTCGGCTTCCTTTTCTTTCCCGAAAAAGGGTGCCAAAAATTGCACGAAGCGCATGCGCGCATTGAGGCACATGGCGGTGGGGGTGGAGGTGATAACGCAGGGGATGTTCAGGGTGTCAAGCATGGGAATGATGGCTGGGTCCCAGGTGAGCACCAATTCGGGTTGTTGCTGCTTGAGGCGCTCGAAATCGATACTGGTGCTGTCGCCCAGATAGGCGATTTTGCCTTGGGCCATGCCTTGACGAACTTCAGGAATGAACCAGCCTTCGGCCGGATGGGTCACTCCCACAAGCACATCTTCCAAAACCCCGAGCGCCCGCAGGGTGGACACGTCGAAAAAGCCGTAGGCCACGACGCGTTGAACCGGCGTGCGTACCAACCGCTGGGGTGCCACGTCCTTGGGCGTTGGCGCATCACGGGGCACCAACACCAGAGTGCGGCCGGCTCCGTCGCGCACCTCGGTGCGCACTTCAGATATGCGGTTGATGGTGAATTCACCGATCTGGAGAAACGATCGATGCTCATTGTCGGCGGAATTCCGACATCCGCAGAAAAGGAGCAGGGCTGGCACGATCATCAACGCTGTCTTTCTCCAAATGATTTTATTAAGCATGGTCTTCCTCTGAGATTCCATTTCATATTCGAGTATCGCCGGGCGCTAGACGACGTGAGCTTTTGTCCTTATAAACACCCATTCTGCCAGGTAAACCCCAAGCCCGAAGGTGAAGAGCACAATCCCGGCCAGATACAAGCGAACGCCGGGGTCCTTGCGAAGGCTGACGTCGATGCGATGTCGCATTCCAAAGCCAGCGCTTTGTGTCTCAGGAGCAAAGTCCTTGAGAAAAATGCCATACCCACTGATCCAGACCGGCTGGTTCAAACACAAAACCCTTTCATACGCTTGCCCGTCTTTGATGATCTTCAGATGCGCTCTCGGTTTGAGCACGCGGTTAGTGAATGTCGGCAGTCTTTCACCTTGGTAATACAAGGGATGAAAATCCGTGAAAACAACCCGAACCGTTGTGCTTGGCAATGTCATGGACCCACCGGGCACCAGGGTGCGTGTCTCCAATACGCGGGCGAACAGGTAGCTCGACAAGTACCCGACCAGGATGAGGATCAGGGCATAGTGCATCAGGTGAGGGGCCAGCCTGTAAAACAGCTGGCTTGTGCCCATCTGCGATCCCCGGGCCAACAGAGCCACCAAGCGGTCGGTGGTGCAGACAAATGTGTTCACGCTGAGAAGGGCCATGAGTCCCAACAGGATGAAAAACCACGCCGTGTGCATCAAATTATGGCGACCGTAAGTGTCGATCCAGACCGCGAGGCCCACATCGTTCAATGGCGCGAAAAGGGGGCTACGGCCTCTCAAGCAGAAATAGCCCCAAGCCAAGTCGGCCGACAAAAGCAGGCACAGAACAACGGTCAAGCGGACACTGCGGGCCTGGTGCCAGAGGGTTCGGAAAATTCTATCCATAATTACCAAAGCCATCGAAACGGTCCCAATTCCGGGAGATAGTTCAGGCCCAAAACCACGAGAGCGCCCAGCGCGGCGAACTTCGTTCGGCTGCGAAGAGTCCAGGTGCCGGTTAATTTCAGGTGCAGCAGACAGACATAAAAAAACCAGGTGGCTATCCCCACAGTGATGGCCGGATCATCCCATACCACCGGCGTGCCCCAACCCCGATAAGCCCACAGCTCGCCAGCAAACATGGAAAGGGTCCAGAAAGCAAAACCCCACACGGCCCATCGAAAGTAATGGTGATCATTGAGCGTTGGTCGTTGGGATTTGGCCTGAGCCGTGGAAAACAAGCTCAGCAAAGCCCAGGCTGCAGAGATGAGGAAACACGTCCGGCCTAATGCCCCAAAAATGAGGAATAGGTGGGGCCAAAGGCCCTGCGACTTAACGAAAGGCAGATAAAAATCCTTTGGGAAAAGTACCGCTACCAGGGCCGTACCCAACGACAAAGCCAAAAGGCCACGCCGAATCTCGCCGCTTGGATCTTGTTTTCCGGCGAAAACCCCCATAGTGCCGAGTAAAAACGGCAAAGCGACAGGGGTAAGGTACATTGGCAACATGGGCCAAGCGAGATAATAGCGCAGAACCACGGCGGCGGCGTTGGTCGCAAGGGCGGGCACCAAGAGCAGTGCATACCAGCATCGCCGTGGAAATACTATCGATGCCCAGCAACTAAAAAAATAGAGAACGGCGGCGACTTTTAATAAACTGTGGCTTAAAAGCAGCATCGTTTATCCACTGAGCCTAGGGCGCAACATGCCGCAAAAGCAACAGAGCCGTTTTTTTTCATTCTCATACCCAAGGGCACACAAGGCCTATTTATCTCCCCGAGGTGTCGTTCGTATGCTGAGCGCTATGCTCGCCCATCAGTCTGGCACATCCCGCGAATGGTCCATCGCTGTTGCCCTCGCCCCAGTATGCGGCCTCAGGTGGTTCAAAATTTTTAGGATGGACAAAAGATCCCCTGTGACCACAGATGGTTGCCGTCCTTAGGAGAATCGTTGAAATCCCTCAGGCGTTGCAGCGTCCAATTCCTGAGGCACATGGCCGGTAAACCATGATGAGACCGTGCAAAACCTCTTTGTCTGTTCTCTCCTTGAGGTAAAGAACCAAAACTCAAGCGGCCCCTGGCGGAATCCTCCCTTGAAAGCTTAAACGGGCTAAAAAGTTTTTTTCTCTTAGGGACAAGGGAATAGAGGACACAGTGGGTTGGCCAGGCCGCGAGAACACCGATGAAGCCAAGGTGGCTGTGCGCCGGTCTGTTGCGCCCTAATAACGTTTGGCTCTGAATGCAAAAGCTTTTTTGAGGGTGTTCGCTCCAACGGTGCCGGGGTCGGGTGACCATTAGGGAGGTGACACCTCCGTATTTGAAGGAATGAGACATGCGGGGAGCGCAATTGTGCCTTCCTGCAGTGCTCGTATCCATGTTTTTTTCGTATACGGCCCTGGGAAGCTGGGCTCCGGCAACAATCAGCATTCCATTTTCCCTTTGTTTCAGCGCTTGCCCTTAAAAGGGAAGCCCATAAAAAAATCCCGGATCGATGAAATTCGATCCGGGATGTCCCTTTTTTATCCGCAGATGAACTAATAGGGCACGACCTTATCCGCGAAGCCGTCGGCCTTTGTGTTCAGGCAGGTCTTCTGACTTTCGGATCATCCTACCGGCTGCGTCTTCCCATCCTACGGACAGTGACCTATCGCAGCCTTCGTCCCCGATTACAGCGGCGGGCCCGTCCCCGATTTTCACGGGGTTCCCTTTTAAGCTTGGAACAAGCACCTGAACGATTTTCAATTTACTGAAGAATAAGACCGAGTCAAGAAAAAAGAGCGTTTTTCATGAAAAGATTGTCCATCCTCAAAACTCTTTTAAAATAGTGTGAATGAATACGCGCTTTTACATTTGGCCAAAAGCTCGTCTGCGAAGGCGATCCGAGACCTCTTGTGTGACGAGCCGGTATTCCCGCGACCGTACTTTGGACGGGACAGCCTTCTGGCCGTCCGCGAATTCTCGGACCGCGAGGACACACGCTGTCCGCTCGACCAAGCCAGCCTGTGCATCCGCCATCGGAAGGCATTCTCGGACGGACTTGTTAGGAGGCCGTCCGAAAACGTGCTTTTGCTCCATGGGGCTGCAGCAATTTCATATGGTTACGAAGCCCAAATGGGCCAAAATCGGCATTCTCGGACGATCTCGTTAGGAGCCTGTCTGACAATGCCGATTCTGGCCAGTTTCTGCCCCCGAACTAGGTGAAATTGCTAGATCGCCATGGAGCGAAAACGAGTTCCCGGACGGCTTCGTTAGGAGCTTGTCTGGCAATGGTGTGGCCGCGTTCTTCGCTTGAGGCTGTAGGAGCGCCGAGAGGCGCGATGAAGAATCGCGGCTTGCGCCGCTCGTACCGAAGGCGTTCTTACACACGCTGCTAAGGGTTGTTACGTGGCGCATGCACTAGGGATGAGGTCCTATCCTTAGAGGGCTCTTGGGTGCGTATTCATTCTTCAGATGGGATCGATGGAAGATCCGATTCTTGGGGCAGGCCAGGCATCCTGCGCGCCTCTCAAATCCATTCGCATCTCCATCAAAGACTACGGCGGACCACACTGGCTGTTTGAAAAAGTTTGGGTGGGCCGCTGTCTTCATGGATCGGTTTGTTTGTTTATCTCAGTTTCTTTGTTTGTCTTCGGACCGCAGGCGGAGGCCGTGCACGGGTCGGAAAGCTGGGGACCCATGTCCTTTTGATGCATGGCCATTTCCTGGGCAAGACGTCGAATCTTTTGTTCTAGACGTGTTCGCTCAATGTCCATGGTGAGGGTTTTGACGAGCAGAAGGCCCAAGGCCACCACCAGCAAAAGCACAGGTGGGTAGTGAATGCCCAGGCGCTTTCCGAGGACGTCGATAATCTGGGGCACGAGACCGAGAACGGCCGTGGCGGCGGCGACGCCAATCCACCAGAGCGCATAGCGCACGTGGAGGCGATCCCGCCGAATCAAGAGCAGAATCACCGCCGAAAGACCCAATCCGATCAAGGCGGAAGCCACTCGATAGTTCATGGGGTATAGCGTCCGTTAGATGTGAAAAGGGAAAAATGCCGGGTTTTGGACATGCATAGGGTTCCAGAGTAGAGCAGATACCACAAAACGCATCCCCATGTGTTGAAAATTCGAGAATGCCCGTTAAGGCGCGTCTGCATGGGAACATCCACTTCAAGAACCGAACAGCCCATTTTGGAAAGAAGAAGAAAAACCCCCATGTCCTGATAATCCAGCAGAGTGGCCGCCGGACTGGCAAGGATTTCCAAAGCCTTTTGGTTGTAAGCTCGAAAGCCCGACGTGAGATCCTCGATTCCCAAGCCGGAAAGACGCCGGAGCACTCTCCAGGCCAAACGGCGAGCCTGAGAGACCCTCTCCACGCATGAGCCCACCGCCACATCCGCTCGACCCGCCATCACCGGGCTTAGAAGATGGGGAAGGGTCGACGGCAGGTGTTGGCCGTCCGCATCCATGGTCACCACATATCGATAGCCGTGACGCAGCGCGTACCGCAACCCGGTTTGCATGGCGCCCCACGCTCCCAGATGAATGGGAAGTCGAAAGACGCGGGCCCCGGCCCTTCGGGCCGCCTCGGCGGTTGCATCGTGGCTCTTGTCGTCCACCACGAGCACATCGGCGATTTTCTGGGCGAGAACACCGCGGACAACAGCGCCGACCGCCGCCTCTTCATTGTGGGCCGGCATGACCACAAGAACTTTTTCGCAACGGTGCTCGATCATGGGAACCCAGGTTGTGAGCCTTTTTGACAAGGCGGCATTTCAGCTTATCCTTTCCGCACCTTGTGGCCTCGTTCAGCGTTCGTGGGATTTCCCTTGCGCCGGTGCCCTACCCCCATGAATCTCTTTGAGCTTATAGGATGTCCGGAATTCGAAGGCAAGCTTTTGATGTGGGGCGTTAGGTTGTTTGAAGAGTGAATCCCAAAGAGGGGTGATTTGGTCTGTCGCGAAGCCAAGAAGAACGGCGAGGATTGGAGGTGATGCCGGGTGCGGTGTTCCCGGTGCGAAAAGATGGCCCCTTGGGCGCTCCCTTAGATCTTTGACAAAATGGCGTCATGGACGCCGTAAGGTCAAAGGCAGGCTTGTGTGGGCAAAATGCACCCGATAAAGTAGAGTCCGTCACGACTGGGCGGGTGGGTGCTCCAGGGGGGTGAAGGGTCGCGACGTGGAGTGCGGGTGTGAAAAGCGCCGGAAAGAGAAATGGTTGAGATACCCAAGGTGCTGCATGTGGGCAAGTATTACCCTCCTTTTAAAGGGGGTATGGAAACCTTTGTGGGCGACTTGGTGAAAGCCCAGAGGCTCTTGGGGCGATGGAAGCCTTTGGTTTTGGCCCATGGACGCCCTCGAAAAGATTCGCCTTTCGGAGTTTGTCTTGTGCCGTCCCTGGGTGAAGTGAGCCATGCGCCGCTGAGCCCCGGGTTTCCTTGGGCACTATATCAGATGATCCGCAGCGAAAGGCCTCGACTCCTGCATCTTCATCTACCCAACACTAGTGCCTTTTGGGCATTGATGCTGCGCTGTGCGCGCCGCCTTCCGTGGGTGGTGCACTGGCACGCGGACGTGGTTCCTTCGAAGATTGACAGGCGTTTGGCTGTGCTGTACCGGCTCTACCAGCCATTGGAAAAGGCGGTGTTGCGACGGGCGGCCGCCGTCATTGCCACATCCCTGGATTACCTGGCGGGCAGCCGCCCCCTGCAGGCGCACAGGCTGAAGTGCCATGTGGTGCCTCTGGGGATCGATCCTGAAAGACTGCCGTCCCCTGATGGGCTTCCCGTCGCCAGGGCCGGGAGCCTCTGGGGTTCTGACCGGAGTCTAAGGGTCCTGGCTGCGGGTCGCCTGAGCTATTATAAGGGCCACGAGGTACTCCTGCGGGCTGCGGCCCGGGTTCCAGGCTGTCGAGTGATCCTTGTGGGGGACGGCGAGCGCCGATCCGCTCTGGAAAAGCTCAGGACCAATCTGGCCCTGACCGACCGGGTGACTCTGGCGGGCTTTCTTCCCGACATGGACCTCTGGGCGCTCATGGCCACCGCCGATCTCTTTTGCCTTCCATCCTTGGAAAAAACGGAAGCCTTTGGCGTGGTGCTTTTAGAAGCTCGGCGTTACGGCGTTCCCGTGGTCGCTTCCGACATCCCCGAATCCGGCGTGGGCTGGGTGGTGCGCACCGCTTCCTGCGGCGCTCTTGTGCCGCCGGGCGACTCGGCTGCCCTAGCCCGTATTTTGTCGCATTTTTCGGAAGATCCCTCACCCTTGCACGCTTTTCGACGCCACATGGCCAGGGGGTTTCCCCAAAAATTTCACATAGGCCGTGTCGCCGAGCGGCTTGCAGCGATCTATGCCCAGTGCGTCTAAGGCACCTTACTGTTTGGGCGTCAACGCCTTAAATTCACCCAGTTGGATGTAAGATCCGCTGTGAAAAAGCCCATCAACTTGATTTCACCGAGCTGTACGTAAGACCCACCGTAATTGTTTAAAAGCACGATTTTGATCCAACGAGCTTTTGTTTCCGGCAAAGGAAAGGTTTGTACCGTCAGCGATATGCTGGGATCTTGGCTTTCCATGCGCGTATTATCGACCGCCACTGAGGCCACTTTTTGAAAACCATCATAGCCGTCGGTCAAAAGAATCACGGCTTTTCTTCCGGCCTTGTCCTCAAAGCTTCGCACGGCCTGCCAGGCGGCATCATACAAAGCGGTGTTGCCTCGTGCCTTGATGGCCCCAATGGCCTTCTTGACGGCCTCCTTGTCTTTCGAGAAGGTTTCGGCCACCTGAACGCGATCGCTGAAGGTCAAGAACATCTTTTCATCTTCGGGTCGCACAAGATCCGCAGAAGAAGACGCTGCGCGGCCGGCCGTTTCGATGGCTCCTTTCATGCTGCCGCTCGTGTCCAAGACCAAAGCCATGGCCATGGAGGGCAGATGGGTTTCCAATGCAAGGGGCGACTGTTCCACTTCATCTTCCGTCACGGCAAAATCCTGACTTTGAAGATTTCGAATCATTTTGCCGGAGCCATCCTGTACGGACACAAAGAGGGTGATCTGAGGAAAGCCCGAGGAATCAATCTGGTTGATGATGACTTCGGAGGAAGACGTGTCCTGAGCGCAGAAAACCGCACAAGGCCGCATCGGCAGGATTGTCAGCACCAATAGGCAGCCGAAGGTCACAAAAAACCTTTGAACGTCTTGTCAAATAATGCGCTCTTTCATGTTCAGCCATCCACGTGTTTTGACCCTGAGAGACCATACAAAGACCGCGTGAGGAAAAGAACCTTAGTGATCTATGGGGCACTATGATTCAGAGGGCCAGCCGCTGCAAGATTTTTCTCAAGTTCCATGACAGCCATGTAACTCATTGAAACGATTTGGCGCCTTCTTTCAGCTTGAGGCTCTGGGAGCGCCGCACGGCGCGATAAGGCATCGCGGCTGGTGCCGCTCCTACTGAAGGTGTTCTCGGACAGGCTCCTAGACCGATGTTTTCCATCATGAGGCTGAATCCCGGCCCCGACGTGGCCGTCATGCTCTTGACCCCGGCACAGGATGCGCCCAGCACGGCGCCCATGGCGGCGATTTCGTCTTCCATCTGAATATACGTGCCCCTCACATCGGGGAGCCGATTGGACATGTGCTCCGCAATTTCCGTGGCCGGTGTGATGGGATAGCCGGAAAAAAAACGGCATCCCGCCGATAGGGCCCCTTCAGCGCAGGCCACATCACCGGCGATAAAATGTTCGCTGGTCCACACCGCTGGCTTCATGGACAAACCTCCCCGCTTTTCAGGATGCGGCCGAGCAATCCCCTGCGGCGCCCTCCCCTCTGGAAGGCTCCGCCGGCAGTTCCATGGAAAAGATGGCCAAATCCGGACAAATGATTTCACAGTAATGGCAGTTGACGCAGGCTTCCGGATGCTTCACTTCGGCGGATGATACCCCTTGGCGTTGAACCGTTTGGATTCCTGCAAAACATCCCGGGGACAAAAGGCAATGCAGTATCCGCAGCCTTTGCAGCGGTCTTCGATGATCTACGCCATGCCCTTGGAGACGTAAATCTCATGGATGTCCAAAGGGGTTCGCCAGAATTTCATAAGAAACCCTCAGCCGTTCGTCGGTACGCCCACGTGCCAAAATGCCCGGCAAGACTTCCCGGGGGATAAGAAAAACGGCACCTTACGGCACCTAAGCTGGGCGCTGGAATCCAGCTTCCAGCATCGTGTCAAGAAAATTTTTTGGCAGCCTCCAGCTCTCAGGCCACACTCTAAGATTTTTTGTATGGGTGTGCGGGAGTCGGGCCTTCGATGACGTCCACGCCACGAGGTCTGCCTGGCACACAGCGCCTGGAAAGAGCTTAGGTCGACGCTGGTCGGGCTTTTTGTCCAAAGGACTCGTTATGAACCCCCGGCTTTTGCTTCTGGGGAATCGACACTTTTGCTGTGATGAGCCATGGAGTCGGCGTGCGTACTTTGCCCTTGAGCCTTTTCCCCTGCGCATGGCAAAGACCGCTGATCTGGCAGGGGTATTCTCGTGCTTTGCGCCATCGGTCTTGGCAAGAGGTGACACCACAGGAAGGTGCAAGAAGTCGGAGCCGACGGGGCAGGCGCTTTTACGGAGCGGCGCAAGGCCAGGTGCTCCTCAGGTTTCCATCGCCATGGACTTTTTGTGGCTTGGCATACAGAATGAAAGGAAAACGCCGCTGAAAAGCCATTCTCGGCCAAAATTCTAGAAACCTTCGAGAATGCGGCCGGTTGCTGAGTGGAGTTTCACCCAGGCGCTTTCCAGAGCAATCCGCGCTTGAGCAAGTTGGCCTTGCGCCTGCACCAAGTCCCGCTGGGCTTGGGTGAGCCGCACAAGAGAAGCTTGTCCAGCGGCGTATTCTTTTTCCACCAGGTCTCGATTTTTTCTGACCAACACGGCGTTTTCCTGCTGCAACCGAAACTGCTCCTGAGCGCCCAGAATCTGCTCGACCGCCGCCTGCACCTCAGAAGCCGCATTGATGGTGCCTTGGCGCAGGGTCTCCTGGGCTTCTCTACGGGACCGGAGCGCTTCACGAACCCGAAAGACGTCTTCTCCGCCTGAAAAGAGGGGCACGACCAGGGCGATGCCCACCGACGAACCGAAATCGTCTCGCGCAAGGCCCGCATCATGAATCCGGGATCCTTCCAGGGTCCCGAAAAGGTTCACCGACGGAAAGAACCGGGATTTGACCGACCCCACGCCGGCCTCAGCAGCTTGCAGGGCGAAACGCGATTGGTCCAAGTCGGGCCGGTGCTTTGTGGCATAGGCCAAGGCATCCTGGATGGAAGGCATCCAAAGCCGTTCCGGGTCGGGTTCGCCAAGGGGGGCCAGGGTTATGGATCGATCGAATGTGCCTTCGGGAAGTCCCATAAGGGCGGCCAGGCCGGTAAGCGCCACGCGCTCTTCTTGATCGGCTTGGATTTTCTGAGCGCGTGCCAGGTTGACCTGCACCTGAAAGGTCAAAACATCGCTTAAAGACCCGGCACCCGCAGCTTCTCTGGCCTGAGCGTCTTTGAGCTGCCTAAGGTTAAAAGCTTCATCGGCTTCCGCAATGGTGCGACGCTGGCGCGCGAGCTGCGCCAGAAAGTAGCTCTCGGCGACGGCGCTGAGCAGAACCCGCTGCGCCTCACGGTAAGCCGCCTGGGAACCCTGTTCGCTGAAGCGGGCGGCGGCTAGAGCGAATTCCCTTTGAAAGCCGTCAAAAAGCGTGAGGGTGGCATTCAGAGCCGCTTGGTAGACGTCTTGAGGACCTGTGGAAAAGACGTTGGAAGTGACGAAAGAAAAACCCGAGGATGGCAAGGCGGGTCTTTGATTTTTCGGTGGGCGCACATGAGTGGCACCGGCTGTTCCTTCCAAGCGCGGCAGGTACCGCGACCAGGCCTGGCGAACCCGCTCATGGGCTTGAGCCGCTCGAGCCAGAGCCGCCTGCAAAGAAGGGTTGTTTTGGAGAGCGAGCCTTTGGGCTGTTTGGAGGTCCAATACAGCCGGCACGGCAGGCGATGGGGCCGGCGTGAAAGCGTCGACGCCCGAAACCAAATCGTGGAGGGGCACGCCGCCGGCATGCAGGTCGATCAAAGGCCAGACCAAAAGGAGGGCCGCCAATGGAAAAATGTGGTGGTGTCGCATGCCTTGCTTTTCCTCAGAAACCTTGGACAACCCTCTCGGGCCGGCCCTCAGGCGGCAAGGGCCTTGGCTGCGTCGGATGCCGAAGCTTCCAGGCCGTTGCCTCGGCGACGACGCGCCGGTTCCACGTCTTCTCGACGATAAGGCCAGCGCCCGTTGCGAACGCGGTAGAGCAGCACACGCACGTCGTTGAGAATGGCCAAAAGGGCCGGGATCAGCACCAGCGTGAGCACCGTGGCAAAGGCGACCCCGGCAGCCAGGGTCACGGCCATGGGAATGAGAAACCGCGCCTGAAAGTTCGTTTCCAAAATCATGGGCATAAGGCCTCCCACGGTGGTTATCGTGGTCAGAATGATCGCGCGAAATCGTCGCCGCCCGGCTTCCATGAGAGCGTCAAAGAAGCGCATGCCTTCGGCCAGATTTTCGTTGACGCGTTCGATGAGCACGATGGCGTCGTTAACCACGACGCCGGTCAAGGCCACCATGCCGAAGAGGCTCATAATGGAGATGTCAAAACCTATCAGGAGGTGTCCCACCACGGCGCCGATGAGCCCAAAGGGAATGGTCACCATGATGATGATGGGCTGCATGTAGGATCGAAAGATGGTGGCGAGGATGATGAAGATGCCGAGCAGAGCCAATGGAAAACCCACTTTGAGGCTGGAAAGAGATTCGCGCATCTTTTTCTTTTCCCCCTGCAGTGCGATGCGCAATCCCGGGTAACGCTTTTCCAGATCGGGGAAAAAGTTGGCGGAAAGGTCCTGTAAGATCTCGTTGGCGTTGGCTCGATCACTATCCACCGCAGCACTAACGGCCACGCGGCGCATGCCGTCTGTTCTTGTAATGACCGCATATCCAGGAGCGTATTCCACGAAAGCCACTGATCGCAAAGGCACCTGAGCACCCTTGGGGGTTCGAATGCGCACCTGGTCCAGCCTGGAGAGGTCTTTTCGCTCCTGGTCCGTATAGCGCACCTTAATGCGAAGATCATCCCGGCCCCGTTGAATCCTCAGAGCTTCTTCGCCGTAGTAACCGGCATAGATCTGACGGGCTAAATCATCCACGGTCAGCCCCAGGGTGTGCGCTTCGGGTTTCAGTCGAAGCCGAAGCTCTCTTTTGCCCGCCGCATAGTCGGATCGAATCTGGTATACCCCGTCGAATCGGTGCAGCCGTTCCATCAGCTCTTTGGACACGGCCACAATATGGTCCATGTTTTCCCCTTGAATCCACACTTCAATGGGCGCTCCAGGAGGCCCCGTCTCCATTCCCTCAAAGGTTAAGGACTTGGCCACGGCAATGGGTCCAGTTTCCTTTTCCCACGCCACCATAATGTCTTTGGAATGAATCCCGCGCTCTTCGGAATCCAATAAGATCGCTTGAATGGCTCCGTAATGAGGACCATGGGCCGGGGTTTGCCCTAGGGTCTGACCCACCAGCGCCAGGCGGTCCACCAGCATGGGGCGTCCTGAGCGCGTCTTGAAACGATCATTGAGGCGAAGGAGCGCTTTTTCCACTCGGGTGACGGCATCTTGGGTCACGTCCGCGGGCGTGCCCTCGGGAAACTCGATGGTGGCATTGAGCACGAAGCCGTCGATTTCCGTAAAAACAACAAACTTGACGATACCCCCTTGAATGACACCGACACTGATGAGAAGGACGGCAATGGCCGCACACATGCCGATGTAACGCCAATGAAGCAGGAATCGTAAAGACGGGAGATACATGCGTTCAACGAACCATGCCATGGCCCGTTGCACCTTTTCCTGCAAACCGTTGAGAAACCGCCGCAGGGGACCCCCAGGGGATCCTTGGGGATTTGTGTCGGGCGGTTCATTGAGGTGGGCCGGAAGGAGCATCAGGCATTCCAGAAGGGAAATGCTCAAACAGGCCACCACGACCTGAGGGAGAATGGCAATGAATTTTCCCATGATACCGCCCACAAAGGCCAAGGGCACAAAAGCCACGATGGTGGTGGTCACCGCGGCGATGACGGGAAAACCCACTTCCGCCGTGCCTTCCACCGAGGCCTACAGAGGCGGATCTCCTCTTTGACGGTGGACGAAGATGGATTCACCCACCACGATGGCATCATCCACGATGATGCCTAGAACCATAATCAGAGCAAAGAGGGAAATCATGTTGATGGTGCCCCCAAAGCCCCAGATGATGCCCAAAGCTCCCGCGATGGAAACGGGAATGCCCATACCGGCCCAAAAGGCCAGCCGTGCGTCCAGAAAAAGCCACAGCAAAACGAGCACCAGGGCGAGGCCGTTCAGGCCGTTTCTGAGCAAAAGCCGAATGCGGGCTCGCAGCATGTCCGTCGTGTCGTAAAGAATGTGGATATGCAAGGTATCGGGTGTTTCTTTGGACTTTCGCTCCACGTAGCGGGCAACGGCACTGGAGATGGCCAGAGCGTCTTCCTGGGATGTTTTGAACACAATGAGCATGACGCGCTTTGGCCGTTCACCGAAGCTCGAATGGGGTCTTCCGTAAAGCCGTCCACCACACGAGCCACGCGTCCCAGAGGAATCATGGCCCCGTCGGGCGTAGCGAGCAGCACGAGGGAAGCTAATTCTTCACCCCGGTATCGGCGCCCCATAGTGCGCACGCGGATTTCTTCTCCTTCGGTGCGTATGGTGCCGCCGGCCATATTGAGATTGCTCCGGCGCACAGCATCGGCCACCTGCGCGAAGGTGAGACCGTAGCGGCGCAGCGTCGGTTCCGACACTTCGATTTGAATCTCGTAGTCGCGGGTGCCGAAGGTTTCCACCTGGGAAATTTCGGGCAGAGCTTGAAGATCGTCTTTGACCCGCTCGGCCCATTCCTTGAGGCGCTCTTCGCTCATGTCGCCGGAAAGGTATACCAGGGCGACGGGACTGCGCAGTGTGACATCCGTGATCACTGGCCGTTCTGCGTCCACAGGAAAAGTGGAAATGGCGTCGATTTTAGCTCGAACGCGATCCAACACCACACGAAGGTCGACGTTTTCCATGACCTCAATGGTGGCTGTGCCCGCGTTTTCTCGAGCCTGCGTGATGATCTGCTTGATGCCTTCCACCCCTTTCAGGGCTTCTTCCATCTTTCGGCAAATCCCCTCTTCCACTTCCTCCGGGGCGGCTCCGGGGTACGGCACGCTGATGGTGATCATGTCCAGGGAAAATTCGGGGAAATTTTCCTTGAGCATTAAAAAGCTGGCCATGATGCCCGCCGTAAAGATCAGGACCAGCACGATATTGGCGAAGACCCTGTTTTGAGCAAAAGCCGCCAGGATGGTTTTCATGGTGTTGTTTCCTTCGGCGGCTGTGGGAAAAAGGGTGTGGTGTCAAGGAACATGTTTTCCAGAGGATTCACCAGGCGGGTGACGATCACCCAGTCGCCTTGGTGAATCCCTTGGGCAATGAAAGCTTCCTCGCCTTGCAGGCGGGCCACCTGAACGGAAACCGTCTTCAACCGATCGTTGACAGCCAGATAAACCTGATTGTCGTAGGTGACGGCCCATTGAGGCAATCGCACCACCTGGTGGAGCATACGACCGGGAATCTCCACGGCGCAAAACATGCCATCGGCCAGGGGCATTCCCGAGGCGCCCTTCGGCGTGGCCCCGCTTCCGGAGACGCGCACGGCCACGGTGAGCGTTCGGCTGGTGCGATCAAAGGACACCGCTCGATGCAGGAAACCTTTCCAGGTATGGCCTTGAGGGTCTTCGACCCAACGGACCACACACGGAACCTGCCGCACACCCTGAAACCACGTGACGTCCGACGCCGAAGGGTTTTTGTCAAAGATCAACCATCGGCGCACATCGTCGCTGTCGAGAGGCACGAAGATTTCCAGCAGCGAATCATCGGCAAGGGTGACAGCGGGGGTGCCGGGGCTGAGGAATTGCCCCAGCTCAACAGATTTTGCGGCAATCCGCCCGGTAAAGGGCGTCCGCACGGTGCATCGTTCCAGCTGCGTTGCCGCCCGTTGACGTTGCGCTCGAGCGGCTTCCAGACTGCTTTGGGCTTCACGCAATCGTATGGGATACAGTGCCAGGCTCTGTTCCAGAATATGCACCTGATCCACGGCCTGGTTGTAGGCTTTTTCCGCTGCTTCCACGGCAGACCTGGTCCCCAACACGGCTCTCTTCGTAAAGCCTTTTCAGCCTTTCATATTCCGCTAAGGCCAGATCCCGGGTGCGCTGCAGCACGCTCAGGCGCCGTTTTTCCAGGGCCCATTCCTTTTCAAGGCGCATCACCGTATTTTCCAACTGGGACACCACAGCGTGCGATTCGGCCAAGGCTGCCTCGTAGTCGCGGGGATCGATCTGAAATAACACCTCGTCTTTCGGAATGATTTCCCCCACAAACCATCGAGGATGCACGGCCAGGACCCTTCCCGACACTTCCGAAGACAGACTCACCAAGCGCACGGAGTGTGCTTCTCCGTAACCGGTCAAAACCACGGGCACATCTTCCAGATGTGCCTGAAGGACTTCCACTTTGTAGGTTTGCTCCTGGAATGCGGCTTGCGCAGGGGGCTTTTTCAAGGAGGCCAAGGCCGCCATGCCGGCGATGCCGACACCCAAAAGGGCGCTGCAGACCGTCAAGCGGAAAAGAATCTTGCGATTCCCTGTTCGAAATTTTTGAAAGTCCATGCCGAAAGCTCACAGTTTTCCTGGTTCATGGGCCCGTGAGGCGCTCCACGAGCCGAAAAGTCAAGGCCACAAAAGACGATAACGATGGTGCAGCTCTGCTTCCACATCCTCATGCAGCATTTCCACTGGGCGTGCCCCGTGGGGACAGAGTGCGTTGAGCGATGCGCCGAACAACCGACAGGTGAAAGGCCGCACCGGGTAAATGGTGCAGCCGTCCGGTGAAAGATAAGGGCATGTGGTTCCCTGCGCCTTCAAAAGATGTCGTCCTTGGGCCTTCAAATACGCTCGAATCCGTCTGTCTTCTTCTTGGGTTCTTGAAGGAATTCCGAAAAGACGACAACAGTCGGTGCATCCGGGAATGCAGGCCATAGAAGGAATCATCGCGTACAGATCGTCCAGCGTCATCGTCTCTCTCCATGATGGCCGCATTTTTCACTCCGCCCATAAGGTCTTTGAAGAATGCAGCCGGAACTTGCACAACCGAACCTTCCCATCGTATGGTGATGCCGGGACGGCCAGGGGTATGCCCGAGAATGACGTTTTGACGGCCTTTGCGTTTTATTCTGCAGAAGCGCCGCAGGGCGCCATCGCCACACTGACCCGAATGGCCAAGGACCCGCCCAAGCCTGAGGGCGAGGCTTGCGCCGCTCCTACGAACGGTGTTCTCGAACATGCTGCGAAAGGCCGCATCCCGTCACGGACTATAGAACCGAAAGAGGCTTTAGGCAACAGAGGTGCCATAAAGCAGGCGTGGATGCATGGAGGTGAAGCCATGACGGATTGCATTTTTTGTCGGATTGTTTCCGGGCAAATTCCCTGCGCCAAGGTCTACGAAGATGACCATGTGCTTGCATTTCTGGACATCAATCCTCTCATGCCCGGCCATACCCTGCTGATTCCCAAAAAACATGTGGAGACCCTCTTTGAGATGACACCGCAGGAGGCTGCGGCGTGCGGAGCGGCTCTGCAAAAGGTGGCCGCCGCGGTCTTTAAAGGAACAGACGCCGAAGGGATGAATATTCTTCAGAACAATTACGAAATTTCGGGTCAGGAAATCTTTCACGTCCACTTTCACCTGATGCCTCGAAAAAGCGGGGACGGGTTCAAAGTCCCGTGGCCGGCCAAAAAATACGGTCCCGGAGAGATGGAAGCCGTTCTGGAAAAGATTCTTCAGGCTTTTTGAGACGTCTCGGGAGCTAGAGGAGCGGCGCAAGCCGCGATCCCTGATCGCGCTCCTCGGCGCTTTAACTGTTTCGAGCCAAAAAGACGCGGCCAAACCATCGTCGGACGAGCTTTTAGGCAGAGAACCGGGAGGCCGGGGTTTTTTGAGAAATGGAGCTACCGACTTGGGCGAGGTTCAAGGCCCAGGAGGCTTCGTCGGTTTTTCCCCGTTTGAGGCAGCCGGCGGCGTAGATGGAAGCTTTCTTTTGCAGCACATGAAAGGCCTGAGCGCGCTGGGTGGGGCAAAGCGGCGCCGTTTTCAAAAGCCTGGACAAAGCCAGCAGTCGAAAACGGTCCAGAGCTGGAGTGGTCGCGGACAATTGGTCTTCGTGGCCGCCTCGTTTGATCACCAAAGGCCTTGGCACCAGCCCAATGGGGTGACGGCACCCGATGCGCAGCCAGAGGTCGTAATCTTCACAGGCGGGCAGCGACTCGTCAAAAAGTCCTACCTCGTCCAAGAGCGATCGATGGAGCATCACCGCCGACGGGCTGACCAGGCAGCGTTCCAGAAGACGTTCAAAGCACCATCCGGACGGCTTGGCGTGATACTTTTTGGGGTTGCGCCGCCGCCCCTTATGGATCCAGATTTCCTCCGTTTGACAGATGCGCATGTGCGAATGTTGCCGGAAATAGTCCAACTGGGCGCGAAGCTTTCCGGGAAGCCACAAGTCGTCGGAATCCAAAAAAGCGATCCATTCCCCTCGGGAAACCAAAATTCCTGCGTTTCTCGCTGCGCTGACGCCTTGGGAAGGATCCAGCCGCAGGCGGAGCACTGCCTCACCGTATGAGGCGAGAAGGGAGGGCGTGTCATCCTGAGAGCCGTCGTCCACGACAATCAGTTCCAGGGAAACACTTTTCTGAGCCAGCGCGGATTCGACCGCTTGACGGACCATGGCGGCGCGGTTACGCGTGGGAATAATGACGCTGATCAGGTTCGGCACCATCTGTGCTGAGCCCATCTTAGAGGCTTTCCAACCAGATCCAAAGGCATCCGAGAAGTCCCAGCCCCATGAGCACGGATTCGATCAGGGTCTCCAAGTAAGCCGCATCCTTGATGCGGCGACCTCTCGAAAACCGAAAAAAAACACCATAGACAGCAGCAGCGACGGCGAAAAAAATGCCAAAAGGCGAGCCCAGCTTCCAATACGTCCCCAGGAGTGAGGCCGCGGCCAGTAGTATCAAGACAAGCGCGATAAAGAGGCCCGCCTTTTGTTCGCCCCACAAAACCACGATGGTTTCTCGCCCCACCAATCGGTCCCCTTGAATGTCCAGACAGTCCAGGAAGGCGGTGCGGGCGAGAACGAGCAGAAAAACCAGCACGAAGGCATAAAGCAATCGGCCAAAGCCCAGTGGCACATCCCCAAGATGCGGCAGCCACACGGTGACGCTCGCCCAGGCCAAGGGCACGGTAAAGGTCTTGGATCCCGGAATATCCTTAATCTTCAGAATGGTTGCCTGTTCGATCCACCGAGACTGAAAAATGGGCACCGCATACAGGGATCCAAAGGCAAGGATCAACACCATGAAAAGACCCGTCGCCGGGCCATGCAGGCCGGCGCTGACCAGCGCGGCGAAGGCGGCAGCGATGCCTGCAGCGGTAAAGGCCGTGCGGTTTTTCATGTAATAGGCGGCCCGCAGCGGATCGTTTAGTTGTAGAGCTTCCCGATCGATGTAGCGGTTCAGCGTGTGCATGGCAAAAGCATAGAAGGCGGCCATAATGATAGGCAGATAACCGATGGGTAAACGGGTCAGGGCCGAGACCGCCGCCGTCAAAAGCCCTGCAGCGACGGCCGAGGCGGCATTGGTGTAAGCGAGCTTTTCCATGCGACGTCGCCATATCGCGATGTGCACAGTGCGCGGGGCCGGTTCAAGGCTTTCCAGATACCGCACCACATGACGAATCATCCAATTGGGCGTGGACGCTCCCGCGGACACTCCCACCGTGTGATAGCGGGAAAGTTCCCGAGGGTCCAAATCCTTTTCGGTTTCCACATGATATGTGGGGACACCGCATTCTCGGGCCGTCTGGGCCAGCCGTATGGTATTGCCGCTGTGGGTGCCGCCCACGATGACCATGGCCTGCACGTGTCTACACAAACGCCGGATTTCGTTTTGACGTTCATGGGTGGCGCCGCAGATGGTGTTTTCCACCACGCCTTGAGGAAACTTTTTTCGAAACCGTGCCTCAACGGCCTGGAACAGGTCTTCATTTTGGGTGGTTTGGGACACCAAGAGGACGAGAGGCCAATCGTCCGGCAAGCGATCCAGATCTTGGGGCGAGTGCACGACCACACCTCGGCCTTCCGTGTATCCCATCAGGCCGATGACTTCCGCATGATCCGCATCGCCCACGATGATGGTGTGGTAGCCCTTGCGCGCATACTTGCGAATGATGGCCTGAACGCGAGCCACGCGCTTGCAGGTCGCGTCGATGAGTCCCAGGGCCATGGCCTTCAGGCGCCGTCGCTGTTCCGGAGGGATGCCATGGGCGCGAATGACCACCCATCGGTTTCGGCATTCTTGTTCGGTGGCCGCTTCATCCACTCCACGTTCCTTGAGCATGGCCAGGACTTGCCGGTTATGAATGAGCGGCCCGAAGGTGCACAGAGGTTTCTTTTCTGGAGATCGGGCCGTCTCCAGGGTCATTTCCAGCGCCGTGCGAACCCCTTGGCAAAAACCCGCCGTTTCCGCCACAATGACTTTCATGGGTGTTCCGTCCCGTTTTCCCGCACCTTACAACGCATCAGGTCGGCGCCTGAAGCCGTAAGTTCCGAAACGAAGCCGTCCAGTAGCTGCAATAACCCAGGCACGTCGGACGCTCCCATAAAGCGGTATCGCCATGCCGAACCATTGGGACATCCTTTAGTGTACCACACCAGATGCTTTCGCAGGGCCCCGATGGCTTTGGGTTTTTCTCGAGTGAAAAGCCGAACGTGGTCCTGCACGGTCCACAGGAATTCGTCCCACGTGGGTTGAGCAGCCCTCACTCCGTCGGGATCGAACTGTTGCGCAATGGCCGAAAAGAGCCAGGGATTTCCCAGAGCCCCCCGGCCGATCATGACGCCGTCACAGCCCGTTTTTTGCCTCATGCCATGGAAGTCGGACGGAGTGGTCACATCCCCGTTGCCGATGACGGGAATGGACAATTGGGCTTTGACTGTGCCGATCCATGTCCAGTCCGCTGCACCGGAAAGGCTCTGCTGCGCCGTGCGGGCATGGAGGGTCACCGCGTCGGCTCCCGCGTTCTGAAGCCCCCGACACAAGGGCAGCACCCGCACCTCGTTATGGTTCCATCCCAGGCGTGTCTTGACCGTCACAGGAACGGAGACGGCCCCCTTGACGGTTTCCACAATGCGCAGAAGCCGATCCGGGTCCCGAAGCAGGGCGGCGCCGGCACCTTGGCGCACGATCTTGCGCACAGGGCATCCGGCATTGATGTCGATGATGGCGGCCCCGTGGTCCTGTGCCGCCCGAGCCGCTTCCGCCATGACTTTCGGATCGGCTCCAAAAATCTGGATCGCCACAGGGACGGAAACCCTCGTGGGAACGGCCAAAATTCTTTCAGCGGACGGATCCTGGCGCCGAAATCCTTCGGCGCTCATCATCTCTGAGGTCACCAGCCCTACCCCGAAGCGGGAAACCACGGTGAGGAACGCTCCGTCCGTCACTCCGGCCATGGGGGCCATGATCACTGGGGGATGCACAGTGACAGGCCCGATTTTCAGCGCATCGTTGCGGAAGGTTTTCTGGTGCTCCATAATCTTCATTATGGGACAACCATGTTTTTGTCAGGAGCGGACTTTGTCCCTCCGCCACTCAATCACCAAGCATCAAGTATGGCAAGTATGACACAAGTACGGGACAACCATGTATTGTCGATGTGCGCAACGATGTGCGCAACTGTGTGGGAATCAAACAACACAAAAGATATGTCAGTCATGCTCTTTCCAGGCGAACTTTGGCCCGTCCGCCGATGTTCGGAACAGCACAAGCCGGTTTCATCGCATAATGCACCGCGAGGATGCGCTCCTTCCCTAGGGCTTGTCTCACCATGGTTTGGCCGCATCCTTTCGGTTTGACCTTGGAGGACGGTTTGAGCTTGTAGGAGCGCCGCAAGGCGCGATCAGGCATCGCGGCTTGCGCCGCTCCCGCTGCAGGTGTTCTCGAACAGGCTCCTGGTGACATGCGTGCCCGAACGACGCCTACGAGACCTTTTCGAACCATTATTTAGGTTCGTCACCCCCCGCCGGCCCCGTTTCCCCGCGAGAGCTTCATAAAGAGGCAGCCGCGCAAAGTCAACCAGCGTCGGTGACGGTGCGCGCGTTGACATGGCTTTTGGCTCCCTGATAGCTTAGGATCGTCTCCGGTAACGGTTTGGCTACCTCCTTTGGGCGCGATGTTGTGGAAGCGGCGCACGCCGCGACGCCAGATCGCGCTGTGCGGCGCTTTTACGGCGCTGTGCTGCGCTCCTACAGAATGGAACGAAGAGGGCGCCAAAGAGCTATTCTTGGAGGGGTTCGTCGACTTGTCAAAGCACCATGAACCTTGGGAATGTGCCGAAAAAAAATGGTTGAACATGTGGATGTTTTGATTGTCGGGGCCGTTCCCCATGAGCTGGATCCCCTGGAAGGCTGGCTTGAGGAACGGTACCGGCGGGAAACGCCGTGGACAATCGTCCGAATGGGGACATTCGGGGGCCTTCGATTGGGTCTGGCGTGCTTGGGCGTTGGAAAGGTCAATGCCGCCGCTGGATCGGCGGTTTTGGTGGAACGCTTTCGGCCAGCCCAGATCTGGTTGGTCGGCAGCGCCGGAGCCTACGCCGAAGGGCCGTTAATGGTAGGCGATGTTTTGGTTTCCGACACTGTTCTTTTAGGCGATGAAGGGGTTTGGGAACGGAACGGTTGGGGTTCCATGAAAGCACTAGGCTTTCCCGTGGCCGAAGAAATGGGCCGCCCGGTTTATGAACGTTTTAAGCTCACAGAGGATGCGGCCGTGCAGCGCGTGGCGGCGCTGACGCCGGCCGGGTTGTATGCCGTGGAGCTTTTCGCCTCGGAACGGCGTTGGGCGCGCCCGGTGGCAGGGGACAAGTCAACAGCGAAGGGGACGTTGACGGCCGAAGATGGAACGGCGGGTCTGAGAACTTCGACGGCCGACGTTTTTCAGGTGGCTTTCGGACCGTCGGTTACGGTAGGAATGTGCAGCGGCGACGAGTGGGTCGCCCGGCAGCGTTTCGCCCGCTATCATGCGTGGGCGGAAGACATGGAGGGGAGTGCGGTGGTGCAGGTGTGCCGCCGTTACGGGGTGCCCGTGGTGCAGTGTCGAGGCATCAGCAATCGAGCGGGCGTACGAAACAAACGATGGTGGCGCATCCCGGACGCCTTGGCTCACAGTCATGCCGTGGTGGGGTCATGGCTACTGCAGATGTCCGTTTCCAGGAAGGAGGAGGCTTGTGATCCAAAGCCTGTCCATGGGTTTTTCCACGTGCCCCAATGATACCTTCATTTTCGGCGGTTTGGCCAAGGGTGCCGTTCGGCCTGAAGGGCTGCACGTGAAGCCTTTTCTGGCCGACGTGGAAGTGTTGAATCGCCATGCCAGGGAAGCCCGCCTGGACATCACCAAGATTTCGTTTCATGCAGCCATGCATTGCCTGAAAGATTACTGGCTCCTGCGATCCGGAGGCGCTCTCGGCCGAGGCTGCGGCCCCATTGTGGTGGCCCGCAGGCCCTTGAGGCCGGAAGATCTCTTAGAGGCCGCCGTGGCGATCCCCGGCCGTTTCACCACGGCGAACCTTCTTCTGGAAATGAGCGGACTGCACCGTGGTCGGCGGGTGGAAATGTCCTTTGAAAAGGTCATGCCCGCGGTGATGGCGCAGGAAGTCGACGCCGGGGTGGTCATTCACGAAGGGCGCTTCACCTACGCGGACCTGGGTCTTCACCAGGTGCTCGACCTTGGCGCGTGGTGGGAAAACCACACAGGCTGTCCCCTGCCTTTGGGCTGCATCGTCATTCGCCGCAGCCTGGGCCGACGGACGGCCGCGGCCGTGGATAGGGCCATTGTGGAGAGCCTTGACTGGGCCTATGGTCATCCTCAAGAGGTTTGGCCCTACATTTCCGCCCACGCTCAAGAAATGGCCCCGACGATCATCCGGCGTCACATCGAAACCTTTGTCAATGAATTCAGCCGTGACGTGGGGACAGAAGGCCGCAATGCCGTTCGCCGGCTTCTTGAGGAAGCCGCCCGCATGGCGGGGTTTGCCTTGCCCGATGTTCCACTCTTTTGGACGGACCCGTGAACGATCCATGAGGTGCATGGCATGCAGGATGTCATTTACCGACTTTTTCTTTTTCCGCACAGTGTCTTGCATGAATCGGCGGCTCGATGTTTTTTGACCGTCTGGCCGACGATGCAGTGCCTGAGGGCCATCGGGCCGGCCGGCCTTCCACAATGGGTTGAGCCTTTGTGCCGACAGCTTGTGCCCCCGCAGTCCGACGATTTTTGGGAACGGGCGCGAAATCTCTACAGAGGGTATCAAGACCTGGGAACTCACATGGGCAAAGACGGCCTGATGGCCGTCCTGAGCCGGGATTGGGCGGGGGAGGCGGCTCCGGAAACTCGAAGTCATATTCAGTCGATGCTTCGAGGTTTTGGCCCGAAGCCTTTCGACGCGGCCGAAGGGCTTCTGATGGAGTCGGTCGTCTTTTTGGAAATGGCCAAGGATTTGGATCTTCGGGAACTGGAGCTTTCCGCCGACTTGAGCCAGGTGGGTCAATTGGAGGAAAAACTGCTGAAGGCGCTGGGGTCCGATGAAGAGGACAGCGCGGAGCTGCAGAAAGCCTTGGAGACCACCAACCCGCCGTTGAGTCCCGACTGGGGGCATTTCGCTTATTTGTTGCGCCAGCGCATCGGATTTTGGTTTCGACTATTGAGTCGGTTATCCGAAATGAGACAGCCTATGGCCTTGGCTGCCTTGGGACGGGATGTGGTGGACGAGGCGCTGGATGCGTTGCAGACGGCCAGGGAACGCCAGGGAAAGGTTTGGGAGCGCACGGAGACGGTGCTTTTGAGGCTTCCGCCTATGGATCTGTTGCCTTCCCAGGCACTGGCCCAATGGTTTGAGGCTGTTGCAGGTTTGGAAGAACGGGATGCCTTTCACAGAAGTTTCGAAGCGTTCCTTCGGGAACCGACCTCGGCGGAACAGGCCCGGCATCTAGCTGATCGAGCCCACGTGTTGGAGCAGTTGCTGCAGTCGCTGTGGGCTCGGTTTCGGTCGGATTCCTCGGTGCAAGGCGGCGGCTACGCCGTGGTTCTGACCGTTGCCAAGGATGTGACCTACCAGGAAATGTGGCGTTCCGTGGACCGGACGGGGCTGGAAGCTTTGGGAACGGGATCTGTGAGCCAAGATGCGGCAGTGCTGGTACACCTGGAAGAAAGGTATTCGAACAGTGCCGGCCGCGCATCCTGACGGCCCTGTTATGCTTTGTTTCGCAGCAGACCATTGCGTGTGAGGGTGCAAAGGAGCTCAGCCTAAACAGGGGGTTGCAGCATGCCGGATGGTATTCACGTGACAGGCCGTTTGGGGACGCTGGCCGAAGTGGTTCAGGCTGTCTTGGCACGGTTGCAAAAGGACAACATTGTAGAGCGCATATGGAGCCGCGATCACACCGTGTGGAAGCCGGAACCCACGGAAATTACCAATCGTCTGGGGTGGCTTGAAGCGCCCGGACGCATGAAGGAGCGCGTTCCGGAGATTTTGGCCTTTGTTCAAGAAGTGCGCGACAGCGGTTTTGCAAAGGTGGTGCTTCTGGGCATGGGCGGGTCCAGTCTGGCTCCCGAGGTGCTGTCCTGCATGTTTTCGCCTCAGCCTGGTTTTCCGACCTTGACCGTTTTGGACACCACGCATCCCGAGGCCGTTTCTCGAGTGCGGGCCTCTTGTAATCTTTCCAAGACCCTTTTTCTCGTTGCCACCAAATCCGGTGGGACGGTGGAAACCCTCTCCCTTTTCAAATACTTCTACAACCAAGTCTCGGCCCTCAAAGGCACACTGAACCCCGGAGCTTTCTTTTGCGCCATTACGGATCCGGGCAGTGGATTGGAAGCCTTGGGTCGGACCCTGCGGTTTCGAAAGATTTTTTTAAACGACGCCGATGTGGGCGGAAGGTATTCGGCCCTGACACTTTTCGGCCTCGTCCCAGCAGCCCTCGTGGGCATCGATGTGAAAATTCTTCTGCAAAAAGGGGAAGCCATGGCCGAAGCCTGCCGCCGACAAGACGGCATCCTCACCGGCCGCAATCCGGGCTTGTGGCTCGGCGCTGTTCTGGGTACGGCGGCCTCTCAAGGCCAAGACAAGCTCACTCTGGTGATGGACCCCACTTTCGCCAATCTGGCCGACTGGGTGGAACAACTCATCGCGGAAAGCACGGGCAAGGAGGGCAAGGGCATTGTGCCCGTGGTTCATGAACCGCCGGGAGGTCCCGAGGTTTATGGTCCGGATCGCCTCTTTGTGAGGACTTTACTCCACGGGGATGGGGCTTCGGCTGTGTTGCCGGTTTTCGAGGACGGGCTGGAGGAGTCGGCACGGGCCGAAGTGCACATTCGGGCGCGTGACGCGTGGGATGTGGGGGCCATGTTTTTTCTTTGGGAATTCGCCACGGTGGTGGCCGGCCATCTGCTGGGCATTCACCCCTTTGACCAGCCTGACGTGGAATCGGCCAAGGTGCAGGCGAAAAAGATGCTGGCCGCCTACCTTACCACGGGGTCGCTGCCCCAACCGCCTTGGGCTGTGCGGCAAGGCTCTGTGGCGCTGATAGGCGATGTGGCGGCATCCACGGTGGAAGAAGCCCTGACAGCTTTTGTCGATGCCGTGCCGCCTGGAGGTTACATCGGTGTGCACGCTTATGTGGCCCCGTCCTCGACAATGGACGAGGCGTTGCAGGTTCTGCAAGAAGCCCTTCGCAACAGGACGAAAAAGGCCGTAACGGTGGGCTACGGACCGAGGTTTCTCCATTCCACGGGACAGCTCCATAAGGGCGATGCTGGCAAAGGCGTTTTCCTTCAAGTGACGGACGAACCGAAAACGGATCTCCCCATTCCCGACGAACCGGGCCGGGAACACTCCGGGGTCACCTTCGGCACCTTGGTGGCGGCTCAGGCTCTGGGTGACCGGGAAGCGCTGCTGACCGCCGGCAGACCTGTGTTGCGGCTCCATATCCTCGGCGATGCGGCCGAGACCCTGCGCGCTATCGCTCAGCACCTGTGACCGCCCGAAGAACCTTGTCGACGCTTGCGCAGGGACGGCTTTTCGGCTGTCCGCGAGCGTGCGGACCAGCGGGAGCCGGTCCCTTCGAGGTGAATGGAGGGGCGCGGCCTTTTTTCCGAGGGACGGCCTCCCGGGTGCGTGTCCGAGAATGGCTTTTCGATGGCGTTTTCTTTCCCTTCTGCGGGAGCGTCGCAGGTGCGACCCGGCGTCGCGGTTTGCGCCGCTCATGCAGCCTCACGTTAACAGGACATAATCAAGCCATTGCCGAACAAGCCCTTCGAAGGCCATCGGCACCCTTGACCGGCATCGGCGGCGGTGCCGGCGTGGCCGTTAGAGGGACGTGGTGCCGAAGACCCGCTGAAAAATGGTGTCTACATGTTTCAGGTGATAGCCCAGGTCGAAGAGGCCCTCCAGTTCGCTGGCACTGAGGAGCGCGGCCACGTCTGGGTCGGCCTGGAGTCGATCTTTGAGCCCGCCGCCTTCCTGCCACACCTTCATGGCGTTTCGCTGCACCAGAGCATAGGCTTCTTCGCGCGTGAGTCCCTTGGCCACCAGAGCCAGCAGCACGCGCTGCGAAAAGAGCAACCCGCCGGTGATCTGCATGTTTTGACGCATTTTTTCGGGATAGGCCACAAGTCTCTCCAGGACTCGTGTCAGCCGATCCAGCATGTAGTCTAAAAGGATCGTGGAATCGGGGCCGATGATCCGTTCCACGGACGAATGGCTGATATCCCTTTCATGCCAGAGGGTGACATTTTCCATAGCCGCCAGAGCGTTTCCGCGAAGAACGCGAGCCAGGCCCGAAAGGTTTTCCGAAGCAATGGGGTTGCGCTTGTGCGGCATGGCCGAAGAGCCTTTCTGACCCGGAGCGAAATATTCTTCGGCTTCCCGGACCTCGGTCCGCTGCAGGTGCCGGATTTCCACGGCGATTTTTTCCACCGTGCAGCCGATGAGGGCCAGCGTCGTGAAATATTCGGCGTAACGATCCCGCTGCACGACCTGCGTGCCAATGGGAACGGGCATGAGGCCGAGCCTGTGGCAGACGCGAATTTCGATGTCGGGATCAATATTGGCGTAGGTACCGACGGCGCCGGAGATTTTTCCCACGCGCATGGTTTCTCGAGCCCGGGTCAGTCTTTCACGGTTTCTCTGCATTTCCGCGAACCAAAGGGCCCATTTGAGGCCAAAGGTGATGGGTTCCGCGTGAACGCCGTGGGAGCGGCCCATCATGACCGTGTGTTTGAATTCAAAGGCCCGTCGCTTGAGGACGGCCAGGAGCCGGTCCATGTCTTCCAGAAGCAGGTCGGAGGCTTCCAAGAAGAGCAGGGCGTTGGCGGTGTCCACCACGTCGGAAGACGTGAGCCCTTCGTGAATGAATCGTGAAGCCGGCCCCACGTGTTCGGCGACGCAGGTGAGAAAAGCGATGACATCGTGCTGGGTTTCTTTTTCGATTTCCTCGATGCGCTCCACGCGAAAGGCGGCCTTTTCCCGAATCTCCTCAATGGCCCAGGAAGGAATTTCCCCGCGTTCGGCGCGCGCCTCGCATACGGCCAACTCCACGTCCAGCCATTTACGGTACTTGTTTTCCAGAGTCCAGATGCGGCCCATTTCCGGGCGCGTGTACCTCTCGATCATCGTTTACGAATCCTTATCCTTGGCGATCTGTGCGGTCAACGCATCACAGACCTTTGACGGACTTGTGCAGCTGTTCCATGGCTTGGTTTGGCGCTAAAAGGATGAGCACGTCGCCCGGGCGGACGGCGAAATCCGCCTTGGGAATAAACGTGAGCTTATCTCCCTCGGCCTGGCGCACCGCCAGCACCTGAATGCCGAACCGATTGATGAGATCCAGTTCCCTTAGGGTCTTGCCCGCAAAACCCGGTAAAGCTTCCAGCTCAAAGATCCCGTGATCCCCGATAAAAGGCAGATATTCCAGCATGTTGGGGTGAACCAATCGCCCGGCCAAGCTGATGGCCATGTCTTTTTCCAGAAACAGGACATGATCGGCTCCCACCCTCTTGAGAATCCTCTCATGTTCTTCGCTCAGCGCCTTGGCGTAGATCTGCCCCAGGCCGATTTCCTTGAGCAGGAACGTTGTGAGAATGCTTGCCAGCATGTTGGTGCCGATGGTTACCACGGCGACGTCCGCTTCAGCCACCCCCAGCTCCAGAAGGTTTTCCTTGTGCGTGGCGTCGGCCGCCACGGCAACGGCAATCTCATTTTTGGCATGCTGAACCGCGTCCTTTCGTAAGTCAATGCCCAGCACATCAACACCCTGTCGGGTCAGTTCACGACCCAGGTAATACCCAAAGTTACCCAAGCCGATGATGGCCACACGCTTCATAGCTTATCCTTTCAGCCGATCATCACGGGTTCTACGGCATATTCGTACCGGCTGACGCCCTTGGCGGGCTGGATGGCCATGGCCAACACCAACGGGCCCAATCGACCGATGAACATGAGGGCGATGACTGTCACCTTGCCCCCAAAATTCAAATGGGTGGTAGCCCCGAGGCTTAAGCCGACCGTGCCGAAGGCGGACGTGGCTTCAAAAAGCAGTTTCAGAAACATGCCTCGAGTCGTCATCGGAAGCGCGTTGTTTGATTCCAATCCGACCAGGAACGCCGTGCCCAGAACCACCACGATAGCCGACAAAACAAAGACGGAGAAGGCGCGCCGTTGCGTTTCATCGGATATGGTTCGGCGAAACGCATGAACGCAAGGGCATCCTCGAAGCCGAGCTCGGCTGAGAGCCACCAGCACCGCGACGGTGGTGGTTTTGACGCCGCCGCCCGTGGATCCCGGGCAGGCGCCGATGAACATGAGAAGCAATGTGCCCAAAAGGGTCAAGTTTGTCATTTGAGAAAAATCCAAGGAATTGAACCCGGCTGTTCGGGTGGTGATGGACTGAAAAAGGGAGGCCAAGATCTTCGTGGCCAGAGGAAGGGCGGCCAGCGTTGTCTGCCACTCGCAGGCTAAGAAAAAGAGTGTGCCGGAAACGATCAAAAAACCGGTGCTGGTGACGGCGAGCTTGGAATGCAGGGACAGACGCCGCCAGGATCTCTGCCCACGGAAGGCCTGATAACTTTCGTGGAGGACAAGAAACCCTATGCCGCCCAGGACGATCAAACCGCCCATGGTCAAAATCACCAAGGGGGAATTCTGGTAACTCATCAGAGAATCCGGCAAGAGAGAAAACCCTGCGTTGCAAAAGGCGCTCACACTGTGAAAAACGGCCTGGAAAAGGGCCTGGCCCAAAGGAAAGCGGTGCGCAAAGGCGCCGAAAAGGAGCGCGGCGCCGACGGCTTCAATGACCATCGTAAAGAGCATTACCTGGGCGACAAAGGTTCTCAGGTGCGTATGGCGACCGTCGGTGTAGGTGTCCTGAATGAGGAATCGGGATTGAAAGGAAACCCGCTGCCCCAAGGCCATGAGAAACACCGTGGACAACAACATGATGCCGAGGCCGCCGACCTGGATCATCAGGAGCAGGGCTCCCTGGGCCCACGGGTTCAACTGGCTTCCGATGTCGTAAAGGCTCAAACCCGTGACGCAGGTGGCCGAAGTGGCCATGAAGACGGCATCGATCAAAGGCATGTGGGCGCCTGATGGCATGGGCAGAGCATGCAGCACCAGGCTTCCGACAAAAATGACGGCAGCGAAGCCGGCGACAGGGAAGAGCGGCGGCGGAAGAAAATTTTTCTTTCGATGCGACACCATAGACCACTTTTTTCACGAGCCCATGCCGGGTGAACTGTAGCACACAATGCCTTTGCATGTCCAAAAAGCATTTATGTTCTAAAATTCTCACGGTACTCAGGCACAAAGAAGTAGCACACTATGCCTTTGCATGTCTAAAAAGCATTTGGGGCGACGCAGCGCTTCTTTGACCCAGGTGCGTGCTCAGAAGCGTGTGAGAAGGCAAGCTTGATGGGCCCTGCGGCTGGGAACGTGAAGGGTGAAGGTGTCTGGTTTTAAAAGAGCGGCTCCGGCCCTCCGGCGATGCTCGCACCGGCGAAAGCCGATTCCAAGGGAAGCAAATCAGGGTGCCCGTCTGCAAACACCTTCAGGAGGAGCGGCGTAAGCCGCGATGCGATCAGACAGCGCCGCAGCCCCATCCGCCTTCACAACAAAAACCTTCTATAGAAGCGGCGCAAGCCGCGATGTCAGTGCGTTGCGGGCTCTCATGGCCATTCGGGTCCGTGTGGCGATCGCGCCTTGCGGCGCTCCTACAGTCTCAATTCGAAGGGACGCTGCCAAACTGGTGTCGGACAGGCTGCGAGGCGAGCCGGCCCCTTTTGCGGCGAACCGGTGAGATGCATTTAGGGTATCGCAGGAACGCGCTGTGCCGTGTCCGGAAATGAGCGGACCGGCAGGAGCCGGTCCTTCCGAAGGATCTTTCGGACCGCGATGCACACGGTCCATCCGTCGTGACATGCGGGCGCGAACGGACCCCAAGGAGAAGGCCATTCTCAGACTGGCTCCCAGGACGGTTTGACTCCGAGGGCGTCGTGACTATAATCAAAGAACTTTAATGCATCTTTGTGAACGAGCACTCATGGAATTCTGGACACGCCATGTTGGATACGCTTCTCCAATCGGTGGCCGTGCGCTTTAACGGTGTGGCCGACAAGGGTTTGATACCGGCCGTTTTTCTTGCCCGGCCAAACAGGTTTGTCGCTGAAGTGCGCCTGGCGGACGGGCGGCTCGAGTCGGTGCACTGCCCCAACTCGGGATCCATGAAGGGATGTTTGAAGGTCGGGGCATCGGTGCGTTTGTCCCGGGCGACGCCCCACCGAGGGCGAAAGACGGCCTATACATGGGAGATGATCGAGATCGACGGCGGCTGGGTGGGCATCAACACCACCATCCCCAATCGCTTGGCGGCTCAGGCTGCCGAAAAACGGGCTCTGCCCATTTTTCGAGATGCCTACAACATTCAAAGGGAGGTGTCCGCCGAAAACCATGCGCGTCTGGACCTTCGCGTCACCACGCCCAAAGGGCCGCTGTGGGTGGAGGTCAAAAACGTCACCCTGGTGGAAAACGGCACGGCGTTTTTCCCAGACGCCGTGACGGTTCGAGGCACCAAACATCTGGAAGTTCTCGTGGAAAAGGTGCGCCAAGGCGAACAGGCGGCCATGCTGTATGTCGTTCAAAGAATGGATGCCGAGCGGTTTGCTCCAGCCCACCACATTGACCCGGTGTACGCCGAACGTCTCCGGTGGGCTCAAGCCCACAGGGTCGCCGTTTGCGTCGTGCAGGCGCGTGTGAGTCCTGAAGCCGTCGTTTTGGAGAGGCTTTTACCGTTGGCATAAGGATGGGCGGAGATTGTGCATCGAAATGCGGGCGAGGGCGGACGGCGGTGTAGTCCGCTCAGAGAAAGGGGGGGCATGCATGAGCGGGATCATTTCGGTTCGGGCCAGAGAGATTCTGGATTCTCGAGGAAATCCCACGGTGGAAACGGAGGTCGTCCTGGAGTCGGGTGTGAAGGGACGGGCGGCGGTGCCCTCCGGGGCGTCCACCGGATCCCGGGAAGCTTTGGAGCTCCGTGACGGTGACCCGAAACGCTACTTGGGCAAGGGTGTTCTTACGGCGGTGCGGCACGTCAACGAGGAGATCGGCCCTAAGATTCTGGGCATGGATGCTCAGGACCAAGTGGAACTGGACCGATTCATGATCGCTTTGGACGGGACGGAAAACAAGAGCCGTTTGGGCGCCAACGCCATTCTGTCCGTGAGCATGGCCGTGGCCAAAGCCATGGCGGAAGAATGTGAGCTGCCTCTGTATCGCTATCTGGGCGGCGTATCGGCAAGGATGCTCCCGGTGCCCATGATGAATGTGCTCAACGGAGGAGCCCATGCCGACAACAACCTGGATATTCAAGAATTCATGATCGTGCCGGCGGGAGCGCCCACTTTTCGAGGGGCCTTGCGCATGGGTGCCGAAGTCTTTCATCACCTGAAAAAAGTCTTGAAATCCCGCGGGTACAATACAGCGGTGGGGGACGAAGGGGGCTTTGCGCCGAATCTTCGGTCCAACGAAGAAGCTTTGGAGCTTATCATGGAAGCCATTCAGGCCGCCGGCTATGCTCCGGGAGACGACGTCTTCTTGGCTCTGGATCCGGCGGCCAGCGAATTGTATGAAAACGGCCGCTACACCCTGAAAGCCGAAGCGAAGCCGGAAAAGTCGGCGGAAGAAGTCATCGACCTTTACGAGGCATGGGTGGAGCGGTATCCTATTTTGTCCATTGAAGACGGCCTAGCTGAAAGCGATTGGGACGGCTGGAAGGCCATGACGCGCCGGCTCGGCGACCGAATTCAGATCGTGGGCGACGATATTTTTGTCACCAACACGAAAATCTTGGCGAGGGGAATCGATGAGGGGGTGGCCAACGCCATCCTGATCAAGCTCAACCAGATCGGCACCGTCACCGAAACCTTGGATGCCATCGTTATGGCGTATCGTGCCGGGTACCGCGCGGTGATTTCCCACAGATCCGGAGAGACGGAAGACACCTTTATCGCCGACCTGGCTGTGGCGGCATCCACCGGTCAGATCAAGACGGGATCCATGTCTCGCACGGATCGCATCGCCAAGTACAATCAGTTGCTGCGCATTCAGGAAGATTTGGGAGATGCGGCACGTTATGCCGGCATCGAAATCTTTCGGCGCTGATCGGGCTTCGGGCGCGTGCCGGCGTCCCGTCCGCATCGCTTTGACGGGGGGTATCGCTTCAGGCAAGAGCACGGTGGCTCAGATGCTTCAGCACAAGGGAGCCGTCGTGCTCGATGCCGATGCCGCGGCGCGTCGTGCGGTGGCACCGGGACAGCCGGCCTGGAAAAGGCTGAGAGCCATCCTTGATGCGGCCTATTTCGATCCGGCCACGGGAGAAATCCAAAGAAGAAAACTTCGGAAAGACATTGTGCGCGACCCTGAGCTGCGCGCTCAAGTCAACGCCGCCGTGCACCCATCGGTGATGGAAGCCATGGAGGCGGCGTGGCGGGAATGGTGCGTTCGAGATCCCCATCGGGTGGTCATCTTTGACATTCCTCTGCTTTATGAAGCGCAGATGGAGGGCTCCTTTGACTGCGTTATCCTGGTCTATGCGGATCCGGAAACGCAGGTTCAGCGTTTGTGTCGCCGCGATGGCATTGCTTCAGAAGAGGCGCAAAAGACCCTGGGCATGCAGTGGCCCATCGCCTGGAAAAAGGAGCGCGCCCACGTGGTGATCGATAACGACGGCGATCTGGAAAGCACGCGGCGCCAAGTGGACGCACTGTGGAACGACAAATTACAAAGGATCCTATCATGTCGGAAAAACACGTCCACGACGTCGTCATCGTGGGATCGGGGCTTGCCGGGCTGAGAGCGGCGGTGGAGGCCGCCGGTCGCCTGGACGTGGCCCTCATCAGCAAGGTCTTTCCCACGCGGTCCCATTCCGGAGCCGCCCAAGGGGGTATCGCGGCCGCGCTGGGCAACGAGGAACCAGATTCGTGGGAATGGCACATGTTTGACACCGTCAAGGGCGGCGATTACCTCACAGACCAGAACGCCGCAGAGGTTCTGGCCCGTGATGCGGCGCGCGCCGTCTACGAATTGGAACACATGGGCGTGCCCTTTAACCGAAACCCCAACGACACCATTGCGCAGCGCGCCTTTGGAGGCCACACGCGCCATTTCGGAGAAGCCCCTGTCAAACGGGCCTGTTATGCTGCCGATCGTACGGGCCGCGTCATTTTGGACACCCTGTACGGCCAGTGCGTTCGCAAAGGCCTCCACGTCTATGCGGAACTGTCCGTGGTGGATCTGGTGGTGCGCAACGGTGCCGTGTGCGGCGTCATTGCGCTGGATTGGGCCACAGGTCGACGGCATGTCTTTCATGCCAAGGCCGTGCTGTTGGCTACGGGAGGCTTTGGCAAGGTCTTTAAGACCACGTCCAACTGCTTTGCCAACACGGGAGACGGCGTCTATCTGGCCCTGCGCCATGGCTTTCCTTTGGAGGATATGGAGTTTGTGCAATTTCATCCCACAGGTATCTACGGCTGGGGGTGCTCATCAGTGAAGCGGCTCGAGGGGAAGGCGGTGTTTTAAAAAACGACTTGGGTGAGCGCTTCATGGAGCGTTACGCGCCCACCATCAAGGACCTGGCCGCTCGGGATGTGGTGTCTCGGGCCATCATGAGCGAGATTCAAGCGGGTCGGGGCATCGATGGTCGGGACTTCGTCCACCTGGACCTGACCCATTTGGGCAAAGACCGGTTGGCGGAGAGACTTTCAGATATTTGCTCCTTCGTGCGCATTTACCTGGGCATCGACCCGGCCCGCGAACCCATACCAGTTCAACCCACATGCCATTACATGATGGGAGGCATTCCGACGGATGTGAACGGCAGAGCCCTGGACGTGCAGGGTCGCCCCATTCCAGGCCTTTATGCCGCCGGTGAGTGCGCGTGCGTTTCCGTTCACGGCGCCAATCGCTTGGGGTGCAATTCCCTGCTGGATCTGGTGGTGTTCGGGCGCCGAGCCGGGCAAGATCTATGTGCGCAGGTGCCGACCATGGACCGACCGCCCTTGCCTGCGGATGCCGAGGAGGCCACGCGGGAACGGCTGGCACGGCTCAAGGAACGAACCCATGGCGTGCGGCCGGCGGTGCTTCGAAAGCGGTTGCAGCAGGAAATGATGGAGCGCTGCGGCGTCTATCGAACGGAGCAGGGCTTGGAAAAGGCCCTGGCGACGGTTCGAGGGCTTCAGGAAGAGTACCGCACCAAGGTCTTTTTGGATTACCGGGGGGACCGGTACAATACGGACCTGATGGAAGCCCTGGAGCTGGAGTCGCTGCTGGGCCTGGCGGAAGTCATTCTGGTGTCGGCGGCGTCCCGGCGCGAGAGCCGCGGCGCACACAGTCGGCAAGATTATCCCCAGCGCGACGATGAGCAATTTCTCCATCACACACTGGTCTTTCGTGATGAAGAGACGCTGCGTCTGGCCTTCAGACCCGTTTCCATCACGCGGTTCCAACCCAAACCGAGGGTTTACTGATAGAACTGAACTTCAGAATTTTCCGATTTGATCCCGACGTGGACCGGGAGCCTCGTTATCAGAGGTATCGCGTGACGGCGGATCCCACGGAACGGATTCTGGATTGCCTTAACCGCATCAAATGGGAACAGGACGGCAGTTTGAGCTTTCGCATGTCCTGCGGACATGGCGTCTGCGGCTCGGACGCGCTGCGCATCAATGGTCGATGTGCTCTGGCATGCCAGAAACTGGTCAAGGACGTGGCCGAAGCCGACGAAGTGCTTATCGAGCCGTTACCTTCCTTCAAAGTACTCAAGGACTTGGTGGTGGATCTGGAGCCCTTCTTTGAAAAGGTCCGCTGGGTGCAGCCATACCTTCTCGGCGGCGACCATTTTCCCGAAAAGGAAAGGTTGCAGCCTCCGGAGGAAAGAAAGAAACTGGACCATGTGATTCGCTGCATTCTCTGCGCCTGCTGCATGGGGGCGTGCCCGGTCACGGCGGAAAACGAACGTTTCCTTGGACCGGCGCCGCTCGTCTGGGCCTTTCGCTATCTCTTTGACAGCCGTGACCAGGAAAAAGAGCGGCGTTTGCGGGCGGTGAATACTGAAAACGGAGCTTGGGGTTGTCGAAACCATTTTGAATGCACTCGAGTGTGTCCCAAGGAAATTCCGGTGACCAAGAGCATCAACATGATCAAGCGGGAAATTGAAAAAGAGCGGCGTTCAACGGGAAAGGAGAAGAATCATGTTTGAACAAAGGGACATAGAAGCGAAAATCAGGGAACTGTATCCGGACATCGACAAATTCGGCATTTTCGTCACGGTGAAAAAAGACAAGCTGGTGGGTGCCACCAACTATGCCGTGCAGTTGGAAAAGGATACGCGAACCGCCACCTTTAAGCTGGGCATCGACGATGTCAAGCAGTGCATGGCTGGAAACCGATGCGCTTTGATCACGGCGGAACTCGGTCAGTTCATCAAAAGGTTCATCGACGAAAGTTACAGCATCGCTGAAGCCGGCTAACCGCACGCTGCGCCGTCTGCTTTTGGCCTATAACCTTGTCTACTCTCTCGTCAGGGGAAAGCGTTTATGTTGTCTTGGCTTCCGGGGCCCTTAAACGGCTTGTTTTCCATAGCGTGGCTGTCGGCCAACACGCTTTTTTGGTTCATTCCACTGCTTACCGCGGCGGCTTTCCAGTGGATCGTCCCCCTGTCCGCATGGCGCAGGGGGTGCGGTCGAGTGCTGAACGGCATCGCCAGACGTGGGTGGCCGTCAACAATCTGGGATTGGCGTGGACCAAGAAAATCCGATGGAAGGTCACCGGCGTGGATCACCTGAAAGAAAAAGGGTAGTACTTGGTTTTGGCCAACCACCAGAGCTGGATGGACATCGTCGTGTTTCAAAAGGTGTTCCATCGTCGGTTGCCCTTTCTCAAATTTTTTCTGAAAAGGGAGCTCATTTATGTCCCCTTTTTGGGCCTGGCTTGGTGGGCTCTGGATTTTCCCTTTATGAAGAGGTCTTCGGCGGCCGCGGCGGCCAAAAGACCCAACGTGCAGGCTCGAGACATGGCCGAAACCCTCAAGGCGTGCGAAAAGTTCAAGCAGGTGCCCATCGCGGTCATGAATTTCGCTGAAGGGACCCGGGCCACCGTGGCCAAGATTTTTGAAAAGGGTTCGCCTTTTACGCATCTTCTGCGGCCCAAAGCCGCCGGGGCCGCGATGGTGTTGGCGGCCATGAGGGACCGTCTGGACACCATTGTGGATGTGACCGTGGTGTATCCCGAAGGGCCTGTGTTCTTTTGGCGTTTTTTATGCGGCAAAGTGCGGGAAATTTGGGTCCACGTGGAAACCCTTTCGATCCGTTCCGATCTTGTGGGGGACTATTTCCATGACGGAGAGTTCCGAAAGCGCTTTCAGGACTGGTTGAACGAACTATGGAAAGCCAAGGACCGAAGGATCGAGGCCATGAAACGGGAATGGCGGGAACTTTCCTGTGGCCGAGAACACCTGGCCGATGAGCCTACCGGCGAGCACTGGCAGAAATCCAGCGCCTGAAACCTCGACCCACATGCTCGGGCCGCGTCCTTGCGGCTGGAGGAGCGCCGCAAGGGGCGATCAGAGGTCGCGGCTTGCGCCGCTTCCACTGAGCGTGTGCGCAGACAGGCTCCTAGGAGCCCCGCAAAGGGCGAGGTTGCATCGGCCTTTGAGCCGCGTTCCCCCAAAAGGGTTGTCGCTTGGACGGTCAGGAACGTGGTGAGCGGGATTTTGGAATCTCCTTGACCTCGACGCAAAACAGACGCAAAGGGAGCATCCCGGTGGGGGGGTTGGCAAAACGTTTGGGGGTCCTGGACATCTTTTGTATCGCCGTCGGGACCATGATGAGCTCAGGGATTTTTATTCTTCCTGGACTGGCCTACGCCAAAGCCGGTCCTGCCGTCGTTGTTTCGTACTTTCTAGCGGGATGCTTGATGACGTCGGCGGCCTTGAGCACCATTGAGCTGGTTTCGGCCATGCCCAAGGCGGGCGCCGATTATTTCTTCATTGCGCGGGCCATGGGACCGGCGGTGGGCACGGTCGTGGGCCTGCTGAGTTGGTTCGCCCTGACGCTCAAGAGCGCTTTCGCCTTGGTGGGTGTGTGGGCTTTTACAGAAAAATTTTTCCCTTTTGACACCAGGCTGCTGGTGGTGGCTGTAGCGGTTTTTTTTACGGTGGTGAATCTCTGGGGAACAAAGGGATCCAGCCTGCTGCAGACAGTTTTTGTGCTTGTTCTGCTGGGCCTCATGTCCTCTTATGTGCTTAAGGGATTTTCCGACGTGCACGTGCATTACTTTGTGCCCTTTGCCCCTCAGGGTTGGAATGCGGTTGTGAGCACGGCCGGCTTCGTCTTTGTTTCCTATGGAGGACTCTTGCAGATTACGGCTCTGGCCGAAGAGGTCAAAAATCCATCGCGAACCATCCCTTTGGGACTTTTGTCCGCCGTTTCTGCAACCATTCTTATCTATTGCCTGATGATTTTAGTGACCTGCGGCGTCTTGGACCCGGGAACTTTGATCCATTCCCTGACACCCATCAGCGATGCTGCACGGGTCTTTATGGGGCGACCTGGGGAGATCGCTTTGACTGTGGCCGCCATGGTGGCCTTTTTGACCACAGCCAATGGGGGTTTGTTGTCGGCGTCCCGGTATCTAGTGAGTCTGAGTCGAGACGAACTTTTGCCGACTTTTTTCGGCCGCGTCCATGCCAAAAAACAAACGCCGATGCCAGCGGTTCTGATCACGGGAGCTTTTCTCATCGGCTTTTTTTCCTTTCATTGGAGTCCCTGGTGAAAACGGCTTCCATGGTGGTCCTGCTCACTCAGGCCCTGGCCAGTGCGTGCGTCGTTATTTTGAGGGAAAGTCGGATTCACAATTATCAGCCCACCTTTCGAGCGCCATTGTATCCCTGGTTGCAGTTGGCCAGTCTCGGAGGGGTCGTGTTACTGCTGGCGGAAATCGGCATGCAGACGCTTTTGATCGGGATGATTTTTGTCGCGGCGGCTTTGATCTTTTTCTGGTTTTACGGGCGTGTAAAGCAGGAAAGGGAATACGCCCTGCTTCATGTGCTGGAGCGTCTTTCGGCGCGTCGAGTGGTGCGCCATGCCCTGGAATCTGAGCTCAAGGAAATCATCCGCGAGCGCGACGAATTGTGTTTGGACCGCTTTGATCACATCATCGAGACGGCGGAAGTGATTGACCTTTCGAAACCGTGCGAGCCGGAGGCCTTGATGGAGCAGCTTCAATCCGTTCTTACAGCACGGGGGCTGGAAGGGATATTGTCGCTCAAAGATCTCAACGGTGAAAGTGGCGCCGTTCGTTTTGTGGAAATGTTTCCTGGAGTCGGCATCGCTCATACACCTGTCGGCGACGCCCATTTGTTTGATGTGGTTTTAGTGCGCAGCCGCGAAGGGATTCGTTTTCCATGGGCCGAATTCCCGGTGCACGCTTTGTTTTTTTCCTGGTGGGAGCCGAAGAGCAACAGTTTCATCTCAAAGCAGTTGCCGCCTTGGCTCAAGTGGTCCAGGACCCCAAGTTCGATGCACGATGGCGCCACGCACGAAGTGCTCAGGCCCTGAAAGACATCATTCTGTTAGCGGATCGTCGCCGAGTCTGTTCCCTGGCCCCGCGCCCCTGGGAAGTGGATGCCGTTCCGGCTAAGGGGCCTTAAAAGCTTTAGCAAACACGGGCCAGTGAAGAGACCGGCCCCTGCCGGTCCGCATCGTCCCGAATGTGCGGGAGCGCGGCCGTCCGAGAGCAGAGGTTCGCCGCCGCGGTTTCCCTTGGAGGGACCGGCTCCTGGCGATCCAGACGTTTGCGGACGGCCGGGAGGCCGTCCCTGGGAAAGGGAGGGCACGCGCTTTCCGTCACCTTTGAGGGGCCGCCTCGTCGTGGTCAGCATTTTTTCAGACGCGCACGTAGGATCCAGTGCGACAAAGGTTTGGCAGTGTTCTCTTGCCGTGACGTATGCAAATATTGGCGGACGTGCAGCTAGTAGGCTCTTTGCAGGACATACAAGGCCTCTTCCAGCGACATGTCTTCGGGGTTGAAGAGTATGGCTCCGTCATTTCAGGCCGCTTTTGCAATGGTTTCCAGCATGTCCAGGGGAACATCGGCATCGCGAAGCCGCGTGGAGAGCCCTGAAAGCACGTGAATGCGAGCCTGGAACCGGCGGAGCACCTCGATGGTTTTCTCCGCGCGCACGGCGCTCGGCGTTTGAGCGTAGACACTCCGACCGCCCAAGGGCAACAGCAATTTCCCGATGGCTTGTCGCCGCCTTTCCAGATTGTATGCCACACCATGGGGATGAAAGATGTTCATGGCCGTCCCGTGATGGATGCGGCAGAGGGCTCCGGTGGCATGCCCCAGGGCATGCACCATGCCCACCATGGCATTGGAAAAGGCGATGTCGGCACTGCACGCTGCGTTGGCCAGAGCCAGCCTGGCGGGGCGGTATCGGCGCCGTCTTCCAAAACGTGGGGCAGGTTTTTGACGATGAGACGAACGGCCGTCGTCGCATAGGCGTCGCTCAAAGGATTCTTCTGCACAGA
>NZ_JBRAHS010000030.1:0-25497 GCF_052743555.1 Desulfosoma sp.
AGCTTCCGGATGGAAATGGCTTTTTGGACCCACGGGTACGGGACTCTTTTATACTTCACCAGCCTTTCGACAAAAACTCGCAGATGTTCTGGTGGGGGCCGAAGCCATGGTGCAAGGCGAAGATTATCTAAATCATACATGGCAGCCGCATCCCAGCGCCCGCCGGTTTGAATACAGCACGTCGCCCACCATTCTCGCGGCGGCTCTGGAGGCCAGCCTTCGCTTCGCCGTGCTTTCGGTGGGCATAGCCAAGATTCAACAAGAAATCTTTCGGCTTCAAGACCTCCTCCTTCAAGGCCTGGATGCGCGACGGTACACTCCCCTCGTCTTTTCCGCACCACACCGGTCGGCCATTCTGTCCGTCCTGTGCCAGAGATCCGCGGAACAGATCATGAAGGAAGCGGCGCATCGCGGCGTGTTTGTTTCGGCTCGATGCGGCTACCTACGCTTGGCTCCTCACTGGTGCACCACGGATGAGGAGATCGACCGGGCCCTGGCCGTCTTGAATTCCCTTTAGCGCAGATATCCCCAGGCCACTAACCTTTGGTAACAGTATTGGGCCATGGGCCCTTTTTGCACTCTCTTTAGGACCGCGTAGTAGGCGCGAGCCGCACGGTCCCTTTGGCCCATGGCTTCCCAGTTTCTGCCCATGTAAAATATGACCGACGGCTGATCGGCGACAATCTTGTTGGCTTCCGTCAACTGCTCCAGGCTTTCCCTGTGATGGCCTTCATGAAACAGGATCACTCCGGCCACATACCGTGCATGGTACAATGTGGGGTAAAGTTCCGCTGCTCGGCGCGCCGATGAAACAGCTTCCCGGCCGTTGCCTGCCGTCTTTTCAGCCATGGCACGGTACACCCAAATGAGGGCTTCCTTGGGCGCCTGAGCGGTCGCTTGGGCAAGGAGCGAGGCGGCACGGACTCCGTTGCCCTTGTTGAGGTTTTCCTTGGCTTCATCCATGAGCGCATACGCTGGGGCCACCTGTCGAAGGTAATGCGTATGCTCTTCGAACGGGGCTTGCCGCAGGGCTTCCGGCGTGCGCAAATCCGGGCCGTATTGTTCCAGCCTCTGGTTAGAAGCCATGATGCGTTCTATGGTTAAAGGATGGCTTGAAAAGAAACTTTCCAAAAGCGAGGGCTGTCTTTTGCCCTCCTCCTGCAACATCGCCATGGTCTGCACAAAGCCTGCAGGGTTGTATTGAGCACGTACCATATAGTCCATGCCCAGCTCGTCCGCCTGTCGCTCCTGATCCCGACTGTATTTCATGAGAACGAGGTTTGCAGCCAGAGCACCCATCTGGGCCAGAAGATCCCCTCCGGCCGTACCGGATGCCTGAAGCACCGAGGCGCCAAGGCCCGTCAGAAGGCCTGCCACCGTTTGTCGCGTGTAAAAAGTGGCATGGTGCATGGCGGACACGTGACCGATTTCATGGGCCAGCACCGCCGCCAGTTGGGCTTCGTTGCGCAGTTTGGTGACCATGCCGCGGCTGATGGAAATCTTGCCGCCCGGTAGGGCATAAGCATTCATTTCCGATGCGTTTACCACGTTGAATTCGTAAGGCATGTTGGGACGATGACTAACGGCCGCCAAACGTTTTCCCACCGTCTGCACATAGTCTTGCAACACGGGGTCCTGAAACAGGCCGTAGGACATTTGTGTGTAGAGCGGGTAAAGTTTCTGGCCCATGGCCACTTCCTGCTGAGGGCTCATCAGCGAAAACTGGCTTTGCTGCGTGACGGGATTTACGGCGCATCCCATGAGCGCCAGCGCGAGAACCCAGAGAAAAACCTTCCGGCTCACTTCTTTTTCCATGGATCCCGTCCTTTCCACGGCCGCCCGGCAGCCTTTTTTCGTTCAGGGATTCGGCCTACGGCGGTCGTTGAGGCTCCAAAGAGTCAGGCCGTGTGAAAGTTCCTTCGATGGAGCTGGCTCCTACCGGTCCGCGTGTCCGTCAGCGCCGAGTTCCTCAAGAGAAACTGCGTTCTTCATGGGCCGCACACACCCTCGAAGTCGCCGAAGCACGCCCCTTCGATACCGGGGCTTCGCTCACCCGATTCGCCTTCAAAGGACTGTGTTCCTGCCGATCGCGCCGCTCGTGGCCTCACTGGCGGATGAGGCGAATCCCCAGGTCTTGGCTTCGCCGATCCGGGCGGCTGAGGGCGTCGCGCTTGGCACAGCGCACATGGTCCGGCCGGCTGTACCAGCTTCCGCCGCGGATTACTCGAGCCGTCACACCAGCGTCCAGTACGGCCGGGTTCTTGGGACCGTGTCTGCGGTAAGCCTGCGGATCGTAACCGTCGGCACACCATTCCCACACATTGCCCAACATATCCTGCAGCCTGTAGGCGTTGGGCCGATACGTTCCCGCCGGGGCCGTAAACACGAAACCGTCATAGCAGTCGTGGACCGTCCAGGATGGAAAATCTTTGGCCGCCGTTCGATCGGCCGCATTGGCATAGGCACATGCCTCGTGGGCATCGTCTCCCCAATAGCGTGCCGCCAATCGCCCGGATCGACACGCGTATTCCCATTGCGCTTCCGTCGGCAGACCAATGGACGCCTGAGCCTTTTCCCCAAGCCACTTGGCCATGGCCAAAGCGTCATTGTACGAGACATGGACCACCGGGTGCGTGTCATCCTGGTAAAAGCCGGGGCGCCTCCAGGAATAGCCACCACGCTTTTCCCACGTGCCCGTATAGACCCAGCTGAAGCCTTCCTTTTCTGCCTCGGTCACATAGCCGGCATCTTCCACAAAGCGGCGAAACTCCCCTCTCGTCACTTCCTTTTGGCCCATCCAAAAGCCGTCCAGGCACACCTCATGACTCGGCCCCTCATCCCGATCCCGACCCTGTTCCGAGGCCTCACTGCCCATGCGAAAGCATCCGCCGGGAATCCAGACAAAAGTCATGCCGGTGATGGGCTCCACCCACTCCTGGCCGTCTTGGCCTTGAAGGATGGGCCTCTGGCGTTCCTCGGAAAAGAGGCGTTTTGCCGCAGTGCTCACGGCCTTTTTAATCGCAGCGCCTTCCGCCATAAATCGAAGCGCCGAATTTCTTAAGAGGTCCGGCGCCTTGGGCCAAAACCACCAGGCCACCACAAGGCCCACAAGAACACAGCACGCAACAAGAAAAAATTTCTTCATGTTCCACAATTCAGCGGGCTTCAGCACGCATGACATCCACCGGCTGAATGGCCAGCGCTTTGCGGGATGGATAAATGCCCGCACCCATGCCCACGACCACCGACGCGCCAAAGGACCCAACCAAACCCGCCCAAGATGTGGCGACGGGATAGCGCAGCCACGTAAAGACCAGCAGGCTGGACAGCACCCCTAGGAGGATTCCCAGGAGCCCTCCCACCAGGGCGATGGCCGACGATTCTGTGAGAAACTGCACAGCGATGTCCCGACGCCTCGCTCCCAGGGCGCGCCGTAGCCCGATTTCCAGGCGCCGTTCATTGACAATGAGAATCATGATGGAAAGAATGCCCATACCCCCGATGGCAAAGGAAACCGCCGCGGCGATGCGCCCCAACAGAGTGATCATGGTCATGGCCTCGCTTTTCAATTGCATCACGTCCCGCATGTCCACCACGGTGAAATCATCCCGCTTGCCGGGTCCGATCCGATGGCGCACGCGCAAAAGGTCCTCGATTTCTCTCTTGACCGGCGACAGCGCCTCCTCTTGGCTCACGCGAACATAGATCGTTCCAATATAGGTCTTGTTGACAAAGCGGTGAAGAAAGGTCTTGAGCGGCATAAAAATCTGGTTGTCTTGGTCGAATCCGGAGGTGTCCGCCCCTTTTTCTTCCATGACGCCGATGACCAGGCACGGCACGCGGCGAATGAGAACGGTGCGGCCCACAGGGTTTTGCCCGGCAAAGAGTTTGGCAGCCACCTTATGCCCCAGGACCACGACCTTGGCCGAGGTTTTTTCGTCATCTGGAGACACAAAACGCCCAAGGCGCGGGTGAAAATTACGAATTGTTGGATAGTTGGGCGTAACCCCCGAGACCATGACATCCTTGAGCACCATTGCTTCGGCCCGAACCACAAAAGCTTTCCTCGAGGAAGGGCTCACGTCTTCCACCCATGGCGTGCCGTGAAGAATGGCAAGGGCATCTTCCCGGGTCAAAGTGGTGGCTTGGGAAATGAGGCGCGTGCGCATGCCGAAAGTGTGCACCGTGCCGCTCTGCACGATGAGCAGGTTTTCTCCAAGGGTTGCCGCTTCCTGGCGGGCTTTTAGCGTCATGGACTGGGAAAGACTGGAGACCGTGACCAGAGAAAAAGTGCCCAAGAAAACGCCCAGCACCGCCAGCACGGTTCGAAGCTTAAAATTGGCCAAGGAACGACGCGCGATTTTGAAGTTGAGCACGATACGGCGAAACTTCATGCCTCAGGATCCCTTCCGCACCGCCTCAATGGGATGCACCGCGGCCGCCTTTCGAGCTGGCTGCAAACCGAACACCACGCCCACCAGTGTGGCCATGAACATGCCCACGACAAAGGCTTTCCAAGAAAAATGCATGGGAAATTGCGCAATGGTTTTCAACAAAGGGCCGCCCAGCACCCCGATGCCAAAACCCAGAACCCCTCCCAATGCTGTCAACGCCACAGCCTCGCACAAGAACTGAAGAAGAATGTCCCGGCGCCTGGCGCCCACGGAACGGCGTATGCCGATTTCCGGAATCCTTTCACTGACGGAGAGCAGAAACAGATTGGCCAAAACGAAACCCGCCACCACCAAGGACAAAAGGCCTGTGATGCCGATGAACACCACGAGGGATCCCGTCAGCGCCACGAGGAACTTGACGATCTCCCTGGGGGACACAATGCGAAAATCGTCCGGCTGGCCTTCTTGCAACTGATGCCGCTTTCTCATGAATTGGCGCACCTCGGCCTCAAAGTGCTCCATGCGCTTTGGATCCACAAACCTTAGGCGGACCGCCTGCACCCGATCCTTTTCGTTAAGGATTTTTTTCATGGCCGTGGTGATAGGCATAACGATGCGATCGTCCAGATTGTGTCCCGGTCCCGTGGATCCGCGCTCTTCCAAAATCCCAACGACCTGCACGACCTGATTGCGAACGAAAATGGACTTGCCCAGGGGATCCTCATCGGGAAACAGCTCCTGAACGATGGTGCGCCCGATCAAGGCCACGTTGCGCATACCTTTGATGTCCTGTTCGGTGAGGTCCCGGCCGTCGGTCACCGGCCACGACCAGCTTCGACTGTAGTCGGCGGTGGCGCCCGTCAGGCTTGTCTGGTGCTTGCGATTGCGATAGGAGACAATCATGCCCCCTCGAGAACTCATGGGCACCACAAGATAGGCCGTGGGAAAAGCCTGCCGAAGAGCTTCCACGTCCTCGAGAGTGATGCTGCGTTCCCGCCGCCCGGTGGCCCGCGCTTCCTCGCTTTCTCCAAAAAGCAGCATGGCATCGGGTCCAAAGCGGTCCACCATGTCGTAGGCCCTTTTGTAAGCGCCTTCCGTAGCCGCCACAATGATGGTGATGGCCCCGACGCCCAAAGCCACGCTGAGGGTGCAAAAGACGGCTCGAAGCCGATAGGCTCGCACCGCCCGCCAGGCATCCGCCAACTGAAACCAAAGACGCGTGATGTTCTCCATCATCCCTAGAGCCTGTCCGAAAAAACCTTCAGGAGGTGCGCCGCAAGCCGCGATGGCTTATCGCGCCTTGCGGCGCTCCGACAGTTTCAAGCCGAAAGGACACGCCCAGATCATTGCCGGACGAGCTCCATAGACTCGCCAGCCTGCTTGCAAGCGGGTCATTAGGAAAGCGCATCTTCGCCGCCACCCCCCGAAGAACAGCCATGACGAGTGTCCCCTTAAAAGCACGCAAAGCCCATGAAGCCTGTTCTCGAGGGTCCTCTCAGAAACTGCGGCTGGTGTCTTCCACCATGAGGCCGTCTCGCATGCGAAGAATTCTTTGGGCGTACGACGCCACGTCCGGGTCGTGGGTCACCACCACGATGGTCGTCCCTTGACCGTTCAAATGGACCAAGAGTTCCATAATGTCCTTGGCTGTTGACGTATCCAAGGCGCCTGTTGGTTCATCGGCCAGGACCAGTCGAGGGGCGTTCATGAGGGCCCGAGCGATGGCCACGCGCTGCTGTTGCCCTCCCGAAAGCTGGCTCGGCTTAAATTGGGCACGGTCTGCCAACCCCACCAAGGACAGCAGCTCAAAGGCCCGTTTTCGGCGCCCGTCCAGTTTGCGGTCCAGATACAGCGTGGGCAGCAGCACGTTTTCCAAGGCCGTGGCGTAGGACAGCAAGTGAAAGCTCTGAAAAATGAATCCGATATGTTCGCTGCGCATGCGAGACAGCTCATCATCGCTCATGTGCGTGACATCCTTGCCCGACAGGATGTAACGGCCTTGGGTGGGCACATCCAGGCATCCCAAAATGTTCATGAGCGTGGTCTTGCCCGATCCCGACGGACCCATAACGGCCACCATTTCGCCGGCTTCTATGGTCAGGCTGACGCCGCGCAGCACCTCCACGCGGACATCACCCATCATGTACGTCTTGCGAACATCATCAAGGAGGCACAGACTCATGCAATCCCCTTATCCTGCGCCGTTATGGACAACAGCGCGCCTCCACCCACCCCCATGTCCGGGCACCCCTGAGCCTTCAGCTTCACAAAGCTTCCTTGGGAAAACCGCACGCCCAAGGCATTGCAGGGACCGCCTTCGTGGACTTGGTTTATCGGCCATGGGCCATGCAGACATGGAGGGTAATCCGCGTTTCGGCTACCGCCTCTGAGAATCTGGGCCGCTTTGGCCTTGAGGCAGAATGATCTTGGTGGCCACCACCTGCCCTTCACTCAGGCCCGAGAGGATTTCCGTCCGACTTTCACCTCGAATCCCCACGCTCACCGGTACCTTTTGCGGCCCCTTTTGGCCTTGGTTCATGAGGTAGACCACTTGGCGGCCCGCTTCGAACTTGACGGCCGCGTTGGGAACTGAGAGCGCATCCGCTTTTTCCGTCAAGAGAATGCGGCAGTACGTGGTCATTTCCGGCCGAAGGTCCAGGGCATCTTTCTGTTGAATTTTCACGATGGCCAAATAATACACGATGTTGTCTCGAGTGATCGGCTGATGGTAGATGTCCTTAATCGTGCCGAAAAAGGTGCGGTCCGGATAGGTGTCCACGGAATATTCCACGGTTTGGCCCACGCGGACTCGGCCCACATCCGTTTCATCCACATAGATCTGCATTTCCAATTGCAAAGGGTCCATGATGACTACCAGGTTGGCCGTCTGCAAGCCGGTGACGATGGTTTCCCCCTGCTGGGCCGCCACTTCCGTCACCACACCGTCAATGGGGGCGTAGATGCGTGTGTAGCTCAGGCGAATCTCGTCCTGTTTGAGCTTGGCTTCGGCTTCGTGCAGCTTGGCTTCGGCCACGGCCTGCTGCGTTTCATATTCTCGGCGCAGCCTTTCCAGTACGGCCTGCGCTGCATCATGTTCCGCTTGCGCGCGGTCCACCGCATCCCGTGTGGTGTAATCCTGTTCGATCAAGGCCTTTTCCCGGCGAAGATTCACCTGAGCCAGCCGAAACCGCGCCTGAGCCTCTCGAATCCTTTGGGGATAGACGCTCATCACTTCCTTCAGCGTGTTTCGCGCCGCCTCCACAGCCGCTCGATCCAGGGCCAAAGTCCTTTGAATTTCGCGATCATCGATGCGTGCAATGAAGTCACCGCGTTTCACGGTGTCGCCGACCCGCACGCGCATCTCGTCAATGACGCCCGTGGCTCGAGACCCCACCTTGATCAGCGCGCCCACTTGGGATTTGATCATGCCCGTGGCCACAAACACCTCGCGAATGGGCGCCTTCTCCACCACCGCCGTTTCCAGAACCTGGATCGCCGCCGGCGCCCGCCATCGGCGATAGCCCAAAACGCCCATCGCCACGAGGCCGAGGACGACCAAGACCACAATCCCTCTTCTCACGTTGCCTCACTCCGCATTCATGAGTTCATCCAGTCTTTCCAAACCCACGGCCCGCTGCAAGTTCACCAAGCTCACATTCCAGTTGCCCAAGGCTTCCTGCAGCCGCACGCGGGCTGCGCCCAAGGCGCTTTCGGCCCGCACCAGCGACAGCACATCGCCTTTCCCCACCCGGTATTCCCCCAGGGCCTGGCGGTAGTTGTGTTCCGCCTGCACAAGAACCGATCGAGCCAAATCCACATTGCGCCGCGCCGTCAGCGCCCTGTCGTAGCGACTGTGACATTCCAAGCGGCCCAGGCGCTGCGCCTCGGAGAGCCGGTCTTGAGCGGCCCTGAGCTGTGCCGAAGCGGCCTTGCGGTCGTAATACTTGCTCAGGCGAAACAGGTTCCAGGAGGCCGTCAGCCCCACACGTTTTTCATCGTTCAGTTTCGCGTAGGCTCCCGTGCCGCCATAGCTCGTGTAACCAGCGTCGGCCGTAAGGCGCGGAAGAAAGGGGGACAAGGTCTTGCGTTCCTGGGCGGCCGCCAAGGCCACGGCCCATTGTGCCAAGCGCACTTCGGGGCGCTGCGTCTCCGTCATTCGCAAAAGGACCTCGCGGTCTTGCAAAACGCCGCCGTATTCCAGGGTGCCCTCAATCTCTTCCGTTTCTTCAAGCGGACGCCCCACCAGGGACCACAAGGTGGCTCGAGCCGTGGACAGCTCCCCTTCAGCACTGTTTTTTTCATATAAGGATTCTTCGTAACGTACCGAGGCTTGCAGCACGTCGGATTTCATGGCCACGCCGAGCCGATAGCGGCCTTGAGCGATTTCCAAATCCTTGCGGGCATCTTCCACTTGCAGGGTCCGTTCCGCCACGATGCGGGACCGCGCCAGCACGAGAAAAAAAGCCTCGGAAACGTCGCGAACCACGTTCAACCGAGCTGCACGCAGGGCCTCTTCCGCCTGAGCCCGTTGCATCGTGGCGGCCGATCGCTCAGAGAACCGAGCGCCTCCATCGAAAAGAAGGTATTCCGCCCCCAAGGACGCTTGGTCACGACGATCCTCAAGGCCTCCTTTGGAAATGTAATCCAGGGACCCCAGCAGGTCCACGGACGGAGCATAAGGGGAAAGGCTGGAACGTTCCAGCGCTCTGCGGGCCTGCAGATCCTGTTCGGCGGCTTTCACTTCGGGGTGCGTGGCTAGAGCGTCCCTCAAGGCGTCTTCCAGGGTCAAGGCCCATGCCACGCCGTTCAGGGGCCAAAACCCGGCCGCCGTCATCCACAGCGCCGCCAAGAAGCCAGGGAGTTTTCTCAAAAAAAGGCTTTTCCGCCGATCATGGCTTTGGGCACAAAGCTTTTTCATGAATTTTCGCATGGCCCTCACAGTCCGCCGGAACTCACGGCCCCGGCACTTCAGCTCCTTGACGCAGCAGGCGCACCGCCCCTTCACGCTGCGACGAGGGCAGCGTGGCTGCGGCGGACGCCACCAGGTCCTCGATGGCAAAAATCCCTGTCCAACGCGCCAGGATGCTCAGGGAGACCATGGCGCGATTTTTTCTTGCGATCTTCATGGATTTGAAATCCACGACCACCGTGCGGCCCGCATGATTGGGAACGGAAACGTCCGCCGCTTGAATCACCAAAGTTCGCTCCGTGAGACGGCTCCATATTTGGGGCGCGCGTTCCACGCCTTCACGGGCCAAAGCCACCACGGCATCAGGCTCTTCAATGCCCGGATAAACAATGGGATCGGGCGACAGCAGCACTTCCGCCACGGAAGGACCCCGCATAACCGTGATGTTGTAATCGTTTTTTTGGGTGACGTGAAGACCCGCACGTACCGCCGTCATGGCCCATAGGTGTCCTGCGGAAAGGACACGCTCTCCGGCGGCCCCCAAAAAAAGGGTGCCGTGGCGCCCAAAAAGGTTCGCCCGCCCCTGCGCCTCGATGCCCTTCCAATCCCACACCACAGGAGAATGTCCCAGGTGTTCGGCATATGCGGATCCATATTCCCGCCTCTCATTGCCGGCCACAACACCGTCCCACACACCCGCTTCGGCCACCATGCCATCCACATCCTTGGGGGACAAGGGATTGGCTTTGAGGTACCGACCGGGACAGAGGCCCCAAACGTCCACCACGGCAAATCCGGAATACCGAAGAGCTTGCGCCATTTTTTCCCAAAGGTCTGGGCTGTAGGCCGAGCGGCGAACCACAAAGGGAGCTCCCGCGGCGGCCACGGTGCGACACACATCCAGGGGAACTTCCAAGGTGTTGAGAAAGCCCGATCCCACGCGCGCCTTCTGAGGGGTGGTGCAAGAGGACTGCCCGCCCGTCATGCCGAAATTAAAATTGTTCAGCACAAGGAGCGTCATGTCCAGGTTGCGGCGGCAGGCGGCCAGCACATGGGCACCTCCGATTCCCATGCCTCCGTCCCCCATGACCACCACCACTGTGGCCTGCGGCTGTGCCAGCTTGATGCCGGTGGCGTAGGTGAGTGCTCGGCCGTGCAATCCGTGAAAGGCGTGGGTGGCAAAGAAGACGTCAAAAAGCCCCGAACAGCCGATATCGCTCACTATCACCACCTCGTGGGGTGACAGATGAAGTTCCCGAAAGGCCTTGTCCAGGGCGCGCAAACTGCGCTCATGAGAACAACCCGGGCAAAAAACCGGAGGGCGGGACGGGTTAAGAAGACTCGGCACGGATCACCTCTTGAACGATTTCTTCAGGGAAAATCATTCGGCCGCACATGAGGCCGAAAAAGCGGACCGGCTTCGGGCACACGACGCGGCGCACTTCGTGAACATATTGACCCAGGTTCGCTTCCACCACCAACACACGGTCAATGGATTCGGCAGCCGCGACCAAAACCTTTTCAGGAACCGGCCACAGGGTTTTGAGGACTAGCAGGCTGACACTACGACCTTGGGCTCGAAGGCGAGAGACCGCCTCGCGGGCCGATCGCGCCGTGATGCCGTACGTGACGAGGAGCGTGGAAGCATCAGGCTGATTGTCCCAGTCATAAAAAGAAAAGGTATCGATCTGGGATTCCACCTTGCGCTGAAGACGCTCCACCAAAGATTGCATGACATCCGGGCTGGTGGTGATGTAGCCCTCGGGCCCGTGCATGGAAGACGTCTGCCGCACGGGCACAGGCCCTCCGATGGGAAGAAACGCCGGCACGCCGTTGGGCCCCGGCGCAAAGGGAAGATAGGGGCCTTCCGTGTGCAGTGTGCGATCGATCACCGCGGGCTTTTCCACCTTTTCCATATCCACGGTTTCCCGCGTCATGGCAATGTCCTTGCTGGACGCCACAAAAACCGGGCAGCGCAGCCGTTCGGCCAGATTAAAAGCGTGAACGGTCAAAGTGAAGCCGTCGGCAGGACAGGTCGGGGCAAGCACCACCACAGGAAGTCCGCCGGAATGTCCCCACCGCATGAAGTGCACGTCTCCATCGGCTCCACGCGTGGCGGCGCCCGTGGAAGGACCCTGGCGCATGACATTGACGATCACGAGTGGAATTTCACTGCCCACGGCAAACGAGATATTTTCACTGTAGAGGCTGATGCCCGGACCCGATGTGGCGGTCATGGCCTTTAAGCCGGCCATGGAAGCTCCAAGGCACGCCCCGATGGAAGCCATTTCATCCTCACCTTGCCACACGATGCCTCCCAGGGGCGGTAAAGCCTCCAGCATTCCGGACAAAATGGTGCTTGCCGGCGTTATGGGGTAGCCCGCAAAAAACCGGCATCCGGCATAAACAGCCCCCCGCACCACGGCTTCATTGCCGTCTATAAAAGTCAAGCCCATGCCTTCACATCCTCATATCTTCGTGGAGCCTGTCCTCAAATGACGATTTGAGGCCGTGTTCGTTGCACGCTGTAGGAGCGCCGCAAGGCGCGATCAGCCGTCGCGGCCGGCGCCGCTTCCTACTGGACGTCTTCTCGGACACCCTCCTTTGAGGCTCTTGGCGAAAAAACATCCCTCAGCCCCGCAAAAAAATCGACCCACTTCTTGCCTGTACAGCCGCTTATATCATAAAGCCTGGGCGCCATGCCATGACCTCAGGGCGAAAAACCATTGAGCCGCAAGGGGATCCCGAGGTATAAAAAATTGGACCCGATACCGCCTGTCTGCTGTTTGTCCACGATCACACATTCCAGGGCCCGTCGCCGAAGCGTGCATTTGAAGAACCCTTTTTCCTGAGCCTTCCTATGCACTACGGGTGCGCCGAGGACTCAAAGAGCATGTGCGAGAATACCTATAGTGGAAGCGGCGCAAGCCGCGATTCGTTATGGCGCCTTGCGGCGATGTTATGGTATCCAACCGAAAGAACGTGGCAGAATCATTGTCGAATAAGCGTTTAAAATGGCCTCGATGTAGGATTGTCCATGGGGAAGGCGGATCTTTTGAAGAAACGCACACAAGAAGGAGGAAAGCATGAAGAGACTCCAAGGGTTTTTCATCGTGGCCTTGCTGTCGGCGTGGACCCTGAGCGCCTCCGCGGGAACCCTGGATGAAGTCAAAGCCAGAGGCTACCTGACCGTCGGGGTCAACGGCCAAGTGTTCGGCTTCAGCATGCCGGACGAAAAGGGTCAATGGAAGGGCTTGGATGTGGATACGGCTCGAGCCATCGCGGCCGCCGTTTTTGGGGATGCAAGCAAGATCAAGTTCGTTCCCTTGACGGCCGTCCAACGGCTACCCGCCTTGCAATCCAAGGAAGTGGACGTGCTGTGCCGCAACACCACCCAGACCCTGCTGCGAGAAACCACCAACGGGCTGAATTTCGCTCACGTCAATTTCTACGACGGCCAGGGGTTTATGGTCCCCAAGAAACTGGGAATCAAAAGCGCCAAAGAACTGAGCGGCGCCACGGTGTGCGTTCTGCCAGGAACCACCACGGAATTGAACGCCGCGGACTTTTTTCGCAAAAACAACCTGCAATGGAAACCCGTGGTCATCGAGCAGAACACCGAACTGAACAAAGCGTTCTTTTCCGGTCGATGCGACGTTCTGACCTCGGATGTGTCCCAACTGGCCGGCCACCGCGCCGTAGCCCCCAATCCTCAAGACTATGTGATTTTGCCGGAAGTCATTTCCAAGGAACCTCTGGCCCCCGTGGTGCGTCATGGGGATGATCAATGGTTCGATATCGTCAACTGGACGGTCATGGCTTTGATTCAGGCCGAAGAATTCGGTATCACGTCCAAAAACGTGGACGAAATGCTCAAGAGTGCGGACCCCGAGATTCAGCGGTTCTTGGGCGTGACTCCGGGTCTGGGGACCGCTCTGGGTCTGGATGACAAGTGGGCCTATAACATCGTCAAACAGGTGGGGAATTACGGAGAAATCTTTGAACGCAATGTGGGCCCTCAAACCCCACTGGCCATGGAACGGGGCCTGAATGCCTTGTGGACCAAGGGCGGGCTTATGTATGCCGCACCTTTCCGTTAAAATATGCTCCTGGGAACGAGCGGCGCAGGGCGCACATGGTTGTCGCGCCCTGCAGCGCTTCTCCGGAGTCACTCCGCCCCGGGCAGGAGCCCTTTTCCTTCATATGCCATGGGGCTCTCTGATGACGGACCTCAAAGGCGTCTTCTCGGCAGCGCGGGCCTTCGGCCCGCATGAACAAAGGGCGAAACGCCCGCGCTTCCGGAAACGTTGACATTCGATCCCATGCGGTGCAACAAATCTGATGGAGGCAACGGTTGCATTCGTCCCCAAAGGCGCCTCGGACATCCCCTTCCAAAGAATCTTTTTGGCTCGACCCGAGAATCCGCGCCGTGCTTTTTCAAGCCCTGGTGCTCGGCGCCGTGGGCCTTTTGGCTTGGTATCTCACGGCCAACACCGTGGCCAATCTGCAACGCCAAAAAATCGCCACGGGATTTGGTTTTCTTCAAAAAGAAGCGGCTTTTGAAATCGGTGAGTCCGTCATCGCCTACAATGCTACGGACACCTATGCTCGAGCCCTTCTGGTGGGAGCTTTGAACACGATCAAAGTGGCCGCCATCGGCATCGCACTCACCGTGGTCTTGGGCACCTTCATCGGCATCGCGCGCCTTTCGTCCAACTGGCTCGTCGCCCGCCTTGCGGCCGTCTACATCGAAGTGATGCAAGATATTCCTGTGCTTCTACAGCTTTTCTTTTGGTACGCCCTTTTTTACGAAATGCTTCCGGGGCCACGTCAGGCTCTGAACCCACTCACAGGCGTCTACGTCTGCAATCGAGGACTCATTGTGCCGTCCTTGGAACCCCATCCGGCATGGCGCTGCATGATTCTTGCGCTGGTCGCGGCCATGGCGGCCTCGTGGCTTCTGCGGTCATGGGCTCGACGCCGCCAAGATCGCACCGGTCGGCCTTTTCCCGTCTTTCGCGTGTCCGTGGTTCTGATCCTGGGGGCACCGTTCGTCACCTGGTGGGGTTTCGGCTTTCCTCGGGCTATCACGTTACCGGAACTGCAAGGGTTTAATTTTTCCGGCGGCAAGACCTTGAGTCCCGAATTTTCCGCTCTTTTGTTGGGCCTGGTCCTTTATACAGCGGCCTTCGTCGCGGAAATCGTGCGAGCCGGCATTCAAGCGGTGGGCAAAGGCCAGCGCGAAGCGGCCATGGCTCTGGGGCTGAGGCCGGCACAGGTGCTTCGGCTGGTCATTCTGCCCCAGGCCCTGCGGGTCATCATTCCTCCACTCACAAGCCAAATGCTCAATTTGACCAAAAACAGCTCCTTGGCCGTGGCCATCGGATACCCGGACTTTGTTTCCGTGGCCAACACCACCATCAATCAGACTGGACAATCCATTGAAGGGGTGGCCATGATCATGGTGGTCTATCTCTTTTTCAGTTTGTCCACTTCCGCCTTCATGAATTGGTACAACAAGAAAGCCAAACTGGTGGAACGATGAGCGGCCCCGAACGAACGATTTCACCGCACCCTTCGCAAGCCCCCGATGAACTCAAGCCGCCCGTGACCGCGGTGGGGCCGCTGGGATGGCTACGCAAGAATCTGTTCAACACGCCTTTCAATGCCATTTTGACATGCCTGACGCTTTTTTTTCTGTGGAAGACCGTTCCACCCCTTTTACGATGGGCCTTTGTGAACGCCCAATGGCTCAGCCCTTCCAGCCTGTGCCGGCAATCGGAAGGAGCCTGCTGGTCGGTGATCAGCCAAAATCTTCGGTTCATTCTCTTCGGCTTTTATCCCTATGAGCAGCAGTGGCGGCCCACGGCGGCCATGATCCTGTTGCTGGGGCTCGTGTTTTTTTCCCGGGACCGCAGGTTTTGGACCAAGGCTTTGGCCTATGCCTGGATTGTGGGCCTGGCAACCATGGGAACGCTGATGGCTGGAGGTCTCTTTGGGCTCACCCCTGTGGAAAGCACGCAATGGGGAGGGCTTCCTTTGACGCTGCTGCTCGCCGTCTTCGGTCTCACCGCGGCCTACCCTCTGGGGGTCCTTCTGGCTCTGGGGCGCCAGTCGCGCCTTCCCGCCGTGAAACTGCTCTGCGTGGTTTATATTGAACTGATTCGAGGCGTCCCCTTGATCAGTCTGCTTTTTATGGCCTCCATCATTTTTCCCCTGTTTCTTCCGGCCGGTATCACTATCAACAAGATCCTACGGGCTCAAGCGGCCATCATTCTTTTTACCGCGGCCTATATCGCCGAAGTGGTTCGCGGAGGACTGCAGGCCATTCCCAAAGGCCAGTACGAAGCGGCGGAATCCCTGGGGCTCAACTACTACCTCACCATGCGCCTGGTGGTGCTTCCCCAGGCCTTGAAAATCGTGATCCCCCCGACGGTGAGCATTTTGATCTCCGCCTTTAAGGACACTTCCCTGGTGGTCATTATCGCGCTCTACGATGTGCTCAAAACAACCCAGACCGTGCTGTCCAATCCGGAATGGATGGGCTTCAGCCGAGAAGCCTATCTCTTCCTCGCCCTACTGTATTTTACGGGATGCTTTTCCATGTCCCACACCAGCCGCCGATTGGAAAAGCAACTGTCCACGGAACATTAGGTGGCGATCGGAGCATGCTGTGCGAGGGCTTTTTCTGGATCTAGGATTTTTGCGCCCTTGTTTTTGAAGGAACGGCCTTTCAGCCGTCCGCGAACCTACGGACCGGCAGCAGCCGGTTCCTCAGAACGGCGCGAACCGCGGGGCGCAGTCTTTTCAAGGCGAATCGGGTGAGCGAACCCCTAGCCTTGGAGAGACGCGCTCCTGCGTGTCCGGAAATCTGGGGACCTCGGGGGACGCGGTCCCTCCGTTGGAACCTCCTGGCCCATATGAACGCCAAGGGAAGGCATGTTCGAACACGTACCGAACAGGCCGTCCCAGAACTCGTTGTTCCGCTTCACTGTCTGGCCATTTTGGCTGGTTTGGGCCTTGGAGGTAAGGCGGGCTCAAATTTGTATTCTCAGACTGGTTTCTGAAGGTTTTTCCAAAAAAGAAAGGATGTTCCGTCCATGGCATACCCAGCCCCTTCACAGTCCTCTCGCGACGCCGCGCCCATGGTGGAAATGATCGATGTGCACAAATGGTTCGGCGAATTCCACGTCCTCCGCGGCATTAACCTGACCGTGCGGGCCAAGGAACGTATTGTCATCTGCGGCCCGTCGGGCTCCGGCAAATCGACCCTTATTCGATGCATCAACCGATTGGAAGAACACCAGAGGGGCCGCATCATCGTGGACGGCATCGAACTGACCCACAACGTCAAGAACATCGAAAGAATCCGTTCCGAGGTGGGCATGGTGTTTCAGCACTTCAATCTGTTTCCCCACCTGACCGTGCTGGATAACCTCACCCTAGGCCCCATCTGGGTGCGTAAGGTTCCACGAAAACAGGCGGAAGAAACGGCCATGTATTACCTGGAAAAAGTCCATATCGCCGATCAGGCGCGCAAGTTTCCCGGGCAACTTTCTGGAGGTCAGCAACAGCGGGTGGCCATCGCTCGAAGCCTGTGCATGAACCCCAAAGTCATGCTCTTTGACGAACCCACGTCGGCCTTGGATCCGGAAATGATCAAGGAAGTGCTGGACGTCATGATTGAGCTGGCTCAAGAAGGCATGACCATGCTTGTGGTCACCCACGAAATGGGCTTCGCTCGAAGTGTCGCCCATCGGGTCTTGTTCATGGACGGCGGCCGTGTGGTGGAAGAAAACACGCCCGAAGAGTTCTTCTCCAACCCCAAGCATGAGCGCACCCGTTTGTTTCTCAGCCAGATTCTCCACTGACCCAAGACTGGACGTCTCCGTCGGCGTGGATAAAGCCATGGCTCATTGGAGAACGGCAATCTTTCCTGAAATCGGGGAACTTCGGGCCGGCTTTGTGCCGGGCCAAAGGGCTGCGTTTTCGCAACATGAAGTTCCGTCGGTTGGGGCTCAGCATGATGCCGGGGCGGCCTTGGGTTCTGAAGCTCGGTGCGCTATGCGCCGGAACCCAGCGGCGTCCTGGTCTTCTGGGCATCACGATGATCCATATCCCTGAATGGAGAAATCTGCGTGGCTTGGGCTGAGGGATCGAAGCATAAAAAGGATTCACACCAGCTCGTGAAAAAACCGCACGACTTATCGTGGGATGTCTTTGGATTGGGGCAGTGTTCTTTGGATTACCTTGGTGTCATTGACCGATTTCCCCAGGCGGACAGCAAGTGTGAATGTCGGGACTTGACCATCCAGGGAGGCGGCCCCGTGGCCACGGCCTTGGTGGCCCTCAGCCGATGGGGAAAACGCTGCCTGATGTGCGGCGTGGTGGGGGACGATCCTTTCGGCGAGGTTATTTTGCATTCGCTGCACAGCGATGGAGTGCATACGGACGGTGTGCTCGTGCGCCCGCAATGCGCATCCCAGTTCGCCTTTATTGCGGCGGAACCCGCCACGGCTCGGCGAACCATTTTTTGGCGGCGTCCGACGGGAGCACCCTTGCACTTCAATGAAGTGCCATGGCAAGAGGTGCACCGAAGTCGTGTGATTCTTACTGACGGCTTCTTCATGGATGCGGCGCTGGCTGTGGCGCGAAAAGCCCGCGCCTGGAACATTCCCGTGGTGGTGGATGCAGGATCCCTTCGAGACGGCATGCTGGATCTAGCGCGGTGGAGCGATCATTTCATTGCCTCCGAACCCTTTGCCAAAAAGCTCATGGGCAGTGGAGACCCGGAAGGGGCGTGCCGAAAACTGGCCGGCCTTGGACCCGAGGTCGTGGGCGTCACCTTGGGAGCGCGCGGAAGCGCCTATAGCTTTCAGGGGCGGTTGGCCTTTCAGGAAGCGTACTCCGTCGACGTTGTGGATACCACCGGATGCGGCGACGTCTTTCACGGGGCCTACGTCTATGGATTGTTGAAAGGATGGGATGTTCGAAAGCGCTTTCAGCGCGCGTCCTGGGCTGCGGCTCAGGTGGCCCGCCGGCTGGGGGGCCGCGCCGGTATCCCTTCATCCCTTGATGAACCGATGCCATAATCTTTGCCCCAAACTGCGAAAAAGGATTATCCTTTGTCCAAGAGCCAGGGCGGGTATGCGCTTCGAGGCTTGTTGCGTTCATATTGAGTTTTTCCGCGCCCATGCTTTGAAGGGACGGTCTTTCAGCCGTGCGCCGATGGCTGGACCTGAAAAATGCGGTCCCTGCGTCCGGACACGTACGGACCCGCAGGAACGCCAAGAGATGCCGTTCTCGGACGGGCGTTGAGGCTTCCTATTGTGCACGCGCGGGCACTGCGCCCGCCAAAAAAAGGGGGGGACGCCGATCGCATGAGCCATGAAAACCGAGTGTACCGACCCGCGGTAATCACTGTGGGCCAGGAAGTACTCTATGGGGAGAGACCCAACGACAACCTGCTGTGGCTCCTTCGGGCCTTTGAGCGCTGTGGGATTCCAGCGGCTGTGGCCATGGTGCTCCCCGATGATGAGGTCGTCATTGCTGAGCATCTCGCCTTTCTCGTGAGCAAAGAACATCACCCCATTTTTGTTTCCGGTGGCATTGGAGGTACCCACGATGATCGCACACGACAGGGAATCGCCCTGGCCTTGCAGCGTCCTTTGGTCAGGCACGCGGAGTGCTTTGAGATCCTCGCACGACGTTATGGCGCGAAATTCACGACCCAAAGGCAAAGGATGGCCTGGCTGCCCCAAGGCGCCCGTCTTATTGCCAATCCCCTTGGAGCCCCAGGGTTTTTCTTGGATTCCGTCTATGCCTTTCCGGGATTTCCCGAAATGCTGCACCCCATGGCCCAGGAAGTGCTCAAAACCCTCTGCCTTACCCAGACCCCACCAGGAAGAAAAACCCTCGAACTGACCTTGAAAATACCTGAAGGAGAGATCGCCGAGGAAGTGGAACGCTTCGCGGCGCAACACCCTTCCGTCGAAATCGGTCTCTATCCCAGCATCACGCCGGAAGGACCCACCGTATGTGTGCGATGCCGAGGATTGAAAGACGCCGCCAACGACTGGGAAGCCGTGCATGGTTTCCTCCAAAAGCTCGAAGCTTTCCACACCGTCGTGGAACCCGTCCATGAAGTGCCGACGCCACTTTAGTCTCCTGTAGAAGAATGCCTTCCCGCGGCGTGCGTATGGGGCGTCTTGTCCGACCAAAGAAAGCCGACCCCTGCCGCTCTGCTTGTCTAGCCATGTCGGTTTCTTTCGGGGCGAGTGCCTCCCAGTGGTCCGCACATTCTCGGGCGCGCAGGAGCGCGACCCTCCGATGCCAGGGGTTCGCTCATCTTCGAGGCACCCGGACGGGGCACCTTGCGGCGCTCCGACAACTTCCAGCCAAAAAGACGCAGCCAGACCATTGTCGGACGCACCCCTAAGCATCGTTGACGGCATCGATGAATTGCCGCAGCCGGCCAAAGTCCTTTCGGTGAAAGTCCACATGGAGATGGGTGAGTCCGGCGCACTCGGGTTCGTCCTTTTCCTCTTCAGGAGGAGGCCCCAAGCGGATGGTTCCCCCGGGTCTCACAAGGTCCTGAAAATCGCGACGCAATCGATCCTCGGCATCCGAGGACAAGGGCTGGGACAGGCGAAGAATAAGGCTGTCTTTTGTGTAACGCAGACTATGGTAGCGGCGGTAGAACCGTCGAATTTCCTCGACGGCCCCTTCCGCGGAAGGAATACGCCGAAAGAGATGAAAATCGTTGGGAGATATGAGCCCTCGACACAGAAGTTCATCCTTGAGAAACTGGGTGAAACGGACCCAATAGGTTCCTTCCGGGGCTTCAAGGAGCACCAGAGGCACGGGATTATGCTTTCCCGTCTGCAGCAGGGTCAAGGCCTCCATGGCCTCGTCGAGTGTGCCGAATCCTCCGGGAAACAAGGCCACCGCATCGGCTTCCTTGAGAAAGGCCACCTTGCGGTTAAAAAAATACTTGTAGGTGATGGACCTCGGTGTCTGATGCACCACCGGGTTCACGCTCTGTTCAAAGGGCAGTCGAATGTTCACACCAAAGGAATGCTCAGGTCCAGCCCCTTCATTGGCCGCCTGCATAATGCCGGGCCCTCCGCCGGTGATGACCATAAAGCCTGAGGCAGCAAGCAAGCGACCGAAATCGCGGGCCATGGCGTACATGGGTTCATGGGGGGCCGTTCGCGCAGAACCAAACACGGTCACTTTCCTTTTGTGCCGATATGGGGCAAAAATCTTGGCCGTAAAACGCATTTCCTTGAGAGTGGTGTTCATGAGCTTGAGGTCCAGGATGGATCGGCACTCTTGTCCCGCCTTGAGAGCCGCCAGAATCATTTCCCGAACCAGGCCCCGGTGCTGGACAACTTCGGCTCGCTCCATGAGTTCCTCGATCAGAGGATCAATGTCTTCGTTGGGTTGATTGAACGACAAGGTGGGTTTCGCCCGTTGCGCTTCTTCCATGAACAATGCATCCTTTCCGCCGATGTGAGCCTTCATAGGGGCGCCTTTTGCCAAGCGAATTTCGCTTACACCCGATCTGTGAACCGGTATAGATGGACGCAGGTTGACCTTGGCCGGCCGAAGATTTGGAGAGGTCCATGATTGATCGGCTAGTTATCGAAAACTTCATGACCCATCAGCAGACCGTCCTGGAACTGCACCCCGGCGTGACGGTCCTCACCGGGCGCAACAATACGGGAAAAAGCGCCATAGTGGAAGCTTTGCGCTGCGTTGCCGAAAACCCAGCCTCGGCGTCGCTCATTCGCCATGGTGCACCCAAGGCCGTGGTGCGCCTGGAATTGGACGACGGATCCTGGATGCAGTGGGAACGCACGGCAGGGTCCGTGGTTGACAAGGCGCTCTGCAGACGGCACAGAAAGCGTGTATGCCAAAGTGGGCCGCGGGACCGTTCCCGAGGATATTCGCGTGCTGCTGCGCCTTCACAGCCTGCCCACGGAAAGGGGACCTGTGGATGTCCATATCGCCCACCAAAAAAGTCCCATCTTTTTGCTGGATCAATCAGGAAGCCAAGCCGCCGCTTTTTTTGCCGCGTCGACGGAAGCGGACTGTCTTCTGGCCATGCAACAGGCCTTAACAGAAAGGACCGCAGAAGCTCAAAGAGAGCGCCGACGCTTGCAGGAAGAAATCCATCAGACGGAAAAGGATTTGGAGGCCTTTGCCCCTTTGCCCGCCCTGGCCCACCACATGAAAGAGGCCGAGAACCTGTATGCGCAGATTGAGGCCATCGGTCGCGCCGTTCCCGCTCTGGAAGCCCTGATCCTGACGGCGGACAACCTGGCACAGCGCCTCCGCTTGTGGACGCAAAATCCTGGCGCCTTCAGCACCTTGAGGCGCCCCCCGACGTGCAGGACACCGTGTCCTTGCAAAAACGTGTGGATCAGCTGGAAAGCGCCCACAGATCCATCCAAAGAACCCGTGCCCTCTCAGCTTCTCTTGCGCCCCTGCACAATCCTCCACCAATCAAGAACACCGCGGCGCTCCATGAACTTCTCCGCCACATGCAAAGGACTCATCGCAGCCTCTCCCCGTACGCAAACCTCCGAGGTGTTGGGCCGGGTGCAAGAACCTCCATCGTTGTCCAATACCACGGCCCTGGCACGATTGGCGGCGCGCCTGGACGAAACCCTTTGGCGCCTTCATGTGGAAAACCAGCGAAAAGAAGCCGCCTCCGCCTTGCAAGCGCCCTCGGCTTTGCGAACCGTGCAGGAACTGACCCAGACCTTGGAAGCCCTCAAAGCACGACTCCACCATCTTCGAACCGCCGCAGCGCAACATCAGGCTCTGGAGCCGCTCCAAGCACCCCCGGAACTTCGTTCTCTTCAGGACTTGCAGCAGAAGCTGGATGCCTTGCAGGTTTTTCACCGGGCGGTATCTACAGTGGAAGCCCGCGCCCAGAGGTTAAAGGTTTTGCAATCCCCGCCGTCTCTTCGCGACCCCAACCCTTTGCAGCAGATCATCGAAACCATGGAGCGGCTTGAGGATCAGAGGAAAACGCCCGCAAAGTGGCCGAGTATGAAACCCATATTCATTTCATCAAGGAAGCCTTGGACAACATCGAGGCTTCGGCGGACTCGGGGGGCAACGGCGTGAACAGGCCCACATCGTCCCCCGTCGCACTGAAGGCTCTGCCGCCGCCCAAATCCTTGCGCGATCGCCCGACGGCGCTTCAATACCGCGCGGAAACTCTGGAAAAGCAGCGCCAGGAAGCGCTCAGGCGCCTTCACGAACTGGAAGCCTTTCTCGCCCTGCAGCCTGGGGCGGCTCAAAGGCTGGAACAGCTGGCCACAGCTTATTTCGGGGATATTCTTCAAGAAGCGGAAAACAACCTTAGCTTTGCGCTGCAGGAGATTCTCGGCCAAAACCTGCGCGTGGTCACTTCCAGGGAAGTCAAATACGGTAAGGTGCATATCCAGTTCGGCATCGAACGGGATGGTCGCCCGGAAGATATCCTGCGAGGGCAGGGCGGATCGGTGTGCAATGTGCTTTCCGTTGGGCTGCGTTCATTGCTTTGTCGCAACTGGACGAAAAAGCGTATCGGCGCTTTTTCGTGCTGGACGAGCAGGACTGCTGGTTGAGGCCCGACCCGGTGCCCCGCCTCATGCACATTGTTCATACCATCGCCCATAAGTTGAAGTTTCAGGTTCTGGTGATCAGTCACCATGACCTGGATCTTTTTCGAGAGCATGCGGATCGCATTTATACGTTGAGGCCGTCGAGCGGCCGGGAATTTTTTATCACCGTAGACCGCTTGGACCCACCTGAGCCCCGGAATGAAAGGTTCACTGATGACGTCTAGTCGCGAAGCGCCTTCTTGTCGAGAAACCGAAATCCACACGCTGCACGCGGCGCTGCTGGAGAGCGAAACCCGCTACCGCTTGGTGATGGAAGCGATTTCCGACGGTATCTGGGATTGGGATGTCCGCACGGACCGCGTCCACTACAGTCCCGCCTACACCCGCATGTTGGGCTTTGAACCTGAAGAATTCTGTGGAAACCTTGCAGAATGGTTGGATCGGATTCATCCGGAAGACCGTGAAAAGGCTTTGCGGGAAAACCGACGCTGCATCGACAACGAAGTGTCGAGGTTTTCCTTAGAATTCCGCATGCGCACCAAATCCGGGGAATGGAAATGGATCCTGGGTCGAGGCATGGCGGTGACCAGGGACGCTTCCGGCAAAGCCCTGCGCATGATCGGGACGCACACCGACATCACGCCCATCAAGGAAGGGGAACGCAGGGAGGCCTTGCAGAAATGGATCGCTGCGCTCCTGTCCACTATGACCCGATTGGACGAACGGCTTCAGCTGATCCTTGCAGGAATCTTGGAAACCGTGCACACGGAATGCGGTGGCATTTATCTTTTGGAGGAAGACAAAAGGGGGCTTCGGCTTGTGCAGCACCATGGATTGTCGGAGGCTTTCGCTCAAGTCGTTCGAACTTACGACGCCCACTCACCGAATCTACGCCTGGTCATGGCCGGCAACCCCTTGTACACTTCTTATGATGCATTGCCTGTGGACAAAACAGAGGAGGATAAGCGGGAAGGGCTCAAAGCCCGCGCCGTGATCCCCATCCACCACGAAGGCCGCGTCGTGGGATGCCTCAACGTGGCTTCTCGAAGCTTGCCTGCCGTTCCGGAAGGTGTGCGAACATTCCTGGAAACGGTGGGTGTGCTGTTGGGCAATGCCTTTGGGGGGCATTCAGGCTCGACAGGCCCTGGAAGAATCCACAAGACAATATGCGGTGCTTTTCGATCCGGCGAGCGATGCGCTTTTGGTCGTTCGCGTGAGCGATCGGCGCATCGTGGACGTCAACCGAGCCGCGTCCACCCTGTTGGGCGACGCTCAAGGGGAGCTTTTGGGGGCCGTCTGGGATGCGGTGATTGACGCTTCTAAGGAAAAAGATTTCGTGGATCGATGCCGCGAGCAACTACTAGAGCGCGACGTGCGCCTCGTGGAGGCATACCTGAGAACCCGAAGCGGCAACACGGTCCCCGTGGAAATCAGCGCTAGGCCGTTGGAAGTGAAAGGAGAAACGTTGCTGTTCATGTTGGCCCGGAATATTTCTGAAAGACTTCGCGCTCAGGAAGAAAAGGAACGGCTCCAGGAGCGACTGCGGCATCTTCAAAAGATGGAATCCATCGGCCGGCTTGCCGGAGGGCTGGCCCATGACTTTAACAACCTGCTGAGCCCGATCCTCGGGTACGCCGACATGTTATCCCGCTGCTTGACGCACAGCAGCCCGCTCAAGAAGCAAGCGGACGCCATTGGCACCGCCGCCCTCAAAGCCAAGGACCTGGTGGACCAACTCCTCGCTTTCAGTCGGGGCCATGAGGCCGCTTTTCACATTTTCGACCTGCCGGACAAGATCAGGAAATTTCAGGACACCTTGGCGGCCACTCTGCCGCTGCATATCGATTTTCGACTCACCCTTCCTTCGAAGCCTCTGTGGATCAAAGCCGATCCCGGCCAGATCGAACGTCTGCTCCTCAACTTAACCGCCAACGCTCAAGAAGCCATGCCGGACGGCGGAACCCTTTCTATCCTTGTGGAACAACGCACCTTTCTTCACGAAAACGACATATCGGCCGCCGATCTCAAACCAGGCACCTACGCCGTCATGACGGTGGCGACACCGGCACGGGCATGAACCAAGAGACCCTCAAGAAAGTCTTCAGGCCTTCTTTCACCACAAAGCCCATCGGTAAAGGCCCAGGACTCGGGCTTTCTATCGTCTACGGCATTGTGAAAAATCATCAGGGCAAAATTTCAGCCAGCTCCATTCCCGGCATCGGGACAGCATTTGAGATCTCTCTGCCCATCAGCCCGCCCCCAGTGGCCTGAGTTTCGCTTGCGAGAACGGTTTCCCCGCTCCTTTCGGCTCGATACTGTAGGAGCGCCGCCAGGCGCGATCTCCTCATGGACCCGAATAGCAAGAGAACCCGCGCGGGACTGGGGTCGCGGCTTGCGCCGCTCCTCCTCACACTTTGGAGGGACGGCCTCCTGGCCGTCCGCGAAGCAGCGCAACCGTAAGATTTGGTCGCTCCCCATAACACGGACCACCAGACCCCGTCCCTCCCATTTTTTCTCTAGTCCAAGGCGCGGCGGTCGGCCATATCGAAGAGTTTGCGTTCCCTCGGGCCCA
>NZ_JBRAHS010000015.1:0-1969 GCF_052743555.1 Desulfosoma sp.
TCCAATGGACAATGGGTCTGGGGTTTTCTCTGTTGGTGGCCTTGATGAGCCTTTTAAAAATCTGGCCTTAAGAGTCTGCCCACGGACAGGGGAAAGAAGAGGCGTTCTTGGGCAGGGGGCTAAAGGGGGGCGTCAAAGGGTCGGGCGTAGCCTGTAAGTTCCACATAGCCCAAGCCTCGGACACTCTTCCCCTGTCGCTTTCCCTCACAGGAGACGGATCCTTCCCAGTACGTGACTCTTGTTGTGGATGCCGTTTCCAGTTCCTGGTCTGCAAGGTTCGGCCGGATTTCCAGATGCAGATCCAAACTCGGCACCTTCAGGCGCCATCCGGCCGGGTACGTCGCTTTGGATCGAGGACTTTTCCATAAAGAAACCACATCCACGACGAGGTCACCACGGGTGAGATGTTGCGTTTCACCCGAAATGTCGACAAAGGTGCCGGAAGATGCAGGATGCCAGGCCCCGTCCTTCTGGCGCAAGCCAAACAGCATGAGCTCCGTTCCGTCATCAAGCTGCAGACTGAACCAATCCCATCCCTGCAGTCCGGGCTCCAAGGGTTCGGAACTGTATTCGTGATCCATCCAAGCAAGACCCGTCACGGGATGCTCTTCACCCTCCACCCGCACCGTCCCCTGAGCTTTCAGGCGCGTCAGGGAATAGTAGCAACTGGCCCGTTCCGGGTCGGACCCTTTGAGGCTGTAGCCTTCCGTACCATGCAGCACCACATCTTTAAGGGGCATCAAGTGAAGATCCAAAGCAAAGCTTCGAGCTTCTGCTTGAAGCTCATGACGATTCGGCCCGATATGCATTTTCCAGGGGTGAACCCAGACCTTGACGGTTTCCTGCACTGCGTCCACACCCGCAAGACCGCCGGCTCCACGCAAGGCTTTCTCTTCGTATCGAAACCGTCCTTGGGACACATCACTCAAAGCCGCATGGGCGAAATACATTTGGTTCGTCCGCCATGGAGACAATGCATCTCCTTGTCCCACATTCCCCTTCGCAGAGAGCTGGTATCGAAAGAAGGTCAGCTGAAACCCATAGAGTCGTCCGGCATTCGTCCGCACATTGCCCGTATAGTACCACCATTCGGTGCGATAGCCCTCATGTGCGCCATGGTCTGTGGGAAAACGCAAGCCGCACGGGCCGCGCACCTTGAAAAAGCCCGGCGGCGCGCCATCTTCGCCCCACGCCCAACCGCATAAAAATCCCCAGAGCACAAGCAGCTTACATGCACTTAAAACAAAGCGTGATTGCAACCATTCCCGCATGATCAGCTCCCTGACTTTTGAGTTGCAATCTTCTACGGACTCTTTTGGCCGTTAGTATATTTTTTCTGTGAAACCAAGACAAAAGCGTATGGACTACGCATGCGAAAGGTGACACCGGTGAACGCGGCTTTTCAGCCCCTGCCCTGCTGCACCAATCGGGTATGGTGATGGATGGATACAATAGCCAATTTCCAGCACGTGATCTTCGGGACTGAGGCGCGCCTTGTCCATGATACGTTGCAGTTTTCCCCGTTGTGCCGTCTCTAGACCCTCTTGGTCATCGGCAAACTAGGCACAGGAATAGGTCATGGAATCATCCAAAAATGCAGCAAAGAGTTCCTTACTCAGATCGTAATGGCGCCCGTTGTTCCTCCGGCTGCCGAGCAGCGTGTTGGCGCGCGCCAGATGACGCCACCTGTTGAAAATGCCTAGAGCCTTGGATGCGACGCTTTGCTTGCCTTCCAGGGCTTCTCGATTGAGGATGAGCAAACGCATGAATTCGGTCAGGTTCTCAGTATCCCAAGCACCGTCCATGAAGGATTCCCCAAGAGCTACGTCGCCTCCAAAGAAGACGCGGCGAAAAAACCCGGAATCGCCCACTTGGACATTCACTTGAGGGTCTTGGTGTTCTTGACCGAATGCGAACCCAGAAGAGCGCAAGTGATGCGTGAGCTTTTCAGCGATCGAGCCGCTGCCCG
>NZ_JBRAHS010000015.1:2069-22372 GCF_052743555.1 Desulfosoma sp.
GAAGAACCTTGTGTTCAGAGTCTATAAAGAATTCCACAATATCCACAAACCCAAGGTAAGAGCGGCATTCGGCTCGATAGACAATATGAGCCTTCGTCAAGGGCATGCGCCAAGAATCGCACGTAGTCGACTGGCTGCCCAACCGACGGCTTCATCATGCTCTGCTGCGATGTTCCATGGACACCTTTGGTCTATTCGGATAATTTGGCAAGGAAACTTAGGGAAAAACCATCGGACCGTGCATGGGAAAGGCAACCCGAGTGAAAAGGCCATATGACCCCCCTGCCCTGCCTGAAAAAATTCTTTGTGACCTTCGAGACACTGTCGGCCGTGAACATGTCCTGACAGCTCTGGAAGATCGTCTGAGCTACGGATACGATGCCAGTAAGATCTTCGCCCTTCCCCAGGCCGTCGTCTTTCCCGCCGATGCGCAGCAGGTCGCCCAAGTGGTTCGACTGGCAAACCAATGGCGTTTTCCCGTGTATCCTCGCGGTGCCGGAAGTGGCATGGTCGGTGGTGTGGTGCCCGATCGAGGCGGGGTAGTGCTCTCCCTAGCCAGGCTCAACCGCATTCTCCAAATCCATACCGAGGATATGGTCGCTGTGGTGGAACCCGCGGTGGTCACGGGTGTGTTTCAAAAAACTGTGGCCCAGCATGGGTTGTTCTATCCGCCGGACCCGGCTAGTTTGGATTTTTCCACCATCGGCGGCAATGTGGCCACCTGTGCCGGGGGGCCTCGAGCCGTCAAGTACGGGGTGACACGAGACTATGTGCTGGGATTGGAAGCCGTGCTGCCAACGGGGGAACTGATCACCACGGGCACGCGAACGATGAAAGGGGTGGTGGGTTACGACGTGACCCGTCTCCTGGTGGGATCAGAAGGCACCTTGGGGGTGATCACAAAGATTGTGGTGCGTCTCATTCCCGCTCCTGAAGCCGTCATGACGATTTCGGCCGTCTTTTCCTCCATTGAAGAGGCTGGACAAGCCGTGTGCGCCGTGTTGCAGGCGCGCGTCCTTCCCTCGTGCCTTGAACTGCTTGATGCCGCCACGCTGCGCGCCGTGCAGTCGTATTGTCCATTGGGCGTGCCTGAGCAGGCCGAGGGCATGCTCATTGCCGAAGTGGACGGCCCGCCCGAAGTCCTGCCCCGCCACATCGGCATCATGGAAGAAGTCTTTCGTCGGCACGGGGCAGTTGAAATCCTTCGGGCCGAAACACCCCAGGACAGGGAAAAACTGTGGACGGCTCGACGCGCCATTTCGCCGGCCCTGGGCCGGATTCGACCGGGAAAAATCAACGAGGACGTCACCGTGCCTCGATCCCGCATTGCCGACCTCATCAAGTTCAACCAGGCTCTTGCCCGCAAGTATGATCTGGTCATCGTCAGCTTTGGTCATGCTGGAGACGGCAACATTCACACGAACATTATGGTGGATCGTTCTGACCCCCGGGAATTGGCCCGCGCCGAAAGGGCTGTAGAAGAACTTTTTCGCGAAGTGCTTCGCCTCGAAGGAACCATCTCCGGAGAACATGGCATCGGCATCACGAAGAGTGGCTTCTTTCAATGGGAAGTGCATCCCGGAGCCTTTGACGCCATGTTGCGTATCAAGCGGGCTCTGGATCCTCACGATATTATGAATCCGGGAAAAATGTTCCTGCCCAATCGAGCCTTCTTTCAAACCACCGGCGTCTCAGGCAGAAGGACGACGCCCAACTGAAGGACCTTTTGACAAAAACCCCATAAGCACGCTGTGGCGTGCTTATGGGGTTTCGGTGATTTACGGACCGACAATGCCGCAGCGTGAAGGCGCCTTAGGCTTTGGCGCCGGCGGCCTCCGCCGCTTTGACTTCAGGTTCCCGGTTCTTTAATTCCGCAAAATACTTTTCCTTCACCCCTTTCAAATACGCCGACATGGGCCGGTACGCCAGGTGGGACCATTTGGAAAACGGCACTTCCAAAACCAGCATGGGTACGGCGATCATGAGGTGCAGAATGTACATGGCGTAGGTGGCGAAGGGAACGTTCATAATCCTTAAAATGTGGACCGCAATGCCCGTGATGACCGTCAAATCCAAAAGCACAAGAAACATCCAGTCGGTGCCATGGGAATTCTTGTAGGGCGTCTTGCTCTTGCGAATGCGGCCGATCAGAGCGTACGTGGCCCCGATAAACACGGAGATCGTCGCATAATAGCCCAGTAGACGAATGGGATGAAACAGCGGATAGATGGCATCCCTTCCCGTCACCGGATCAAAAGGCCTCTGGAATCGCAGAGGCTCCCAGGTGAGCCCCAAAACGGCGAGCCCTCCGGCCAGAAGCACAGCCACCAGAATGAAGGCCGTGGTGTAGCCAGTCATGATGAGCAAGTGAATGATCCACTGGGTGCGGTCTTCACACTTCGCCCAACGCTTTTGGGTCAGAAAGTGCAGCACCAGTTCTCTCGCTTCACTGGCATAGATGCGCAGGGGAATTTTGGTCAAAAGGTCGCCCATGGTAAATTTCATGAAACGGTACACGTTGGTGAGCAGGAAAAAGGACAGAACGGACGCCATGATGAGATCGGCGATTTCCATGCCGTGAGCCGGCCATGCTTTTTCCAAGGAGGCGTTCTGCCAGTCGAATTCCCCGTGAATGAGCAACATCAGGAGCCCGACGATGAGCCCCGTGACAATCACGGCCATGATTTCGAACTTTTCGGACGTGTAGAATTTGCGCGAAAATCCCGTCCAGTCGTACTGGCTCGTGAGATAACGGCGCATGACCATCATGGTCTCGCCGGGATCAGCCCCTCGAGGACAATGCTCGGAGCATGTGCCGCAGTAGTAGCAGAGCCAGGGCTCAGAGGACTGAAGGATCTTGTCCTTAAGCCCCATCTGGGCATACTTGACCAGTTTTCGCGGAAAGGGGGTCCCCGTTTCCGACATCGGGCACACGGCGGTGCAGTTCCCGCAATGGAAGCACTTGCTGGCGTCTTTCAAGCCGAAGTGCTTCAGATCCTTCATGAGATTCGGATCCACCTTGATGCTCATCCTCAGGCCTCCTCGCTTTTCTCGTCCGATGAACGGTCCATCTAGAATCCCTTGTAGGGGTTGGGTCCCAGACTTTCCAGAGTTGCCGCGAAATCATCCAAAATCTTCGGCAGCTTGTCATAGTCGGAAATGGCCACCGTTTCAAAACGCACGCGGTCGGATTCCAGCACCAAGCGATCCAGCGTTTCCTTAACCTTGCTCAGGCGGATGTTGGCCAGTTCCGATCCTTTGATGAAGTGGCATTGATAGTCGTCGCCATACCTGCAGCCCAGAAGCAGAACCCCGTCGATGCCCTTGGACAGGGCGTCGGCAATGAAGATAAGATTCATGGAACCCAGACATCGCATGGGAATCACGCGAACCCAGGCGTTGTACGTCATGCGGCGCAACCCCGCCATGTCCAGCGCGGGATAGGCGTCGTTTTCACAGGCAAGGACGACAATCCTCGGTTTTTCTTCGTCCTCTTCCGGCACCTCAATGGACTTGATCATTTCACCGATCATGCCCACAGAGTAGTTTTTGAAGGAAATGATGCGTTCCGGGCAGGCCCCCATACACACACCGCAGCGGCGGCATCGCGTGGGCTGCGGGAGCGGATTGCCCTTGTCATCTTCGTTGATGGCCCCAAACGGGCACTCTTCCGTACAGCGTTTGCACTGGGTGCAGCGTTGCATGAAAAACTCGGGAAAACTCATATCCCCTGCTCGAGGGTGCACCGCCTTGCCCTGGCTGACCAATTCCACGCACTGAATCGCCTTCATGGCCGCTCCGGCACCGTCTTCATAGGCCGCCGCCACACCCATGGGGCGACGCACGCATCCGGCCGCATAGATGCCGGTTCGCCTCGTTTCGTACGGAAAACAGATGAAATGAGAGTCGGGAAAACCGTAACGCAGGCCGGGAAGTTCGGGCCCTTGACGATATTCCAGGTTGAGAATGTCGGAGACCAAAATGGCGTCCTGAGGGACCTCCAGCTCTTCCTCTTCCTTCTTTTGTTCAGCTTCCGCTCCTCGCATGCGCGCCCGAACCTGGGCATAGTCTTCGCCGAAAGCCGTCACGGGAACCATGCCCGTCGCCAAAACCACCAGATCCAGGTCTTCCAGAAGGACGGTTTCTCCCAACAGCTCGTCCAAGGCTTCCACCGTGACGCTGGTTCCCGATGCTTTCACTTGAGGATCCTGGCATCGAATGAAAATGACACCCTCTTCCTGAGCCCTGCGGTACAGATCTTCCGCCTGGCCTGGAGTTCTCATTTCCTTGAACACGATATAAACGTTGGCGTCAGGGTAATTTTCCTTAATATAGATGGCCTGCTTGAGGCTTGTGATGCAGCATACCGAAGAACAGTAAGCCAGCTTTTCAGGGTCGCGCTGGCCAGCGCACTGGAGAAAAGCCACGTTCTGCACGTCGCCGCCATCGCTCGGCCGCTTCACTCCACCAGCCTGTACCATTTCTTCAAACTGGACATTGGTGATGACATTGGGCGATTGACCGTAGCCCAGCTTGGCATCCAATTGCGCAGGATCATAGGGTTTCCAGCCGGCGGCCATGACAATGGCGCCCACCTTGTGTTCTTTGGTGGCGCCGTTTTGCGCAATGGTCACCTTGAAAACACCGGGACCTCCCACTGTCTTTTGAATCTTGGCTCCCGTATAGACGGTGACATTGGCATCCTTAGTCACTTCCTGAATCAGGCTGTCCAGTTCGTTGTCTTTGATGCCCTTGTAGGGAAAGGTGGCGATCTTGGTCACCAACCTCTGAAACCCGCCCAGCTGCTTTTCCTTTTCCACCAAGACGGCTTTGTAACCAGCCCTCGACACTTCCTTGGCCGCCGTCAAACCAGCCACACCGCCGCCCACAATAAGAACGTCCTTGGAAATCTCTTCTTCGGGCTTGAAAGGTTCCGGAAGATCCATCCTACCGATCTTGGCTGCGGACATGCGCAGGTAATCTTCCGCCATCATCTGGGTGTCTTCGTCACCGGGCTTTTGACTCCACACCACCTGTTCCCGCAGATTCACGCGATCCACCAGGCAGCCGGGAAAACGAAACACATCGTACATGACCCGCGGCGAACACGCGGCAATCATGAGGCAGTTGACGCCTTGGCTGTCGATGTCCGCCTTGAGCATGCCAACACCTTCCTGGCTGCACAGGCAGGCATGGGTTTTCACCAAGGCGGCTTTGCATTCCTTTTGAGCCACCTTTGACAGCTGCTCTATGTCCAAGGCATCGCCGATGCCGCATCCGGTACAAATATACGTGGCAAGCTTCTTATCCATTGAGCTACCTCCTCACGACGGATTGAATGGCTTTGAGAGCGGCTGCCGTGCCGTCGGCGACGGATTCGGCCACATTGCACGGGGTTCGAGTCGTGCCCGCGGCGTAAATGCCTGGCATGGCGTCCATGGACGCCACAAAACCGTACTCGTCATAGGGAACCGGCGTGGGCAGCGGACTTTCTGAAGTGTTGGGCTGCATGCCTGTGGCCAGCACCACCAGATCCACCGGAATTTCGTGCAGCTCTTCGGTCATGGTGTTTTCCACGCGACACACCAAACTTTTCGTGGCACCGTCCTCCGTGATCTTGGCCACTTTGCCCTTGAAAAAGATCAGCTTGTCGTCGGCCTTGACGCGTCGGACAAAGTCTTCCAGCCGGTCCGTGGCCCGCACGTCAATGTAAAAGAAATACACCGTCGCATCGGGAATTTGCTCCCGAACATACGAGGCTTGCTTCAAGGAAGCCAAACAGCAAATGCCGGAACAGAACGGCAGATGGTTCTGATCCCGCGATCCGGCGCACTGGACAAACGCCACGGTTTTCGGCGGCTGCCCGTCGGACGGACGAAGAATCTTGCCCTGGGTCGGACCGTTCCAGGCCGCCAGCCGCTCCATCTGCACATTGGTAATGACGTTCGCATAGGCGCCGGCCCCGTAGTTTTCCAGCTTCTTGATGTCGTAAGGCTTCCAACCCGTAGCCCACACGATGCTTCCCACCTTGAGTTCCACCGTCTTTGCCGCCATGTCCAGTTCAATGGCGTCATAAGGGCAGGCTTCCTTCACCTTTTGGGCTTCGGCGCTGCGAACCAGGCTGGGATCGAGCACATAGCGCAGGGGAAAGGCCATGTCATGAGGCAAATAAGCGGCCTTGACGGTATCCATGTTATAATTGAAAGGATTTTGAATCTCCAGCGAGCACGCTTCGGCACATTTGCCGCATCCCGTACATTTTTCGTTCACATATCGAGGGTGGATTTTCACGGCGACATCAAAATCCCCTTCCACCCCTCGAATCTGTGTCACCTCGGCCATGGTGAACACCTTCACCTTGGGATTGTCTTTGATGCGCCGAAAATTGATTTCCAGGCCACAGTACGGCGGGCACAGTTTGGGGAAATACTGATACAGCTGCGCCACACGCCCTCCCAGGTAGGGATTCTTTTCCACTAAAAAAACTTCATACCCTGCCTCGGCGGCTTCGATCGCGGCACTCATGCCGCTCATGCCGCCTCCGACCACCATGATGCTTTGTGTCACCGTGTTTGCCATGCTCATCCTCCTCGGTATATGAAAGATGTCCCGTGAACCCTCAAGAGCCTGGGCTGGGAATGCCGCCGCAGAAAGGATCGCCCGACATGGGTCAGGCTACATCATGTGCAACTATACACAAAGCCAGCGCCAGGAGCAAACAAAAACTGGGGTCGTCTCAACGGCTTGGCTTTCGTAAGAAAGGTCCCTTTTGTGGAGCCTTCTTAGGAAATGGGCACGGGCTGGGTCATGTTGTGAAAAAAAAGTCGTACTCCCCCGCTTGGCCCTTGAAAAAAGGGTCACCCTCGGGTAATAGGAGAGGGAAGGCAATGGAGAAGAAAAGCGGACATGGTGTCCCCCCTCATTTCACACTATCCAGCGATGGAGTGGCCACATGGACGATAGACAACAAACCAACAGACGGATCGAAGTCGCGGCAAAGATCGCGGTCTCCCTGGCCGTGCTTTTCCCGGTGTATGCGCTCCTTTACTTGACCTTTCCCGCATCCATCATCGCCTTTTACCTCATCTCGGCAGGGCTTTTGGCCGCCTTTGCGCCCTGGGACAAGATCAAGCAAAAATTTCTTTCTTGACCTTTACCCACCGGGTTTTTTTCAAATACCCCTTTTCGCCTTGCCGCAAAAGCACGGGTGCACCCCGTGCTTTTTTCATGGGCGTTGCCGGAGCTTCCAGACGGCCTCCGGACCCCAACAAGGCATCAGGCACCTTGGAAGCCTGTCCTTTTCCTTAGAAATGCCGCCGAACACCGCGGTTTAATTGACTGCCCACGATCAGCCATGACCCTTGGCGCTCGAGCCCGTGACGCCGCGCGCCATGCCCTTTTGGTCTCGGCCGAATTTCCTTGTAGCGTCAAGCAGCGCTCCTTCTCACACCTGTCCCCAAGGGCTTACTGAAAGACTGTGCCCACATGCGCTCCACGGCTTTTCTTTATGGCGACATGAATTCTTAAAGCACCAATGAACCGAGCGCAACGCCCGCACTATTGCTCCCCAGTGGACACCCCGGCCAAACGACCAGCCCTGTCCTTGACCGCGTGGCCTTGTCAGGCGACAATCCTATGAGAGTGCCTTGCGCTTTATGAAGCCGTCGTTTCCCGCAAGGCCGCCATTCGCACGCACAAACCTTTAGGCAAGGAGGATCTCCATGAAGGCGTTGCATCCCAGTTCCTTGGAAAGTTTGGCCCGCCGTCATGCTCCCGAAGGTTCCTGGATTCTCAGCATCTACCTCAACCTGGATCCCCAAATGCGCGCCAGCCGCCGCGGCGCGCACAAACTGGTCCTGGAACAGATGCTCAATGACCTCGAAGGGACCTTGGATGATCCTCAAACGGTGGAACACTTTCGAGAGGACGCCCAATGGGTTCGAAGCCAAGTGGAACTGCATATTCCCAAAGGTCGGAGTCTCGTACTGTTTTGCGATGTGTCCGAAGGGTACACGTACCAGGAAGACGTACCGGTTCGGCTGCCCAACGGGGCCTGGTACGAACGCCGCCCCTACATTCGCCCCTTGTTGGACGCCTGGAAGGAATACGAACGCACGGGTATCGTCGTGGTCGATCGTGAAAAAGCCCGGCTTTTGGTGGCATCCATGGGGGAAGTGGAAGAGGTGGAGGAAGCGTTTCAAACGCCGGCTGTTCGTCACCGGGCCACCGCCGGCACCGACCACATGCGTTCTCAGATGGTTTTCCAGCGCCGAGCCGCAACTTGGAGCTATTGGTTTCTGAAGGAAGTTGCCGATTCCTTGCACGATATGATTGAGGACTACGGTATCGATCGCGTGGTGTTGGCGGGCCCGGAAGACGTCACCGCCGAACTTAAACGCATCCTTCCCAAGGGCGTTCTGGCACGCGTGGTCGCTCGAATGCGCGCCTCTGTTACGGCAAAACCCAAGGAACTTTTAGAAGCTGTCGCACCCATGCTGCGCGAACTGGGCGCTGCTCAGGAGAGGGACCTCGTCTTTGAATGTATCACGGCGGCCAGAAAGACCCAGAGCGAATCGTCCAAGGCGGTCCTGGGACTGGAAGCGGTCCTCAATGCCGTCAATCAGGGTCGGGTCTATCAAATCCTCGTGCCTGTAGGCTTTGCAGCCCCGGGCTTTCATTGCCCCACCTGCGACGTCCTCATGGATCATGCTCCGTCCACCAATGCCTGTCCGTATTGTTCCGGCGCCCTGGAGGACATGGATGATGTGGTGTGGGCGGCCTGCGACCGCGTGCTGGCCATGGGAGGCAAGGTGGAAGAGATCGGCGCCGACGGAGCTAAGGAAGTCCTAAAAAAAGAAGGCCCACTGGGGGCCTTTTTACGTTAGGCTTTCCGGGGCAGGCAACCACCTGCCCCTGGAAGCTCATTGTGCCGACGCACGCCGACCGGTTGGCTTTAGAACCTCCACTCCAGCATGGCGCCCACTTCGTAGACGTCGTCATCACCTTTGATGGTTTTAAAGGCATCGTCGGCAAACATATAAGCACCAACCAACTGCAGGCTCAAGCCGTCCACGATACCCTGATCCACGTAGACATTGATTTCGTGGCCGATACTGTCGTCGGTTTCACCTGGAGCGCTCTCCACCTTTTCCGATGTTCCGATGTAATAGTAGTTGACGGTCAGAGCCGTCTCTTCCATGGCCTGCCATTTCACGCCGGCGGTGAGCATCCATAGGTTGGACGGGCCGTCACCGGGAACATAGGCGCCTTGCCCCACGGAATTGTAAGTGTCGAACCCGCCAGCGTTCACATCCAGGGTCCCGAGCCCCAGGATTTCCGACCAGTAAAAAGATCGGCCTCTGGGGTAAACAAAAGCCTTCACATCATTGTCATTTAAGTCGTCGTCGCCTGTGGTATAAAATCCTCCTGCACTTAAAACAAAACTGGACACGGTGACATCAGCGCGAGCTTCGAGCATCCAACCCTTGTAATCGCCGGATCCGCCACCGACAATGTCGTAGCCGCCCAGGTTCTTGACGAAATTGACGTGCGCATCGATCCAGTCGTTGGTATAGGCCAGGTAAAGGCCCAGGTCGATGAGGTCATTGCCTCGAACATCGCGGCCGCTCAGCCAATCCACAGGCTGGTCGTAGTTGTAGTCTTCAAAAATGCTGGTCTTATTGTTGTTTGCCGATTGATAGAATCCCACAAGAGTCGCGGAAAAAGGCCCTTGAGCGTAGGACAACTCCAGGAAAAAGTCATCGATGTTTTCCGATACATCGGTGACGTTCTGATTTTGACCCGCCACATAACCGACCCGCACGTTGAGAGGATCAAAAGATTTGGTCAGAACCGCGCCGGAAAAATCATCCGAAAAGATCCATCCTCCCAGGATATCGGCCCCCTGCACGCCGACCGTGGCCGTCGCTTCCAGCCCAGGAACCATGAATTCCAAGTAGACATTTTTCATTTCCAGGTTCGTGGCATCGGCGCCGATGTCCCCTCCCCCCTGACGCCCGGCCCCTGGAGTCTCCAGACCCCACTGAGTGTTCGCTTCCCATTTGGTCACCAACTGCAGTTTTTCGCTGCCCACAAACGTAAGATACATATGAACTCTTTGGTCAAACCAGTTGGCATTGTCGTCGAAATCATCGTTTCCATCGGTGAGATTATTCTGAGACTGCCATCGCATGAAGTACATGCCGCCGTATTTGAAATCCACGGCAAAGGCCGGAAAGGCCAAAGCCGCGGCCACGAGAACTCCACAGCACATCAACCAGCATCGCCGCATTTTCTCCCTCCTTTGGACGTTGATCATTAGATCGGGCAACCCCAGTACAGAAGATGGCACAACATGCGCAAAAAACAACGCCCAGAAAAAACCTCTTTCTGGGCGTCTGTCAGCCTCATAGGCTAGCCGGCGTGAAAGCCAAGACTAGAACTTCCACTGTAGCACGGCACCCAACTCGTAGGCATCGTCGTCATCTTTGAAGATGGTGTAGGCATCATCCGCAAAGAGGTAGGCGCCCACCAGTGTCAGGTTCAATTTGTCCACAATGCCTTGACTGATATACAGGTTCACTTCGTGACCAATGGTGTCGTCCGTTTCGCCCGTTGCCGCATTGGCTAGGACATCTTCCGCCGTCGCCACGTAGTAGTAGTTTAACGTCATCTTGGTCTCGGGCATCGCCTGCCAAACGACACCCAGGTTCAAAGCCCACAGGTTGGACGGAACGTCGGCAGCCCGATAAGCCCCCTGGTAGGCCGGATTCAGGTGATCGGATCCAGAAACGTTCACATCGAGCAGGCCCACCCCGAGAATTTCCGACCAGTAGTAGGAAGCGCCGCGGGCATAGGCAAAGGCGTCGTAGTCTTTGGCGTTGTCGAAATTTGCAATGTTATCGTCATCGCCGCTGGTGTAGAAGGCGCCCAAATGGAACGTCAGGGCATTCCACATGAAGTCGGCGGTACCTTCCAACATCCATCCAGTGTAATCCTGGCTGCCGCCGCCCACCAGGTCATAGCTGCCGAAGTTCTTGATGCCAGTAAGGCCCAAGACCATCATGTCCGTCTTGTAGCCAAGGCTCAGACCCAGGTTGAACAGATTATTGTCCGTCACCGCCGTGGGGCTGGCCTGGATAACCGTCGTAGACATGTCAGGATAGGTGCTCAGATTGGTGTCATGAGCGTATTGATAAAAGCCCACGAGGCTCCCCGTAAACGGGCCGTTGGCGTAATCCAAGGACAAGAAGAAATCATCCACGTTTTCGTTCGTTGTCGTCACGTCTGTGTTCTGAGCGGCCACATAGCCAAAGGTGATCTTAACGGGATCAAGCTTGGTGGAAAACACGGCGCCTGAAAAATCATCGGCGAAAATCCATCCCTTAAGGAAGGTAGCGCCCTGCACACCCAGCTTGGTCCGCAGCGGCGTGTTCGGGATGTTGAACTCCAGGTACACGTTCTTCATTTCCAGGTTCGTGGCGTCTGCGCCGATGTCACCACCGCCATGTCGACCGGCACCCGGAGATTCACGGCCCCACAAGGTGTCCGCTTCCCAGTGCGTGACCAACTGCAGATTTTCACTGGCCACGAAGGTGAACTGCATACGCAGCCGTTGGTCAAACCAATTGCCGTTGTCGTCAAAATCGTCATTGCCGTCGGCCACGTTGTCGTTGGACTGCCAACGCAGACGATACAAGCCGCCGTACTTGAAATCCACGGCAAACGCGGGCACGGCCAGAGCAACGGCCGCCACAACCGCCACCAGCACGATGAAGTTCCTTTTCATCTCTTTCCTCCTCTAAGAAAGCTTCGAAAACTTTGAATACCCCCTGTTATGAGCCCCCCTGTTTACACTCTGCGCCTCGGCATCACCCCCTTTTCATAAAATCGCCCCCCGTCCTTCTTTCGGACGCTATCCTCATTTTTATAATGGGGTCTTTCGAGATGTCAAACGAAAATTCTCGGAACGCACGCGAAAAAATGTTATTGCCTGAACCGCTTGTTTGTCGCTAGTCTCTTGTCGAAGGTGACTCGAAGCCCTACACAAATTTTCTGATGGAAACATCTTGACAAAGGAAGGTGCTCCATGGTGGTCACACGATTATGGAAGAACTGGGTCGTTTGGCTTCTTGCGATTTCGGCCTTTTGTGCCGTTGCCGTTTGTCCGGCCGCCGCCCAAGACTCGTCCGTCAAAACCGTGGCCGTAATGCCGTTTCAAATGAACACGCCGAAAGATTTATTTTACCTTCAAGACGGCATTTGGGACATGCTGCGCTCACGCCTTTCTTGGCCCGGCAAGGTGCGCGTTCTGGACAAGGCCGCCACGCAAGGAATAGCGAAAACGCCCTTCGCGCTGGACAACCCCGACGCCGCCCGCACCCTGGCGCGCCGACTTAACGCCGATTACCTCCTCTACGGCAGTGTCACCGCTCTGGGGGATGCCGTGAGCCTCGATGCCACGGTGGTGCCCGTAGAACCCGATGAGGCGCCCATGCAGTTTCCATATCAAAGCCCCAACCTGAATCAGCTCATCCCCACGGTCAACCGGCTCGCGGAAGACGTCAATCGCCGGCTCTTTCAACGATCTACGTCCACAGCCACATCCTCTCCCTCAGAGGCGACCTCCACGCGACACCCGGAACTCCTTTTGCCCGAATCGACCCTGCCCGGCCAGGCCGTCTCCTATCTAAATCCCAACTTCATTGAAATCACACCCGAAGGGTCCCTGCGTCAGCCCGGGCTATGGCGGAGCCAGACGTTTTCCGAGGCCGTTCTCTCCATCGACGTGGATGATCTGGACGGGGACGGTCAGGACGAACTGGTGACCCTGAGCGCCTCTCGGGTCGCGGTGTACCGGCGGGTTGCTCAAGGGTTGCAAAGCGCCGCCGAATATCGGGCCAGTAAGCTGGATACGTTCAAATGGCTCGCTCTCGCCGATGTGGACGGCGATGGTCATCTGGATATTCTGGTGACCAACATTTTTCAAAGAAACAAGGGCCGAAATCCCGGCCCGGAAAGTATCAAGCTTTCCGACACGGAGTGGGAACCCGCATCCTTGGTGCTCCACTTCGACGGCAAGCATCTCACGGTCGCGGCCCAACGCCTGCCATACTTTATCAATGCCGTGGCCTTTCCCGGTCGAGGACGAGTGCCTCTTGCCCAGGCTCGAGGCCGATACGGAGATCTCTTTGAACCCGAAATCGTAGAATGGCGCCTTCGCGACGGCAAATTGGCCGTCACCGCCCCGGTGACCCTTCCACCTCAATGCAATGTCGTGAACTTTGCCGCCGGTGACTTTAATGGGGATGGTTCCACAGAATACGCCGTCATTACAGCCGATAACCGACTGCTCCTCGTGGACGTGGCTGGAAACCGGCTGTGGCGAAGCCGTCAGCAGCAGTTTGGAGCCACCACCAACTACCTGCTGGGGAAGGTGGAAGATCTTCGGTACAATAATGTGGAATATTACTATATTCCCTCGCCTATAATGGTCATGGACCTCAACAAGGACGGCATTCAGGAAATCGTCGTTAATCGAAGCCCAGACACTACCAGCCGCTTTTTGCCCCAAGGCTTCAAGTACTATGAAGCCGGGGAGGTGGTAAGCTTCTCCTGGGATCAACTGGGTCTTGTGGAAAACTGGAAAACACGGGAAGTGAGCGGCATGGTGTCTTCCATCCGCCTCGGCGACTTAAACGGCGACGGCACACCGGAGCTCATCGCCAGCCTGGTGTTAGGCAAAGACTTGCTGAAGCTGTGGGAAGCTCGAAGCACCGTTTTTTCCTATGACCTCAACGTGGGCCAGAGAGGCAAGACCGAGGCCGCACGAAAGCCCTAGGGACAGTTCACCGCAAAGGCACAAAGAGTGCAGAGAAAAGAAGATGAAGAAGACCCCCGTGCCGGGCTAAGGCCAAGCCGGCGTGGCACGTTCGTCCCCTCTTGGAGCTCGCGCATGAGGAGCTGCGGGTCACTCTGAAAGGGATCTTGTGTAAAAGCCAGAGGCGAGGGTTGAGAAACCGAAGTCTGAAGAGCCTAGCTTTGAAAATTTTGAGCACTGCGTGGTACGTGCTGGACGCCAACCACCGCAGGACTGCTGAAGCCAACCTTCGTTTGGCTCTGGAGGTGAATGGGAAAGAGGTGCACCGGCTGGCCCGAGAAAATTTTCGGCACTTGACCCAGGTCTTCACCGAATTTCCCTGCATGGCTGGCATCAGACGGGAAAACTTTCGGCGGTACGTGGAACCTCAGGGAGTTGAACATCTCGTGCGGTCTCTGGAACGAGGCCGCGGCGTCTTGATCCTCACAGGGCACCTGGGCAACTGGGAATGGATGGCCTACGCTGCTCCCTATTTCCTTCCGGCTCGGCTCCACATGGTGGCCCGCCCCTTGCGTCCCCCGCTCCTCAATCGATGGGTGACAGGGCTTCGAGAGCGGTCGGGCAACCGGGTCATCGCCAAGCAGCACGCCTTGCTTCATGCCCTGAAGGCTCTCAAAAAAAACGAAATGGTCGGCTTCTTGCTCGACCAAAATGCAGGTAAAAAGACAGGCATCTGGGCTCCTTTCTTCGGCGTTGACGTGCTCACGCACAAGACCCTCGCCCACATCGCCCTCCGAACCGGAGCTCCGGTTCATCCCGTGTTTAATCACCGCATGGACGACGGCCGCTACCACATCCACATCGGCCCGGAAATTCCACCGCCGTGTACCGGAAGCCTGGAGGAAAAGGTGGCCGCTATGACCGCGGCCTTTAACCGCATCCTTGAGGATCACATTCGCACGTTTCCTGACCAGTGGTACTGGGTCCACCGGCGCTTCCGCCGCTTCCGAGCCCGGACGGTGTCTGCAGAGCTTTCCTGAAAACCGGTGATCCGTCCTCTTGAGCGATTCGTTGATAATAAACCCACATCTGCCACACCAGCCCCAGACCGCCCTACCAGCGCCGTCTTCAAAGGGTATGTCCGAGTAGCCTGGATTCTTACGTCCGTATTGAGGGCTTCCGTGCCCACGCCCTCGGGGAAAGAGGCCCTCCGGTCGTTCGCGAACGTGCGGACACGCAACCAGTCGGTCCTTTCCACGCGAGTCGGGTAAGCGAACCTGAAGCATTGGTGGGATGCGCGGCTGCGCGTCCGGATGCGGTGACCGGTCCCGCGCCTCCGTCACATCCAGAGGCTGTCCGAGAATGGCTTTTCGGGGGCCGTTTTCGTTTCATTCCGTAGGAGCGCCACAAGGCACGATCAGGCATCCCGCTGTGCGCGCTCCTACAGATGGTCTTCTCAAACAAGCTCATGGACCGCTGCCGCGCGACAGGAGATGTGCGGACCACGAGCACGCGGTGCCACCCTCGGCGCATGCGGGAAGCTCCAGGAGTGTTATTGCTGAGGTCAGACTTTTCGGAAGAGCGACACGCCCAAGTCAGCCGATGTCTCCGCACCTGAACCTTCCTGATCCATAAGCCCAGAATGCCCTTGGCCTACCAATTTTTGCTTTCTCTGGAACAAGATGGACCAGACCTTATGCAGAGGTCCTTCCTGTTTTCTGGTCAAGCTTGAGAGCGTCGGTAGAATGCGCTCGGCCGATAAGCGATTCGCCCGGCCGGAGTCCATCAGGTACTGGCCTTAAGAGGGCGGGATGGGTGGGCGGCGGCCCTACCCCGCGGGTGCCCTTGCGTGACTTAGACTCTGCTGGGCTGCGCTCGAGCCCCTTTTTAGAGCTCGTAGTCGCCTTCCAGCTCCAGAATGTATTCGCGGTCTTGAGTCCCGGGCTTCACGGTAAAGGTCCCGCTCCCCTTGATTGTCGCCAGCTTCCCGATACCTCGGTAAATCGTCCAGGTCCCCTTGGTGAGCTTACTCTCCTGGTCACGCTCCCCTTCGTACTTACTGTAGATGGAGCCTTCTTCAAAATGCGTCACCGCATAGCCCATCATTTTGCCGGCTCCCCGCACACGGTCGTGAAAAGTGACACTGCGCCTCGAGACAAACTTGCCCGCGACCCCCACCTGATATTCGATGGGCTCCCCTTCCATCTCCACCAACATCAGCGTGTGATCAAATTCATCGTGGACATAAAGCATTTCGCGGCGGGTGACCATGAGTCGATATGTCGCTTTGCGTTTCATGAAGACCTCCTTCGGCAAGGGTTAGGATGGCTCCGACTTCGCAGCTTCACAACACCTGCGGGTAACTTATCTGTCGTGTAGCACAGACCAAACCTTCTGGCTAGAGGGAACTCCCCAGGCACCTCCCCTTATTCACACCCTTGCCTGCAGCATTTTGCTTGACAGAGGACTCATTGTTTGTTAACCGCGATGCGCCATTGTTGGTTAACAGAAAAATGGAGGAATGAAAATGCCGCTGGAATCCATTCGACGCATGGTGCTCATCTGCCTCATGACCGCGCTCATTGCCCTGGGGGCTCAAATGGCCGTTCCCATCGGTCCCGTACCCGTGGTCTTGACCAATCTGTTTGTCCTTCTCGCCGGGCTTCTTTTGGGACCCCGACAGGGAACAGCGGCTGTGGGACTGTATGTTTTCCTTGGTGCCGTCGGCTTGCCGGTGTTTGCCAATTTCAAAGCTGGATTAGCCCATTTGGCGGGGCCCACAGGAGGTTACCTTGTGGGCTTTGTGGCGGCCGCATGGATTGTCGGTCTTTTGACGCATGGGCGTTCGAAGCGCGCAGCCGATATTGTGGCGGTCTTTTTAGGGTCTTTGGTGGTTTATGCATTGGGCGTGCCTTGGCTTAAGGTCGTGACGGGCATGAGCTGGGCAAAGGCGGTGGGCGTGGGGCTGTTGCCCTTCGTTTTTGGGGATGCCGTCAAGGCGGCGGCAGCCGTCGTATTGGCTCGGTCTCTTCGCCCGGCGTTGGTCCGCCACGTGCGGCCTGCGGCTTCCGCTTGAACCTTTTAACGCACCACCGAGACGCATCAGGCCGCGGAAGGACCAGAAGCTCGTCCGACTTAGGTTGGGCGGCGTCCTTTCGGCATGCGGCTGTCGGAGTGCCGTAAGGCGCGTTAAGGCATGGCGGCCGGCGCCTTTCCTACGGAGAGTGTTCTCGGACAGGCTCTTCGAGGGAACAAGCCGCGGCGGGGTAAAAGATCCTCAAAGGGCTTTCACATAAACCATTTTGCTCTATGATGCGCCGGTGCCTCGCGCCACAGGATTCATGATCGAAGCCAGAGACTTATACTTCGCCTATCCCGACGGAACCCGCGCCCTAAATGGTGTGACGTTTCGGCTTGAAACGCCCGCTTTTGTGCTTCTGTGCGGCGCCAACGGCCAGGGTAAGACAACACTGCTTTACATTTTGTCCGGGCTGTACGAGCCTTCCAGTGGATCCTTGTCTGTGCTGGGTGTGAATGCCGCGCGGGATAGGCGCACCGTGCGCCGTCACGTCGGGCTGGTCTTTCAAGACCCGGACCACCAGATCCTTGGAGAGACTGTCGCGGAAGACGTGGCCTTTGGTCTGGAAAACCTTGGCCTTTCCAGGGAAGCGACCGGCCGACGTCTGGATGCGGTTCTGGAGCAGTTCGGTCTCTTAGCTCTGCGAGACAAGCCCTGCTATGCGTTGTCCGGCGGGGAAAAGCGCCGAGTGGCACTGGCCGGAGTTTTGGCCATGAACCCCGAGGTGCTTTTGTTTGATGAACCCTTCACCCATCTGGATTGGGCGGGAAGCCAGGCCGCGCTCAAGGCGATGCTGAGGCTGCGCGCCGAAGGACGCACGGTGGTGGTGTCCACTCACGACGTGGAAAAGGTGATCGCCCATGTGGAGGACGTGCTGGTCCTTAAAAAGGGGGTTGTTGTGGATCAAGGACCTCCACACCACTTGGCCCATCGTCTGGCCGAACATGGAGTGCGCCCCCCGTGCTCGGTCGTTTTCGGAAAAGGTCTGCAGCCGTGGCTCGCCGATTAGCCCTGCACTATGTGGCCCGCTCATCCCCCGTCCATCGCCTGGATGCACGCACCAAGCTGTTTGCCGTGCTGGTGCTCTCCTGCGCCCTCCTTCGCTCAAACAGCCTTGCGCTTTCCACCCTCACGTTGGCCCTGGCGACCACCACGGCGGCGGCTCGTCTTCCTTGGTCTCTGCTGGGGCGAACGTGTCGAGGCTGGCTGCCCTTTCTCGCGATGATCTTTCTTGTTCAATCTTTTTCATTACCCAACGTCCCGTTACAAATAGCGAGGGATGAAGTTTTCAAAAGTTGCGACCCTTTGAGGATATGGCGTGCCGTGTCCGCCTTTTTTCCTCGGCAGGAGGTGTTCCGGGCCCTGGCCACTGTCTGGCGATTGGGGCTTATGGTGTTATGGGCCGTTATGTTTACGGCGGTCACGCCGCCTCGAGACGTCCAGCATGCCGTTCTGTGGCTGCTTCGCCCTTTGCCCTTTTGTCCGGCACGGCGCATTGCCGTCATGGTTGCCCTGACGCTTCGCTTCTTTACGCAACTGCTGGACGATTTGGAACGCATTCGAGTGGCGGAGCAAGCCCGGTTGGGGGACAAACCCTTTCGACCTGTTCGCCGACTTCGAACAACTGTTTCCGCGCTTTTTCGAAAAGCGATCATTCAAAGCGAAACCACGGCTCTGGCGCTGGCTGCCCGGGATTACCGTGAAGATGTTTCCGTTGACATTCCACCGTGGCCTGTTCATCACGGCCTCATCTTGAGCCTTGTTGCCATCGGGCTTGCCGCTCTGCACTTTTTCTGACACAACCCCTGTCCATGATTTTTTAAGCAAGGCCCCGTCGTGCAAAGCCTTACCACATCCGAAACCTTGGCCAAGGAGCCTTGGGTTGGGCTCCTTTCTAAGGAGGCTTTCCTTGGATTACAGCTCGGCACTGGAACTCGTGAAGGCGTTGGCACGAGACGTCAAGGCGGGTCATCTATGGGCCCTACGGGACGCGGCGGCACATCGCCGACGCCGCCAGGATCTTTGGATGGCCTTGAACGCTCTTTTGGTCTGGCACAGGCCGAAGCTGGAGGCCGAAGCCGGCCTCGATTACCCCTACAAAGTGCTTCGAGAAAAGGGCGCCATCTTCGCCGGCTTCGCCTCAGGCAGCCAAGATCCCTTCGTCCGGCATCAAGCCGAACTGTACTTGGCCCTTTTGCCTTTTCCCGGCCAGTGGCGCCGCCTTTCCACGCTTGAGGCTGCGGCAAACAAGGACGCTGAAGTCGTGGACTTTGTTCGCCAAGAGGAGGCTAAAATCGCCGAAAAGATTTCTGAGAAACCCGAAAAAACCGTCCATATTCGCCACTTCATGCAGGTGCTCAAAAGCCCTCAGGACCCTCATGAAAAGGGCGTTCTTCGCCTCTTTGCCCTTCCTTACCTCGTGGCGCGCGCACCCATCCTTGAGGCCCTCACCCGTCGGTTTGTCCTTTTTGTCGAGCCGCCCATGGGGATCGTGTGGCGCCATAGCTGGTGGCGACGATTCTGCTCCGGAGAAGACCCCTGCCTTTTTGGGTTGAGCGGGAGCGAAGACCGTCAATTCATTGCCACGCAGCACCATGCCCTGGCTCTTCCTTTGGCTCACGGGGATTTTTTGGAAGACCTGAACAAGCCTCCGTGCACGAAGGAGCCCAAGGCGTTTGATCTGGTTTTCAACGCCACGTTTGACGACATGGGGCGAAAGCGCCACCTGTTCATGTTGGATCTGCTGACACACCAGGAACTTTCCGGTAAAACGGCCCTTTTTCTCGGCCGAGGACGTCCGGAAAACGTCCAGGCTTTTCGGCGGGCCGTCGCCCAGCGAGGCTTGGCGTCTCGAGTCACCGTGCGACCCAACGTGCCCCGACGCGAAGTGCCCGCCCTTCTCTCACAATGCCGCCTCGGCGTTCACCTCTCTCTTTATGAAAACGCCTGTCGGGCGGTCATGGAATTTTTTCGGTCCAACGTTCCCTGTGTAGTCAGCGCTTCCATGGCTGGCATCAATCTGGAGATGTTCACCCACGAGACCGGAGCCGCCGTTCCCGACGGCCGACTCGTGCAGACCATCGCCGAAGTGTTAGAAAATGCCCATCAGTATGCTCCACGGCGCTGGTTTCTTCGAGAAAGCGGAAGTCTAGTCTCCACACGCCGTCTCAATGAAGCCTTAAAGACACTCTTTCTGGAATGGGGGCTGGCCTGGACCGAGGACATCGTGACCCTCACCAGCAGTGGGGCCAGCCGGTATGGCTCAAGGGACGATGAAAAGCGGTTTCACGAAGAGCATCTCTGGATTGCCCAAAGACTTCAGCATGCCCTGCCTTTTGGGTTCCAGGTACTTCCGTAAACCGCGCCGCTAGCGGTCAGAAGCGTGTCCGAACATAACCATCTCGG
>NZ_JBRAHS010000015.1:22472-96171 GCF_052743555.1 Desulfosoma sp.
TTCCGTAAACCGCGCCGCTAGCGGTCAGAAGCGTGTCCGAACATAACCATCTCGGACAGGCTCCCAGGCGGGCGTCGGGATCAGCGGCCCGCCGCAATGGCCTCCAACCGCTGTTGAAGGGGTGCAGACCGTGGGTGACTTACGGCTTTTTGAATAAGAATGTCCATGGGCCCAACGGCTTTGCCGTAATAGAGTTGGTTCCAATCGCTGCGAACCCTGAGCACTGATCCTTCCAAGGACAAACCGGCATAGAGGCCTTTGGCCTTGGCAAAAGACAAAATATCCGCGCTGAGGTTGTGGGGCGTTGCCCCTTCCATGCTCATCCCCACGGGCCCGACGGCCACCGCAGCATCGCCCCCCAGCTTGAAGGTGGACGAATAAAAGGCTTCCACGCCTCGCTCGGTGCGCACCATGAGCAACACCTCGGCGGCATTGGCTCCGATCTGCAAACCAATACTCGCCCCTACCAAAGTGTAGAACACCGGCTCACTCCACCGGCCTGTTTGTGGCTCACGGGCCAGAAAAACCCCGGACCCTCCGGACCCGCCGATAATAAATCCCCCTTTGAGAAACTGGGGAACAATGAGCACGCCTCGAGCGTATTTGAGATAGTTCTTGAGCCATGAGAAGTTAGGATCGGAAGTCAGACTGTCCAGGGTCACCCGTGCCCGTTCCACAAGGGCCTCCGGGGCGCTCATGGCCCCAACCTTCGAAACCGGCAACACACTCAGCCAGGCGGCAGCCATCACGGCCGCAACCAGGATTGCAACCTTTCTTTGCATCACAGCCTCGCGAAAGTCGGAATCCGTGTCGGTTGATCGGCGGGCCGGGGAGGTTTTCACCAGGACCCGCAGTGCCCATGCATTTTTTATTCTTTTATGCCATGGACCCACGCAGGGCTCCAAGCTTTTTCACCATAGGCTCCTTTGCGTCGGAAGGAGTCTTGTTCATGGAAGCTTGTGCGAAAAGCTTTTTTCAAGCTTCACAAGGGGCCTGTCCGAAAATGCAGTCGAAGGATTCCGTAAAGCTCATGTGGGCTACCAAGCATCATCGCGCCATGCCTTTCCAAGGGACGGCCTTCTGATGGTCCGTAAACTTTCGGAGCGCAAGGTCGCGCTCCTTTAGTTGGGATAGGCGGATCCTTAGGACCCGGTCTGCCAGTGGTTTTGTCGCCTCGTTTCGGGTTAGCTCGGACACGTTCGGACAGCCCCCTAAGGACGCCCCGTGTCAGCCTTTTCTTAAGGCCTGCGAGGATCTTGCATTTTAGACGCTGGTTTTGTAGGATAACACTTAACTGCCAAATCTATCTCATTCTGTTGTGAGCGGCAGTTAAAGATCAAAGGAGGCGCCCCATGAACGAACTGCTCGCCCCGGGCGGCAGTCTTGAAATGGTGGAAGGGGTTTTGAAAAGCGGAGCCAATGCGGTCTACGTGGGCTCGAAAGGTTTCAGTCGCCGCAAATGCGCATGGGAAATGGAAGATTCTCAAATTTGGGAAGCCATTGAGATGGCCAAACCTTTTGGCGGCAAGATTCGCGTTGCGCTGAACGCGGAAATTCCCGAAGACAAGCGCATGCTCGCCCTGAAGAAGATCGCCAAGTACGCCGCATGGGGTGCCGAAGGTGTCATCGTCAAAACCCCGGCGGTCATGCAGATGGTGTCGGAAAATTTTCCTCAACTTGTGATCCATGCCAGTGTGGGCTGCAACATTCAAACACGCTCTCAAATCGCTCAGTACAAAGCCTACGGTGTGCATCAGATTGTGGCCAGCACGGAAATCGACACCGTGGAAAAACTGCGCCGCTTCAAGGGCGACGCCGATGCGGAAGGTGTGGGCACGGAAGTCCTGATTCATGGCAATCGCTGCGTGGGGGGCGTGGGCAACTGCAGCTTTCACGAACTCATCAGTGACTCCTATATCAAGAAGATCTATTATGACGAAGACGGCAATGAAATCGTGGAATATGAAGGCTGGCCTGATCGAAGCGGCAGTTGTTTTCGTCTGTGCCTTTTGACCGACGAGCAGAGGGAAAAGGTACTCAAAAAGCGCGGGCGAAGTGATCAGGAAATTCAAAGCATCAACGAGCGCATTCGCCGTCATCCTAATGTGGCTTTTGCCATCAACGGCAAGGAACTCTGGGATTATATGGACCTCGGCCTGACCACGCTCAAGGTTCAAGGCCGAGAATATGCCGTCAGCTTGATCAGCCGCATGATCGCCCTGTACCGCGCCCTGATTGATGCGCATCGCGCCGGAAAACCGCACGACGATCCACACCTTCTTCCACTGCAACAAGAACTGGACGCCATCGCTCTGGACCGAGACCGGGCGCGAATGGAAAAAACACGGGAACTCCATCGAAACATCAAAGGGCTTTTCGCCTAAGAACCCGCTTTGTGCATGCCTTTTGGACGTCTTTTTCCACTTCGTGGATATACGAGCGCCGCACGCGACACTCCGGCGCCCATGCCCAGGGCCCTCCAAGAAGGCCACCTGATGGTGCGGCGACGCCGCGATACTCCATGGGGCTGTCCTCATTCTTCCACCCGAAAACCTTAAGGTCAGTATCGTCAATTCCTTGACGGCTTATTCGAGCCATCCCTTGCCAGAATCATGGCGTTTGCCCTCCACAGGGGTTTTGTCTGCTGCAAACACCGGTGTCGTGGCAAAAGCCCTTGAAGCCGCGCGTTGGCGCAAGCGTGGCCTTTGAAAACCCGGAAAACGGTCCGCTTGAGTTTACACCGTCTTCCATGAAGCCGTGGCCTCATTTCAGTCTGGTATACCGGTTGCTAGATCGAGAAGGGGGACGGTCCACAAAAATCGGCGAACCGTTCTGACGTTCGAACCCGACGTTTGAAACGGGTGGCTGTGGTGCGTTGTTTTTGTGTCCGTGGTTAAGTGGTCAAAGGCGGTTGAGAGGAAAAATCCTCATGCGTCACAAGACGGTGTGCGCTTTGGTTTTGCCCATTTTGACAAGCTTGGCTGTTCCGGGGTGGAGTAGCACCGTCGTGCATGGCGTTCGCATTGGTCTTCACCCGACACACACACGACTTGTGCTGGACTGCCAGGGGGATCGCTCCCTGAACGTTGAACGTCAATCGCCCCAGAAATGGGTTGTGTCCTTTGATAGGGTGGAAACTCCCCAGGGGGAAAAGGCCCTTTCTCCACGACCTCGAGGAAGAATTCAAAAACTGCAGTGGGTATCCAAAGGATCGTCGGCCGTTTTGGAGGTCTACCTCAAGGCTCCGCTCCTTGAAGCGAAAATTTTTACCCTGGAGGACACGCTTCGCGCACCCGACGGCTATCACCTGGTGATCGACTTTGGATTGCCCGGCGTGTTTTCATGGGCCTATGAAAAAAGCGATAAGCCTGTGCCCCGTGAGGAGGCATCAGAAGCGGAAAAGACCAAGAGGACTCCTGAGCCGCCGCCTTCTGCTTCCAGTGGCGAAGCCCTAGCCTCTAACAGCTCCAACACCGTGCCCCCACTCAAGCCCCTTCAACCCACGACGAGCACGCCCTCGGCAAAGATCACCCGTTCCATCGAACCTCAGTCCCTATACGACATGGCAGATTTGACCTACGAGGAGCTTCGAAGCGGCCTTCCGCAGACGGCAGAACAGATTTTAGCCGCCTATCAAAACGCCCTTCAAAAGGATCCCGGGAATCCTCGGCGGGCTTCAGCCTTGTTGCGTATGGCCCAGACTTTGGATGGGGCCGGAGATGTGAAAAAAGCGGAACGCTTCTACCAGCGTCTCATTGACGAACATCCTCAAGACCAGTTCACGGGCTCGGCGTGGCTTCGTCTGGGAGAAATCCAGGCAAGCCGGGGAAATCTTATCGACGCCCTCAAAGCGTATCGCGAGGCAGAAAGATTTTCTTTGACAACTCCCGAGTTCCTTCGAGCGCGGTGGGGTACAGCGCAGGTATACCTGCAATCGGGAAAGGCGGCTGAAGCCCTGCATCTGCTCAAGCGCCTGCTCGAAGAACATCCGGACGCCTACTTAGAAAAACCGGAAATCGATCGAACACTGGGTGAGGCTGCCTTCGCCCTAAAGGATCCAGCGGCCAGTCGCTCCTTTCTGATGCGATACATCAATTTGGCCTCCGACATTCCGGACAAGGACATCGTGCTGGCGCGCATCGCTGAAACCTACCTTCATGAAGGCAATCGCACGCAGGCGGAAAAACTCTTTGCCTATATTCAAGTGCATTACCCCGATTCCGAAGGGGATGTCATCGGGCGGCTTCGCAAAGCCGAGTTTTATGAAACCCAGGGCCCTGAATTGCAGGAGGAGGCCTTCAAGATTTACGGCGACCTGGAGTTTCGGCTAACTAAGGGACCTCTGAAACACTTTGTGCAGTTCAAGTTGGCCTATGGGGAGTTTGCGGCGGGACACTACGAAAAAAGTCTGGAACGCATCGACAATGTTCTGAAATCGGCTGAGAAGGCACCCGTTAACGACGACCTGCGCCTCCTTCGTCGCAAGGTTCTGCAGGCGCTCGTAAAGAAACGTTTTGAAGCGAAAGATGCCAAGGGCGTACTGTCTTTGTATTCGGAAGACCCCTTTGCATTTCAAGACGGCGAGGCGCTTGAGGCGCTGGTGTATGTGGCTCAGGCCTATGAAGCGCTGGGCTTCTATGCAGAAGCCATGGGCCTTTACGAAAATCTTGCTCAAAAAGACCCCAAGCAGCAATGGCAACTGGCCGTCGCCCGCATGGCCTATGAAATGGGCAATTTGGAAAAAGCCCATGCCCTGTGCCTGTCTCTGACCGACCCCGCCGTTGTGGATGCCAAGGAAATGCTCTTGATCCGCATCGCCTTTGCCAGAAAGGATTATCCCACCGTCTTTCGCGTCGGCGAGTCTTTCGCCAAGCGCCGTGGCGGCGTCGCCCATTGCCCGGCAAATGTGGCGGCCATGGTGGCTCTCAGCTTGTTTGAGATGGAAAAGGATGAGGCGGCCATGACATGGGCTGAACCTTCTTTTGGCACTTCAGACTGGCAGGATGCTTCATTGCTCGTGGTCCTAAGCCTCAAAGCCAGTCGATACAGGCAGAAAAACCGCATGTACGATCAGGCCGTTCAATTGTTGGACCAGGGGATACAGAAAGTGCGCTCAGAGGACCTGCGCAACCAGCTCCTTTACGAAAAGGCTTCCCTGCTGCTCGAACAGGGCAAGCGGGAAGAGGCTGAAAAGATCCTCTCCGATCTTCTGCAATCGTCCAAAGAGCTGTGGAAAACCGCCGCAAAGCAGAAACTTGACTACCTTCAGCTGCGCCCATGGAATTTCTGGACGTTGGAAAAAGATGTGAACGCCTCATGATTGCCGACGACGCGCAACGCCGCATCTTAAAAAAAGGGACGCCCAAAACAATGCACGTCGCCTTCTTAGAAAGCCAGCCCACAGCCGGGGAATCACTGCGCCATGTGGTGGAAAACCTGGGGCACCGTTGCACTGTGGTGCGGACCCTCAGCCACGCCTGGGCTCTTGTGCACGAAGACCCGCCCTACGTGGTTTTTGTCACCTTGAACGACTCGAACAAGGACGCTCTGCAGTTTCTTGAAAAAGTTCAGTCCCTGGACGATCCTTTTCCCGTTATCGTGCTCAGCCCTCAACCCTGCTTAGAAGACGCCGTGCAGGCCATGCAGAGGGGTGCTCAGGATTTTTGGGTGCTTCCCGTCGATGAGGAGCGCGTGCAACAAACCTTGCTGTGGCTTGAAGAACGCCGCAAAGCCAACGAGACCAGGAAAAGGGTACCGTCGACGACTTCCGGTGACAACATTGTCACCAGCAATCCCGCCATGTTGAAATTGAAAAGCATCGCCCTGAAGGTGGCCTCAAGCCATGCCACGGTTTTCATTCAGGGAGAAAGCGGAACGGGCAAGGAACTCTTCGCCCGCTTCATCCACCGCCATAGTCGCCGAGCGCGGGGTCCGTTTCTGGCGGTCAATTGCGCGGCGCTTCCGGAAAACCTTCTGGAAAGCGAATTGTTCGGCTATGAAAAAGGCGCCTTTACGGGAGCTAATCGCCTGCGAAAAGGTAAGTTTGAATTGGCTCATCAAGGAACACTGCTTCTGGATGAAATCACAGAGATTCCCATCCACCTTCAAGCCAAACTTCTGCGGGTCCTTCAGGAAGGGGAAATCGATCGGTTGGGAGGGCGCTATCCTGTGCCCGTCGACGTCCGCGTCGTCAGCACCACGAACGTGGATGCGGCCGCCGCCGTTCGAGAACAACGCTTTCGCAAAGACCTTTACTACCGCCTGAACGTGATCCCTCTGAAGATCCCCCCGCTGCGGGAGCGCCTGGACGATATCCCCGTTTTGGTGAATCACTTCCTCCAACGCTTTCAACAAACCCTCGGCACCTCCACGGTTAAAGCTTCACCGCAGGCCTTGAAAAAACTTCAAGACCACCCGTGGCCCGGAAACGTTCGGGAACTGGAAAACGTGCTGCAAAGGGCGGTGCTCCTTTCCGATAACCCCGTCCTGGAACCCGAAGACCTGGAATTCGATCCTGTGGAAACCCCGCAGGACGCGTCGCCCCTGCCCCTCATGAGCCTTGAGGAAATGGAGCGGCGCATGATTCAAAAAGCCCTGGCCGACACCGACGGCAACCGCACTCGAGCCGCGCATATTCTGGGCATCAGCGTCCGCACGCTCCGGAACAAACTCCACGAATACGCCCAAGACCTTCCCGACAATTATTAATACGGCTCGCCATTTTCTTGACACGGTTCAAAGGATCAGCATGCGTCAATCTTCTGGCGACCCTTAGGGCCTTCTTGAACGCATGTCAATGCCCAAGAAGCCAAAAATGCGGCTCTCTGATTCAGGAGCCTGTTCGAGAACACCTGCAGTCGGAGCGGCGCGAGCTACGACGCCTTATCGCGGCTTGTGGCGCTCCTACAGAATGAAATGAGAACGGGCCCGAAAAGCCATTTTCGGACAGACTCCCAGTATTTTGCCCACCGTGCCTTCGCGATGCGGCGGGGACGGTCCACATCCCTCGGAAAACCCTTTTCGACAAGGCCTTGAGACACACAAGGGATGTCGGAGCATGGCGTGGCTGGTATGAGCCTTGCTTCTAGGGGGATTGGATCGTCGATGGCAGGACAGTTCAGGAGGAGGAAGTCCAATGGCGGATGTGCATCCCATTGATCGCACGGTGAGCCTCATGCAGGATCGGCTCAACCTCAACGCCCTCAACCAAAAGGTGGTGGCGGCCAATGTGGCGAATATTAACACGCCTCGCTATGTGGCCAAGCGTCTTTCCTTTGAAGACGCGCTTAAGGAGTCGCTGGAGGAAGATACTGTTTCCTTGGTGAAAACTTCCCTAGCCCATCGGGATCCCAGCTCGGTGGAAGAAATCATGAAACAGCCGGAAATGGTGGAAACCGGACCTGTGGATTTGGATACCGAGATGGTGCTTTTGGCCCATAACAGTGTTGAGTACCAGTTTATTCTGACCATGCTCAACAAGAAATTCAGCCTGTTGCGCACGGCAATTGAAGGAGGCCGCTGATGGACTTTGAAACCGCCATGAGAATCAGCGCTTCGGGGCTTCGGGCGCATCGAGCGTGGATCAATGTACTTTCGGCCAATTTGGCCAACATCAACACGACCCGAACGCCTGAAGGCACCCCCTATCGGCGGCGAACCCTCATCTTCGAGAGTGTGCCGCAGGACGAGAGCTTTGAGGCCGCCCTTCGAGAGGCCATGGAAGGGGAACTGGAGCGCGTGGAGGTATCGGCTGTGGTGCCCGATGGGCGGGACTTCAAGACGGTCTACGACCCCAACCATCCGGATGCCGACGCCGACGGCATGGTGCGAATGCCCAACATCAATCCTGTGGAGGAGATGGCCAACATGCTCAACGCCGCCCGTTCCTATGAAGCCAACCTGGCCGCCCTCAACACGGCCAAGACCCTGGCCCTTCGGGCCCTGGAACTGGGCCGCTGAGGCCCATTAGGAGGCAGAGTCCATGCGCATCGAAAAGCCTTGGAGTCCGATCCACAGCCCTTATGAGCCGCTCCCCGGCCAAACCGCACCGGGACAAGGGCCTTCCTTTGGGGAGGAACTCAAGGCCGCCGTGCACCAAACCAATGAGCTGCAAAACCAAGCCGAAGAAGCGATGAAAAACGGGGCCCTGCGCGGCGCGGAAAACATTCATGAAACCATGATCGCTCTTCAAGAAGCGGAAATCGGCCTCAAAATGCTGGTGCGTTTTCGGGACAAGGCCCTGGAAGCTTATCAGGAAATCATGCGAATGCAATTCTAGTCCCGGGAAAAGGAGTCTGGTGATCCATGGAGAAACTTCGGCTTCTTTTCACCCAAGCGCGCCGGAGCTTTACAAGCCTTTCTTTGCCCCAGAAAATCCTGTCCATCGGTTCGATTGTGCTTCTTGCAGGAAGCTTGGGGTATTTGGTTTACGCCGTCAATCGGGTCGAATATGCGCCTTTGCTGTCCGATCTGTCGGAGACCGAGCTGGCTTCCATCGTCGATGTGCTCAGGAAAAAAAAGATCCCCTACAAGCTCTCGGGATCCCATGCTGTGTCGGTCCCCAAGGAAAAGCTTTATGAAACCCGCTTGGTGCTGGCTTCGGAAGGGCTGCCTCGAGGATCGGGCATGGGCTTTGAGATCTTTGACCAGCAGCGCTTGGGCAGCACGGAATTTGTGCAGCAGATCAATTACCAGAGGGCCCTGCAAGGGGAATTGGCTCGAACCATCGCCCAGATGGAAGAAGTGCAGGAATGCCGGGTGCACTTGACCCTTTCGGAAGAAACCCTTTTTAAAGAAGACCAGAAGCCGGCACGAGCCTCCGTCTTTTTAAAGCTCAAACCGGGATCCAAACTGGGCGCCAAACAGTTGCAAGCCGTGGCTCATTTGGTATCCAGTGCCGTCAAAGGCTTGGATCCTGAAAACGTCACCATCATGAGCACCGATGGCAAGGTTTTTTACCGCAAGGAAGGATCTGCGGATGATCAGTCCATGAGCCCCACGCAACTGGAAATCAAGAACCGTCTCGAAGAAGACCTGCGATCCAAGGTGGAAGGCATGCTCGCCCGCGTGGTGGGCGCCGACAAGGTCACGGCACAGGTCTCCGTGGAACTGGATTTCAGTCGCTTGCAAATCGCCGAAGACATCTATGATCCGGACAGCGCGGTGGTGCGCAGCCAGCAAAAGACTTTAGAAAACTCGCAAGGCGCGGCCCCCCAGGCGCGAGGCAATCCGGACGCCCCAATCAACATCGAAGGCAACGTTTTGCAAGCTGAAGAAAAACAGTCAAAAATTTTCAATCGTCAAAAAGAGACCGTTAATTACGAAATCAACCGGGTGAGCCGCCAGATTCTGCGAGCACCTGGGACTATTAAGAAACTTTCCGTGGCCGTCATTGTGGACGGACCTTATCAGACGCAGCCGGGACAAAACGGGAGCGCGGAAAGGGTCTTCGTGGGCCGAAGCCCTCAGGAAGTCAAAACCCTGGAGGATCTTGTCAAAAAGGCTGTGGGATTTGACGAGGCTCGAGGCGATCAGGTGACGGTTTCCAACGTGGCTTTTGCTGCGGAAGAACAAAATGTGGGCGCGGTTTCCGTGGCCAACAAATATGTTGCACTCCTCAAAAAACACCAGCAACTTCTTTTCAACGTGCTTCTGACCCTGCTGGTTTTTCTCTTCGTCGTGCGCCCCTTCATGAAGCGCTTTCAAAAGATGGGCGAAGAAGGCGCAGGGGCTCAGACGTCCCCTGCCCTTCCAGAAGGAGCAGCCGAAGAACTCATCGAAGGGCCGCGCGTTCTTCCTCTGCGCGATCAAGTGGTGGCCCTTGTTCAGGAAAACCCTATGCAGGCGGCACAGGTCATTCGAGCGTGGATGCGGGAGGAGGCGTAAGCCATGGCCAAGCTGACGGGTGTGCAAAAAGCGGCGGCGGTGCTTTTGGCTCTGGGCGAGGTCGGCTCAGCCCTAATTCTCAGGAACCTGACCCCTCAGGAAATCCAAAGGCTCGGATCCCAAATGGCCCGCATGGAAAATGTGACCAAAGAAACCGTCGATGAACTGCTCAAAGAGTTCCTTCAACACCTGGAAAAGGAACCCGCGGTTCAGGTTCCTGGAAACATTCTGCTGAAAAAGCTCTTGCCCGCCGTCTTGCCGCCGGAAGAAGCCGGAGCGGTCTTGAGCAAAATTGAAGAAGAAAATAACAAAGTGCCGTTCAAAAACCTTCAGGATGTGGATTCTCGAGTTCTCGCCAATTTCATCAAGAATGAACACCCACAGACCATTGCCATTATCCTCGTGCACCTGGAACATGAAAAGGCGAGCGAAATCTTGTCGCTTCTTCCAGACAACCTTCAGTTTGAAGTGACCAAACGCATCGCGACGCTGGAAACGGTCCCTCCGGACTTGTTGCGCGAAGTGGACGAGGCGCTGGAAAAGGAACTCCTGTCCATGGCCGAGGAAGGCTACAAGGTGGTCGGAGGCGTACAAACCGTAGCGGAACTTCTCAACCGCTGTGACCGCCGCACCAGCGACGGCATCCTTCAGGCCCTGGAAGACTACGATGCAGAACTGGCTGACAGTGTCCGTAATCTCATGTTCGTCTTCGATGACCTCGTGAACGTCAACGATCAGGGCATTCGAGAGCTGCTCAAGGAAATCACCAACGAAGACCTCACCTTGGCCCTCAAGACGGCCTCGGAAGACGTCAAGAACAAGGTCCTGAAGAACCTGTCCCAGCGCGCCGCGCAAATGCTCACGGAAGACATGGAAGTCATGGGCCCGGTTCGGCTCAGCGACGTGGAAGCGGCGCAACGCAACATCCTGAATGTGGCTCGAAAACTGGAAAAAGAAGGTCGGCTCATTTTGGCCAGAGGAGACGGCGGCGATGCCCTCGTTTAAGGTGCTTAAAGGAACCGGCCGTGCCAACGTGTCCCGTTTCTCCTTTGAAACCTTTGACCTGGAATCTTCACGGGAATGCGGCTTAAAGTCATCCGAAGCTTCGTCGCCCCCGGAAGATTCGGCGGAAGCGGCAGCCAAAAACCCCTTGGATGAACTGGAGGAATTGGTTCGACTGCGCCTTCTGGAAGCCGAAAGGCGCGCGGAAGAACTGGAAAGAGAAGCCTATCAAAAGGGGTATGAACAGGGACAAAGGGATGGTTACGCGTTTGGAGCCAGCGCCGTTGAGAAGGTTCGTGAACGCTTGGACACTTTGGCCACCTCTTTGGAGCAGATGCATCAGCAGGTGCTCCGCGAGTATCGCCACTGGCTCCTTGAAGCGGCCTTAACCCTCAGCCGGCATCTCTTGACGGCGGCGGTCGGTATCAATCCGAAGGTCCTGGAAAGCTTGGTGGATCATATTCTGGAACAGATGGATCGATCCCAGGCGATCACCATCGTTCTCCATCCCAACGATCGCGATCTGTTGGAGAAACACGGCGTGTTGGAACGATGGCTCTCGCCCCCGCCGCTAGGACAGAGTCCTTTTCGAGTCACAGTTGATTCAAGCATTCAGCGGGGCGGCTGCCGCGTGGAAAGTGCGCTGCAGGAGATTGATGCCCTAGTGGAAACACGCCTGGAAAACCTCCGGGAGGTTCTTTTCAGCCATGCCTCCTGAAAACGCCACCTCCGTTCCACACCATGACAGGCTCAGCCTAAACGGTGTCCTTTCCCGCGTCTCCCAGGCACCGCTATGGAAAACTTACGGCAAGGTGTCCGCCGTCGTGGGAAACCTTATTGAGGTTGTAGGGCTGGAAGCCACGGTGGGGGATATCTGTCGGATTTTTCCCAAAGACAACGCGGAGCCGGTGGTGGCCGAAACCGTGGGCTTTGTGGGACGACGCTTGAAGCTGAGCCCCCTTTCGCCCCTTCGGAACTTGGCGCCGGGGGATCGTGTCACCGTGGATGCCAAATTCTCTTCCTGTCTGGTCTCGCTGCAGTTGCTGGGCCGCGTCATCGATGGCATGGCCCAGCCTCTGGACGGCGCCGGCCCCATTGTGGACGGGATCCCCTATCCCTTGCGTCCCAGCACACCCAATCCCCTGAACCGGCCCATCATTTCGCAACAGTTGGATGTAGGCATTCGCGCCATCAACGGCTTGCTGCCCATCGGCAAGGGGCAACGCATGGGCATTTTTGCCGGATCGGGCGTGGGCAAAAGCACCCTGCTAGGCATGATGGCCCGCTACACATCGGCCCCTGTCAATGTCATCGCGCTCATCGGGGAACGAGGCCGCGAAGTCAACGAATTTCTGGATTCCGAGCTGGGCCAAGAGGGAAGGCGTCGTTCCGTCGTAATCGTCGCCACATCGGATCAGCCGGCCACCTTAAGGGTGCGCGCCGCGTATGTGGCCTGTGCCGTGGCGGAATTCTTTCGAGATCAGGGAATGGACGTTCTCTTTATGATGGATTCGGTGACACGGTTTGCCATGGCCGCCCGAGAAATCGGCCTGGCCGCCGGAGAACCTCCGGCCACCAAGGGATATCCTCCCAGCGTCTTCGGACTGCTGCCCCAACTTCTGGAACGGGCAGGAAGCTTTGACAAAGCCTCCATAACGGGAATCTACACAGTCCTTGTGGAAGGCGACGACCTGGATGATCCCATTGCCGACACCGTGCGCTCCATTCTCGATGGGCACATCGTGCTGGACAGGGATTTGGCGCACCGGCGCCACTATCCGGCCATCGATCCCTTAAAAAGCGTCAGTCGTTTGACGGACCGCATTCTGCATCCTCAGATCAAGAATCTAGCCACCCGCTTTATCGAGATTCTGGCGGACTATAAACGCAGTGAGGACATGATTCAAATCGGGGCTTACGTACGAGGAAGCCATCCCCCGACGGATTATGCCATTCAAATGATTGACAAGCTCAACGATTTTCTCAAACAACCTGTGGAACAATGCTGCACCCTTGAAGAAGCCCATCAAACCTTGCAAGCCCTTTTTGAAGAACAGTAGGGAAAAGCGCCGTGGTTTTCGTCTATCGATTTGCCAAGCTTTTGGAGCACCGCCGGGTGCAGTTTCGCGAAGCCCAAGTGGCCTTGGCCCGCGCCGTGGAACAGGCATCCCATATGGACCGACTGCTGGCTGAAACGGCAAGCGCTTTGGAAAATTGTCGGCATCGTTGGGCACAACGCACCACGGAAGGGCTGCCCCTGGGGGAACATCTGGCTTTTGAGCGCTACCTTTCGGACCTGGAACGGCGATTGCTACAATTGAAAACGGCCAGGGAGCGCGCCTGGCGCGTTGTTCACGAAAAGCAAAAGCGGCTCATGGAACAAGACCGAGAGGTGAAAAAGCTAGAGCGGTTGCAAGAGGTCGATTATGAAAAGTTTCAAAGGGATCAGAAAAAACGCGAACAAAAGAAACTCGATGCCTACGGAGTCCGGCTCGATCTTGACCCCCTCATGCGAAACTTCCCCTAGCCCCTCTCGCCACCAAGCTCATGCGCCAAAGGACCGAGAAAAACGCCCCTTCATCAAGCTCACTCTAGCGTTACTGGTGCTCCTGGCTGCCGGCAAGACGACCATCACGGCGGTTCGCCTGTTTCCCAGCCACATTTTCAGCTTCGCGGGGCCCACCCATTCCATCAGCGTTCCCGAAGTGCACGCTCAACAAACCCCTGCTGCGGCCTCACCACCTGCTGTGGCCGAGCCACCAGCTTCCCACACGAAGGCGCCACGAGTGGAAAGCGAGGATCATTTTGTGACTCTGGAAACATGGGCTGCCCTTCGAGAACAAAAAAAGATTCTGGAAACCAAGGAAATGGAGATTAAGGAGAGGGAAGCGCGGCTTCGAGAGATGGAAAAAGAAATCGAAAACCGCCTGAAAGAACTCATTGCCGTTCAAGACAAAATCAAACAGGCGCAGCAAGAAATTCAGGCCTTTCGAGAAGAACGGGAACAGGCTCGAAACGCCCAGGTTCAAGCCCTGGCCAAGATCTATGGAAACATGAAGCCCAAAGATGCCAGCCAGCTTTTGGAAACTCTGGAAGAGTCCCTTGCGGTCAAGGTCATCAGCCTCATGAGCCCAGATCAGGTGGCCAAGATTCTCGCCTCCATGGAGACGAAAAAAGCCGCCAAGCTTTCCCGAGCCCTCACCGCGCGCTGAGGCCACGGATCGCCAATCTTAGCCAATCTTAAATCAAGGCGCTGTTTTCCCGCAGAAAAAGGCACCATCCGGGCGACAAAACAGCCTTGTGTCAAAGCGTACCATAAGACGCGATTCCTTCTCCCTGTCTCAAGTCCCTGGACATCGCCAATCCTCATTCTCATTGCAGCCAAGGGCTCCGGCAGGTTGCTTTTTCGGCCAAGCTCGGGCTGCGTGGAGCATTAACCTGGAAACGCGAGTGTCATGTTCCGTAGGGTAGGCTGTTGAAAAGTCAGCAAAAGCCCGAAAGGATTTCAAGGCTTTGGGGGATCATGGTCAAAGGTTGTCCGCAAGATCGAACCGCGCGTGCTGCGCGACCCCGGCGGGGCGTTCTCGACGGTTTTTTTGGAGCGCTCCGTCCGCAGTGAAAAGGCGCTGGCGGCTGCGCCAGTTCTCCCGCCCTGCCAACCAGCAGATCGACGAACCCTACCCCTACATGCTCGTTGATGCGGGCTATGCGTAAGTGCGCGAGAGCAGACAGGCCTAGGCCGACTCCCTACCGGGCAACTCTTGCTGGGTGTCCAAGAAAAAATTTCCCCTTCCACTGAAGCTTCACCTAAGAGATCAAATGTCAATGCCCTGGATTTACTACGCTTTCTGTGCCCATGTGTTCTGGCATAGCCCTTGCCACAGGCAATGCTCGGAATGGATGGCAAAAGATCAGGAGCGTGTCTGAGAATGCCTTTCGCCGGCGCATCTTAAAAGACGACTCCTGATCGCGCCTTGCGGTGCGCTTTTGAGTTTCAAGCTGAATCCCTGAAAGAAAAGGACGCACATGAAGGGACTTTCCGTCGGGCGAGCAGAACTTGTCAGTCGGTTTGTTGCCAAAGAGAGGCAAAGGATCAGCCGCTCTTTGGAATCTTCTACGTTTGCGTCGGCATTGCAGCAACAAAGCCAACTCCTGGGTGGGCCTTTTTCGAAAGGTCAACAAGGCCCCGTGGCTTCCGCTCAGGCTCCGAGGCTTTTCCTGAGTCTCGATCGAGTTCCTTCTTCGGGCTTCAAGAAGCGACTCGGGGGTGAAACAGCCGAGAAACCGCACCTGGAAGTGGCCGATCCGCTGCTGGTTCAGGAAATTCTTTCCCTGTTTTACGCGCCAGCGGATCAAACCAAAAAAGCCGCCACCCTCACTGGCGACGAAGGCGCCCTGGCGCTCGAGGAACTGATTGCGATGCTCGAACGCAGCTCCAACGAGCACCCCGCCGACTCTGGGCAAGAGCAGGTATCGGCTGAAGACTTTCGAAAGCTGCTTCGCGCCATTCGATGGTCCGACACCAAGCACAAAGCAGTGCCCAACGTGGATGGTTTTGCGTGGACCCTCGCTGATGACCGCCAGGACCTGGCAGCAACCCTGAAAAACCTTCTGGCTTCGGCAGAAGCGCAGCAAGCCTCTTTGGAAAAGGCTAAAAGCGGCGCCGCGGCCTCTTCGCCCCCCAGTGATAATGGAGATGTGCCCGATCGGATGGGCCCTCCCGGTGTCGCCGACGCCATTAAAGACGACTTTATGATGGACTCGGAATCCACGCCTTTCAGGCTATGGCACACCTCCAGTGACCAAGAAACTAGGCGGCCCGTGGATCGAGAAAACCCCCGCGGCGCAAAACTCAACGATGACCGAAAAACGCGCGGCACCGGTATGACCGCATCATTGGATTCCTGCGCCTTGGAGAGCCAAGAGCTGCAGGATCTGCAGACTTCAAAAAATGAAACGGGGATTGTTGCATCCGTTCAGCCGCCTGCCACAGAAAAAACCACCGGCATGGCGTCGATGCCTGCGCAGGCCCTTGCCCCACAGGTCGGGTCTTCGCCGCAAGGTTTTACTCAGCCATGGAGCCCTGTTTTCCACCTCACCGATCAATCTCAGCCAAATGCTGCGCAACCGCCTGAAACCCTCGCTGCGGAAATTGAACCGTTTCTATGGAACCGACCCGCTCCGCAGGATCTCCCGGCGGAAAAGCCCGGTCTTCTGGAAGAGCTTGGAGGACTTCCGGAAACCCCATCAGCGCCTCAGGTGAACGCAATGGTTTCCCGGCACCTCCTTTCCATGGACGTCGGCGGTGAGTTGGTGGAAGATTCTTCCCAGGTTTCGGACTCCCTGCCCGTCGAAGTGGTGCGAGATCTCTTTGAGATAAAGGGCGCTTTGGCGGGCGAAGACTTCAACGGCGCTCATTCCTCAGGCGAAAATGCTACGCCCTTTGGCGATCCTTCGCCTCCTTTTCATGAGGGGGACTTTCGTCCGTTATTCCAAGATTCTTTTGGCGGCCCCATCCTTTCTCCTTTCTCGCCAGCTTCGACCACCCCCAACAAAGCGTTGGAAACCCGCACAATCTTGTCCTTGGAACAGCCGGAATGGCCTCAGGAATTGGGCCACCGGCTTTCGCTTCTTTCGCGCGGCGGCAAAAACTCCATGACTCTAGAACTGCAGCCCGAAAGCCTTGGCAAGCTCCTTGTCAGGGTCGAAACCCACGGCACCCACGTCAGTGCTTTGGTTCAGACGGAACATCCGGTGGTGCGGGAAATTCTTCAGAGCAACACGGCCTCACTGCGGGACATTCTTGCGGACCACGGCTTGCAATTGATGCAATTTTCCGTGGATGTCCGCCACAGCAACACGCCTTTTTCTCGCGAAGACGACGCCCTGTGGCTGCCGAATGTTCAACCCGCCCCTGTCGCGGCGTCTTTGAACGAAAAACCCGAAGAAACCATGCCCACCCTGCACGTGATGGACGGCAATCCCGCCGCACTCCTAAGCGTCCGTGTGTAGGCAATCACGGAGGAAGATCATGGCCGTGGCATCCGTCCCCGCCTTGACCCAAGACGCCTTGGCCGCATCGGCCGCCAATATGGTGGGTGCGAGAAATCTGTCGGACATGAACTCTTTTTTGATGCTGTTTACAACACAGTTGCAGCATCAGGATCCCACGAATCCCATGGCCGCTTATGAAATGGCGGCCCAACTAGCCCAATTCAGCACCGTGGAACAGCTCACCAGGGTGAACACTCAGCTGCAGGCGCAACAAAATTACTTGATCTCCATCAACAACGCCATGGGCGTGCAACTGCTTGGAAAAACCGTTGTCGCTCAAGACAATCGTTTGCAACTGAAGGACGGCACGGTTTCTCGAGCCGGCTTTAATCTGGATAGCGCAGCCCAAGTGAAAGTGACCATAACCGACAGCGCCGGCAAGACGGTCCGTACCCTGACTTTGGCATCCCTCGAACCCGGCCGCCACGAATTCACTTGGGATGGCATGGATGATCAGGGCAAGGCCTTGCCGAACGGCACATACAGTTTTTCGGTGGAGGCCACGAGCGCTTCCGGGGAAACCATTCCTGTGCAGCCGCTGGTCACGGGGGAAGTTTGTGGATTTGTCATGGAGCAAGGCGTCAATTACGTGGTCTTGGATCACAATGGAGGACTGCGTGTGCCGGTGAGCTTCATCACCACCATCGAAACACCGCCGAAAGTCGATGAAACGGCGCAGGAGGCGGCGGTTTAGCGGTGTGCCAAGAGCGGGGTTTTCGAGGAGATCTGGATTCTCTGCTGAAGGAGCCCCGCGACGGGCAAAAAACAAGCCGCGGCACGCGTGGTTTTTACAATAGCGTGTTTGAAGAAATCGGACAAGCATGGGAGCAGACCACGTCGCTTTTTGGACGAAATCAACCAAAGATGCATAAGGAGGTTTCTTATGGGCATCAGTCAAGCCATGAACATCGGCGTCAGTGGACTTAACGCCAGCGCCACCGCTTTGACGGTGGTGAGCGACAACATCGCCAATGTGAACACCACGGCCTTTAAAGCGAACAGTGTGCGCTTTGGAGACCTCGTGGCGGGGTACTACTCCACCCTGTCCCAGGATTCGGACCGCGAGGGGTCGGGCACGGCCATTATGGGCATCGTCACGGAATTTGCCCAAGGTCCGCTCATCAGCACCACGCGCTGGTCCGACGTCGCCATTAACGGCGAAGGATTCTTCAGCCTTCAGGTGCCGGGAACCACCAAAGTTTACTATACGCGAGACGGCAGCTTTCACATGGACAAGGACGGTTATCTGGTCAACGAACTGGGCTATCGCGTGCTCAACCGGGATGGCAATGCCATCAAGGTGGACAATCCCAGTGATCCGAGTTTCAGCAATTACTATGTGGACAGCAACGGCCAAATTTGGGGGACGCCCACAGACCCTTCTCAAGTGGTGATCTATGCGGCTAACGCCAATCAATCACCCAAGGCCTATGGCAGCGTCTACATCAAGGATCCCGTCAACAGTAGTGACGTGACCATTACCCTCAATGACGGAACGGAACTGGTCTTAACGGTTGGCCAAAACAACACGTTTCACCTGCAATTCAACACCGACACTAACGGCGATGGCGAGATGGACGCTTTTCAAGGAGCGATCAATCTCTCGGAATTCTCCTTGACCGATGTGGACCTGGACGGCGATGGCACACCCGATCTCAACGGCATCAGCCCCGATGCCGAGCCGGGCTATTACACCATTGCTGATGTCAGCGCGACCCTTGCCAGTGGGAACAATTGGACTAAAGACAATTGGATGGCCACCTCCAACGACCCCCAGCCCGTTTTGAATGCGCAACTGCGCGTTTCCACCTTCGCCAACAATAACGGACTGATCCGCCAAGGCAACAACCTCTTCACCCAAGGCCCCGAGTCCAAGTTCCCCATTCACGGGACGGCCAATGACGGCATCCGCGGCAATGTTTTCAGTTCCACCATCGAAGGATCCAACGTGGATATCGCCCAGGAAATGGTGAACATGATCACGTACCAGGCCAGTTACAACGCCAATTCCAAAACCATCACCACCTCCGCCGACCTGCTGAACACCGCCGTCAACATGGTACGTTAACGAAGATTTTTCATATTGCATGGCAAAACCCCGGCCACGCCGGGGTTTTTTGTGTTCCGGGCCGATGCGGCCCAAGGAGGCCCTCCGAGAATGCAAGTTTTCGCCAGATGCGGCCTTGTAACTCATTAAAATTGTGAGCCCATAAGCCGAGACAGGCAAGTTCTCAGACTGGCTCCATGGAGCCTGTCTGACAATGGCTTTCCCGCGTCCTTTCGGCTCGATGCCGTCGAAGCGCCACAAGGCGCGATGATAAGGAATCGCGGCATGCGCCGCTCCTACCGAAGCTGTTCTCGGCCACGCTCTCCGGGACATCCTCTCGTCAATCCTTTGACGATGCTCAGGCTTCTCAACACCTAGAGGATTCCTTAAAACGGCCGTTTTGTTGTGTGCGTCCTCCTGGCGCGGGCCTTGCTATCGTAGGCGATGGCGGTCGCCGCCGAAGCTCAAGAATCACTGGACCCGGGGTTCGAACAACGAGGGGCGTGGAACTTTATGGACATTGCAACGATTGTGGGTATCGTTTCCGCCTTTGCTCTCGTGGTGGTTTCCATCATGATGGGAGGTAGTCTTGGCCTTTTCATCAATATTCCATCCGTCATGATTGTTTTCGGAGGCACACTCGGCGCCACCATGATTAATTACCCTTTAGCCGATGTGCTCAGCGTCGTGAAAGTTGTCAAAAACGTCTTTTTCACCAAAGTCTGGAGCACCCAAGAGGTGGTGGATCGTTTTGTGGAATTTGCCAACAAATCGCGTCGGGAAGGCATCCTCGCCTTGGAATCTGAGCTCCCGACCCTGAATGACCCTTTTCTGATCAAGGGATTGCAACTCACCATTGATGGTATGGAACCGGACGCTATCAGAGACATCATGGAAACCGAAATCTCCTACTTGGAAGAGCGGCACAAATCCGGTGCCGAAATTCTGACGACCATGGCCACGTTCTTTCCGGCCATGGGCATGATCGGCACCTTGATCGGCCTTGTGCAGATGCTGAGCACTATGAATGATCCCAGCACCATCGGGCCGGCCATGGCCGTGGCTCTTTTGACCACTTTTTATGGTGCCGTGGCAGCCAACCTGGTCTGCCTTCCCATGGCGGGCAAACTGAAAAAGCGAAGCCAAGAAGAAACTCTGGTCAAAGAGATGATCATCAGCGGCATTCTGAGTGTAGCCAATGGAGAAAACCCTCGAGTGATCGAACAGAAGCTGCACTCTTTCGTGGCGCCAAGCGCTCGAACAAGCCGGTTTGATTAGAAGCCTTTAGCACTGGATAAGGAGTCAGCTCATGGCGGCAAAGAAAAAGGAAAAGCAAGAACAGGCTCCCGACGTCGCGCAACAGCCCAAGAAGAAGTCTCCACTTATAAAAATACTTATCGTCGTTGTGGCTTTGGGGGCGCTGGGCTGGGGTGGTTTCTTCGCCTATACGAAGTTTTTCGCCAAGGAAACCACGCCTCAAGAAGTTGAGGCCAAGACAGAACCGGCGAAGGTCAACGTGAAAAGTCTTGAGACATTCTTGGTCAATCTGGCGGATCCGGGCGGAGAACGCTACCTCAAGGTGACCATGCAGCTAAGCCTCAACAACGAAAGTGTTTCCCAGGAAATCGACAGTCGCATGGCGGAGCTTCGAGACTCCATTCTGATGCTTCTGTCCAGCAAGGAATACGATGACATTTCCAGCCTCTCCGGAAAGCTGGCTCTCAAGAAGACTTTAATCAACAATTTGAATCGAGTTCTCAAGAAAGGCACAGTGCTGGACATCTATTTCACCGAGTTTCTGGTGCAATAGCGGCGGAACGGGGCCATGGAACAAGTCCTCTCCCAAGACGAAGTGGATGCCCTGCTCAAGGGGCTGAGCGACGGTGAAATCGAAGCGGAGACAGCAGCGCCGGCCGAGGAGCAGAGCGGCATACGGCCGTACGACCTCACGAGTCAGGACCGTATCATTCGCGGCCGCATGCCGACGTTGGAAATTATCAACGATCGTTTTGCGCGCGTCCATCGGGTGACCCTCTCCGGAGCCATGCGCAAGGTGGTGGATATCACGGTGACCCAACAGGAAATGATCAAATTTGGGGATTTCACGCGAACCCTTCCCGTGCCCACCAGCCTTCATGTACTCAAGATGGAACCCTTTCGAGGACACGTGCTTCTGGTCGTGGAAAGCCGACTGATTTTCAATCTGGTGGACTGCTTTTTCGGGGGATCGGGCCGCAGCAGCTTTAAAATCGAAGGCCGGGACTTCACGTCCATTGAAAACCGCGTCATCAACAAGGTGGTGCGCATGGCCCTCAAGGATCTGGAACAAGCATGGAACCCCGTGACGCCGGTGGCCTTCAAGTTCTTGCGCTCGGAAGTCAACCCGCAATTCGCCACCATTGTGCCGCCGACCGAGTTGGTGATTGTGGTCCACTACCAATTGGAAATGGATACAGTCATGGGCAAAATCATTTTGTGCCTGCCCTATTCAACCATCGAACCCATTCGGTCCAAACTGTCCGCCAGTTACCAAAGCGACCAGTTGGAAGTAGATTACTCCTGGACTCGGCGCTTCATTCGTCTGCTGCGGGAAATCCCTGTGCAGATCTGCGTGCATCTCGGGCGCACGAAAATCAAAGGACAAGACCTTCTGGGACTGGAAAAAGGCGACATCATCGTCTTGGACCAAGACGTGAACCACCCTCTGACGGTCAGCGTGGAAAAAGTACCCAAATACAAAGCTTATGCTGGCGTGCACAAGGGCAACCTCTCCGTGAAAATCGTCGATTTCATCACATCAACCTACGAATAGACGCATAAGGCAGGGAGTGAACCAATGGCTGATGCCAACGTCATCAAGGAATCCATTCAATTGGATCCCATGGAAGCGCCCCGGGTGTCCGCAGTCTCCACGGATGTCGCTTACAGCGAGGAAGGGGAAAGTGGAGCCGCCGCTCTCAAGAAGGACATTCGAGACCTGGAATTTATTCTGGACTTGCCGTTGGAAGTTTCCGTGGAATTGGGCCGAGCCAAAATACTTATTCACGATCTCCTGCAATTAGGGCAAGGGTCCGTGGTGGAATTGAACAAATTCGCTGGAGAACCCCTGGAGATTCTGGTCAACAATCGTCTGGTCGCCCGTGGAGAAGCAGTGGTCGTCAACGAAAGGTTCGGCGTGCGCATCACCGACATTGTCAGCCCCATGGAGCGGGTCAAACAGCTGGGATAATCCCATGGACTTTCCATTACAGATTCTCAAAACCCTCGGCGCCCTCGCTCTGGTTCTCGGTTTGCTCTGGGGAGCCACCTTCGCCTTTCGACGTTGGGGTCGAACATTCCTTAAGGCTTCGGACAAGGGATGGATCCACATCCTGGAACGGCGATACCTGGGGCCAAAGCATTCTCTGCTTCTCGTGCGCGTGGCGGAGGAAACGCTGCTTCTTGGCCTTTCCCCTCAGGGGCTTACCTATCTCACAGCCGTAGGTCTGCAGAGCCCCGGGCAAAGCAACGTCTTAGCGGCAAAGGACAGCGCTCCATGAGGCTTCGAAAAGCCATCTTCTTGCATGCCCTGATCGTGATCGCCTTGACGGCGACCTTATGGAGCCCCCAGGGGGCCTGGAGCGCCGATTTCAGCCTTCCGGCTTTTCGACTGCATTGGGATGAGCCTTCGGCACCTGAGCAGGTTTCCAGTGTGTTGAAGATCGTCTTTGTGCTCACCGTGATCTCCATCGCTCCATCCATTTTACTCTTAATGACCTGCTTTACGCGGATCGCGGTGGTCCTGTCCTTTTTAAGGACGGCCATGGGCACGCAGCAGGCTCCACCCAATCAGGTCATCGTGGGGCTCGCGCTGTTTTTGACCTTTTCCATCATGTGGCCCGTATGGCAGGAGATTCATCGGGAAGCCGTGGTGCCGTTGCAAAATCAGGCCATCGATGCCGACACCTTTGTGCAAAGGGCCGTCGACCCGCTTAAAGCCTTCATGATGAAACAAACGCGCCTCAAGGACCTGAAACTCTTCGTGTCCTTGACGCAACAGGAAAAGCCGCAAAACCCCAAGGATGTGCCCCTTGCAGCGCTAGTGCCCGCCTTTGTCATCAGCGAACTGAAAACGGCGTTTCAAATCGGCTTTCTGCTCTACATTCCCTTCCTGGTGCTGGATATGGTGGTGGCCAGTGTGCTGCTGTCCATGGGCATGATGATGCTTCCTCCGGTGATGATTTCCCTTCCCTTTAAACTCATGCTCTTTGTGTTGGTGGACGGTTGGAACCTTTTGATCGGTTCCTTGGTCAAGAGCTTCTCCTGAAGGACTTCTGCCCATGACGCAAGAATTCGTCATCGGTCTCGCCCGCCAGGCTCTGGAAACCATGTTAATGGTGAGTCTGCCTGTCTTGCTCACCAGCCTGGTGGTAGGTGTTTTAATCAGTTTATTTCAGGCCGTCACACAGATTCAAGAAATGACGCTGACGTTTGTGCCTAAGATCATCATCACCTTTTTATCCCTGCTCGTTTTCGGGGCATGGATGACCAGCCGCATGCTGTCCTTTACCCGCACTCTTTTGGAAAATATGCCCTACTGGATTCGCTGAAAGGGAAAAACACCGAGACGAGCCCATGGCGCCCAATGATTTCTCTTTCCATTGACCCCATACAGATTCGCATTTTCCTCAGCGTGCTTCTGCGCTTCAGCTTGGTGCTGTTTCTTCTGCCCGTCTTTCGCACTCGTCAAGTACCCACATCGGTCAAAGCTTGGGCCGTGTGGGCTCTGGCCGTGATGACCATGCCCGTCACCGCCCCCTTTGTGCCCCCCCTTCCCTTGGAACCCGTGGCCCTTCTGAACGTGATCTTTAGTGAACTCATCTATGCCACGCTCTTTGCCCTTTCCATGAACATCATCTACGGCGCCTTTCACATGGCCGGCCAACTCATTTCCTTTCAAATGGGCCTGGGCGTGGCGGAAGTGATTGATCCTCAGACGGGAAATCATGACGTTTTGCTGAGCCGATGGCTGCAAATTCTGGCCACGCTCTTTTTCTTTTCCATAGAAGGACATCTGGTGGTCCTTCGCACCTTTATGGAAAGCTTTCAGGCCGTGCCCATCGGAAGTTTTCTTCCCACACACAACATTCTGCACCACATGCTCGTTCTCTCAGGACGCCTCTTTGTCATCGCCTTGAAAATCGCCGCCCCCATTATGGCCTCCCAGCTTGTGCTGCAAGCCGGCTTCGCCGTGGTGACCAAGTTTTCCCCTCAGATTCATATCCTCATCGTGAGCTTTCCCATCACCATAGGGGTTGGCATCCTCTTTGCCCTCCTTTCCCTTTCGGAATGGGCCGGCTTCACGGCAAACACCCTGACCGAGCTGCTCAAGTTCTTTCGCGCCGTCGGCCTGTCCTGATGACGTCGATGCATTGACTTGAAGGCGTCAAGAATTCTTCCTATCCCCATAGGCAGGCAAAGGCATGGCGGGAGTCCAAGAAAGAACGGAAAAACCCACGGGAAAGCGCCTGGCGGAAGCCCGACGCAAGGGCAATGTGCCGAAAAGCCAGGAATTGACGGCCCTGACGGTGCTCAGTGTGGGCAGTCTAGTGGCCTGTGTGCAAGTCAAGGCTTTGCCGGGGCATTTTCGAGGACTTTTGGACAGGCTATGGGCTCAAGGGCTATGGGGTTCGAGCGACTGGAGCGCGGACGGTTCCTTGGTGGCCTGGATTTTTCTTATGTTTCTTCGCATGGTAGGCCCCGTCATGTTCTCAGTGCTGGTGGCTGTCGTGGCCGTTCATTTTGTGCAGTTCAAGGGTTTTCTGTTGGCGCCCGAAGCGCTCAAACCTAAGCTTTCCAAGTTGAATCCCCTGAACGGCTTCAAGCGGTTCTTTCAGCTGCGCATGGTGACGGAAACCGCAAAATCCCTTTTCAAGATTCTTCTGGTGGGCACTGTGCTTTACACGATCTTGGACAGCGAACAGCCGTCCTTTGGCGCCCTGGTCCACATGGATCTGGTGGACATGGGACGAGAGACGGGGCGGATTTTGTTTCGGTTCTTGTGGAAAGCCGGCGCGTTTCTCGTGCCTTTGGCGTTTTTGGATTTTTTGTATCAGCGCTGGCAGTACACCAAGGCTCTCATGATGACGAAGCAGGAAGTCAAGGAAGAGCACAAACAGGCCGAAGGAAACCCGCAGATCAAATCCCGCATCCGCTCCATTCAAAGAACGCTGGCCCGGCAACGTATGATGTCCAAGGTGCCCAAGGCCACGGTGGTGATCACCAACCCGACCCATTACGCCGTCGCCCTTTTTTATCAAGAGGGTCTGCAGGCCCCGAAGGTCGTAGCCAAAGGCATGAATCTGATCGCCCACACCATTGTGCGGCTGGCTCGTGAACATGGCGTTCCGGTGGTCCAGAATCCCCCTCTGGCACGCGCCTTGTATCATCAGGTGAAGCTGGAACAGGTCATTCCGGAAACCCTGTACCGGGCCGTGGCCAAAGTCCTGGCCTATGTGTATCAGCAACGTCGCCTTAAACCATAGGATGGAAAAAGGATGCCCGACTCCACGTCGTCCGCCGTCGCCCGTGTGCGTTGGAACTTAAAAAACTTCAGCGATGCCGATGCCATTTTAGGTATCGGGGTTGTGGCCGTTCTGGCGGTGATGCTTCTGCCCGTACCCAGCCCTGTGATGGACATCCTTCTCGCCATCAATATCTCTTTTGGTCTGCTCATCTTATTGACCACCATTTATACAGCCCGCCCCCTGGATTTCGGCATCTTTCCCACGCTGCTGCTCATCACCACCCTGTTTCGCCTGGCGCTGAACGTCGCCAGCACGCGCCTCATTCTTCTCAGAGGGGACCAAGGCACCGAGGCGGCCGGCCACATCATTCAAGCCTTTGGGGAATTCGTGGTCGGAGGCAACTACGTCATCGGGCTCGTCATTTTTGTCATTTTGGTCATCGTCAATTTCATTGTGATCACCAAAGGCACTGAACGTATTTCGGAGGTCGCGGCGCGATTCACTCTGGACGCCATGCCCGGAAAACAAATGAGCATCGATGCGGACCTCAACGCGGGACTCATTGACGAAAAGAAGGCTCGAGAGCGCCGCATGGAGATCATGAGAGAGGCGGACTTTTACGGAAGCATGGACGGCGCCAGTAAGTTTGTTCGCGGCGATGCCATGGCTGGCATTTTGATCACCTTGATCAACATTCTCGGTGGGTTTGCCATCGGCGTGTTGCAGCGTGGCATGGAATTGGTAGAGGCGCTCAAGGTCTATACCCTTTTAACTGTAGGCGACGGGCTCGTGTCTCAAATCCCTGCGTTAATCATTTCCACGGCGGCCGGAGTGTTGGTGAGTCGCGCCGAATTGGATCAAGGCATGGGTGAAGCCTTTAAGAAGCAATTGGCGTTGAGTCCCAAACCTCTTGGCATCGCCGGAGGCATGCTGTGCGCCTTGGCCCTGGTGCCCGGTTTTCCCTTTGTGCCCCTGGTTCTTGTCGGGGGAGGGCTTCTGGGGCTGTCCTATCAAAAGGCCCAACAGCGCAAGGTGAAAGCGCGCCAGGCCCAGCAGGTGGAAGCGGAAAAGAAAAAAGAGGACAAAACCGCTTCGGCCCTACCGCCTCCTTTGGACCTTCTGGAACTGGAAGTGGGCTACGGATTGATCCCCCTGGTGGACGGCGAGCACCCTTCGGATCTTCTCGGGCGCATTCGCTCCATTCGTCAGCAGCTGGCCATGGAATACGGCATCGTGGTGCCGTCTCTCCATGTGCGGGACAACCTGCAGCTCAAACCCTCCGAATACCGCCTTGTGCTCAAAGGAAACCCCATCGCCCGCGCGGAACTCATGCTGGGCCACCATTTGGCCCTGCCCACATCCGACCGTCAACCTTCCGTGGACGGCATTCCCACCAAGGACCCGGCCTTTGGCCTGCCGGCCCTTTGGGTGCCTGACCGAAACACGGACGCTGCCGCAAGGGCCGGTTACACCCTCGTGGATCTTTCCACGGTGGTCGCCACCCATTTGACGGAACTGTTCAAAAAATACGCCGATGAGTTTCTGACCCGCCAAACCGTCCAAAAGCTCCTGGACATGGTGGCTCAGTCGCAACCCAAGCTCATCGAGGAATTGACACCCAATCCGCTGCCCCTGGGAGTCGTTCAGAAAGTGCTTCAAAACCTGGTCCGGGAAAAAGTCTCCATTCGCGACCTCCAGACAATCTGCGAAACCCTGGCAGACCATGGGCCGATGACCAAAGACCCCGACATCCTCACCGAATACGTGCGCCAGGCCCTCGCCCGCACCATCACGCGGCCCTACGAAAAAGAAAACGGAAAGCTCTATGTGCTGACCGTGCACCCGCAGTTGGAAGAAAAGCTGGCGCAAAGCATTCAAAAAACCGAGCACGGATCCTTTCTGTCCATCGATCCTGAGCTGCTCAACAAAATCATTCAGTCCACCACCACGGAAGTGCAACGGGCCGCCAATGCCGGTCATCACCCCGTGATCCTGACATCCCCCATGGTGCGCCGACACCTCAAAAAGATCTTGGAACGCTTCTTGCCTGAAGTGGTGGTGATCAGCCACAGCGAATTGAGCCATCTGTCGGAAATTCAGTCCATCGGCATGATTCGAGGCGCTCATGCAGGTTAAGACCTTCATCGCTCCCACCATGCAACAGGCCTTGGAAATGGTCCGCAAGCACCTGGGATCCGATGCCATCCTCTTGGGCAACCGAAAGGTCAAGGATACGGACGGCAAGCCGTGCATTGAGATCACCGCCGCGGTGGATCGCGCCGGCCCAGGGAAAGCGAATGCAGCGCCCCAGTGGAAAGAAGAGGCCATGGCCCCCCTTCCAGACCCTGTTCTGCAGGAACAGCTGGAAGACATTCGCGGCCTGCTGACCTTGTTGCTTACGGGTAAAGACACCTTTGTGCGCCTGCAAAGCCACAACGCCCTCGCCGAACTTTTTCAACACCTGCTGCTTCGAGGACTGAGCGAGAAGACCGCCTTCACCCTTCTTCAAAATATTTTTTCCCGCTTTTCTCATGAGGCGCCATCCAAAAGTCAACTTTTGGACGCCTTTTCCTGTCAGATAGCTGACAGAGTGCGTATTGTGGACCCCCTTGCGGGCGTGGAAGACGAAGGCCAGGGCTCGAAAATGTATGTTTTTCTTGGGCCAACAGGCGTCGGCAAGACCACGACGCTGGCCAAGGTGGCGGCCTACCTCAAGGTGAAGCGTAAGGTTTCCATCGGACTGGTTTCCTTGGACACCTATCGCATCGGGGCCTTGGATCAACTGAAGACTTATGCGGACATTTTGGATGTGCCCTTGAAAGTGGCGCAAACGCGGTGGGAGCTGGTTTCGGCTCGGGAGGCGCTAAAAGAAAACCCCGTGGTGCTCGTGGACACCACCGGACGCAACTATCTGAACAGCCGGGCCATTGAGGATCTGGGGGACATCTTTCGAGATCTGGACGGGGTGTACTCTTTCCTGGTTTTGAGCGCCACGGCCAAGGACGAGGACGTACGGCATGTGATGCAGCGTTTTCGGCCGTTGGCTCCGCAGAGCCTTATTTTCACCAAAATTGATGAAACATTGACTCCGGGTACCATTGTGAACCCGCTGCTGCGTTTTTCGCTCCCCGTGTCGTACCTGGGGGTGGGTCAAAGGGTTCCTGAGGACCTGGTCAGAGCGACACACGAGCGCATAGTGGGTTTCTTTTTTCCGCGCGGCCAGTGGAGAGGTTGAGGAGAAAGGGAGGTTATGGATCAGGCGCTTGGACTTCGGAGGAAAATTTCATCTCGCGATCCCTGGGATGACGGTCGCCCTTTGAATGCCCCGTTTGAGGAGGTCACGGTGCGAACCCTTTCGGTCAGCAGCGGCAAAGGGGGTGTCGGCAAGAGCAATGTGGTGGTGAACCTGGCTGTGGCTTTGGATCGCTTGGGCCGCCGCGTGATGATTTTGGACGCCGACTTGGGTTTGGCCAACGTGGACGTTCTGTTGGGACTCACTCCCACCCACAACATCAGCCATGTCTTGGACGGCACGCGTCGGTTGGACGAGGTGCTTGTTCCTGGTCCCGGAAACATCCGCATCATGCCAGCCAGTTCCGGCGTGCAGCACCTCACGCAGCTCACTCAGGAACAGAAAATCCTTTTCGTGGATCTTTTAGACGATATGGAAACCGATGTGGACATTCTTCTCATCGATACCGGCGCGGGCATCTCGGACACCGTGCTCTATTTCAACGTGGCCGCTCAAGAAAAAATCGTGGTGGTGACGCCCGAGCCCACCTCTCTTACGGACGCTTATGCCTTTATCAAGGTCATGTTTACGCGGCACGGCGAACGCTTCTTTCGCATCCTCACCAACGCCGTGGCGGACGAAAAGGAAGGCCGGGCCGTGTTTCGCAAACTGAGCCGCGTTGCCGATCATTTTCTGGACGGCATTTCCTTGGACTACCTGGGCTGGATTCCCCGGGATCCCAGTGTCCCTGAAGCCGTGCGGCGTCAAAAGGCGCTTTTGGAGGTTTTTCCCGGAGCGCCGGCCTCCCGCGCCTTTGAGGACATTGCTCGACGACTCAACCGCGAAGCCCCGACCATGCCCAAGGGAACCATCCAATTTTTCTGGAAGCGACTTTTGAAGATGTGACAGACTGGAGTACTTCATGAATCCCATTGCCTCCCCGATCCCCTATGCGGACTCTAACCGAGCCGACGGCGTTCCGCTGGGATGCGCCGGTCGAGACGAGGCCGTCATCAAATACTACCCTCTCGTACGCTATACGGCCTATCGCCTGGCCGCTCGGCTTCCCAGCACCATCAGCATAGAAGATCTGTGCGCCGCCGGGGTGATCGGGCTCATGGACGCCATCGAAAAATTTGACCCGAATCAATCGGTTTCCTTTGAGAACTATGCCAAAATTCGCATCCGCGGTGCCATGCTGGATGAAATCCGTTCCATGGACTGGATTCCGCGATCGCTGCGGCAGAAGTCCTCGGAACTGGAAAAGGTGTGCTCCGCCCTAGAAAAAAAGCTGGGACGCTTTCCGGAAGACGAAGAAATCGCCGAAGCATTGGGTCTGGACCTTGAGGCCTATTTTGAACTTCTGGACAGCCTCAAGGGCCTCTCCTTTATCCCCGAGGATCTCAACGAATACATTCAAGAGAACCGAGAAGCGGCCCACCTGGCCACTGATCCTGATGAGACTTTCCAACACATTCACAAAAGTGAACTGCAGCGCATTTTGGCGCAGTGCATTGAAACCCTGAGCGAAAAGGAAAAGCTGGTTCTTTCCCTGTACTACTTTGAAGACCTGACCATGAGAGAAGTCGGTGCGGTCATGGGATACACGGAATCCCGCATCTCGCAGATTCATACCAAAGCGGTGCTCAAACTGCGCCTTCGGCTGCTCAAATGCCTCCATGCGGACGATCTTCCCGAGGGCCTCCACCCCTTAAGAAGGCACGAAGCCGAATCCAATAGCCGGCGCAAGACAAAGTAAACTTCAGGGAGGAGTTCCCCATGGCGGATGCGCATACAGAAACCACGCCCACAGCTGAATCGAAAAGCCCGTCTACGGGGCGGGACAACGTCTTTCTGGTGGAAAACGCCGACATGGATCTGGCCACACTCTTTGCCCATGTGGACAAGAAACCGGTCGCCCAGGAAGAGCCGGCCCCTGAGGCGAGTCCCGCGAAACCTGCGGTTCAGGCCCCCGAGGCGAATGCGGTCTCAATGCCTCTTCAAAAAGGGGTCGCCCCAAAGAAAGCGCTGTGGAAGCGGGCAACCGTCATCGGAACCCTGGCGAGCCTCGTGGTGGCCGCGGCAGGCGGCATGTTGGTTGACAAAATGCTGAAGCCACCGACAGCACAACGCCTTTTGAAAAATGCGGCGGTGGTGCGCCAGCCCATTGCTGTTCCAAGCGCCGTCGAGCGCATTGAGGTTTTTTTGTCGGCACAAGCCAAAGAAAAGGAAGAGCTGTTGTGCATGAACCTTGCCGTACACGCCAGCCGTCCCGACGCCGAAGCCGTGTTGTCCGAACTACGGGTCGCGTTGCGGGATGCCGTGTACGCCTTTTTGTCCCAGCAGCATCCGGAAAAAAACGTGAGGCGCTCTTGGTCTCCCATCGTGGAAAAAGAACTTCTGGCGGAACTGCAGCGGCGGTTTCCTCAGGCGGGGCTCGTCGCTGTGGAATTGGAAGACCTTCAGAGGATTTAGGAGCTCGTCCCACAGTGCTTTGGCTGCGTCCTTTCGGCTGCAGGCTGGAGGAGCGCCGCAAGGCGCGACGCAGTATCGCGGCCTGCGCTGCTCCTGCGCAAGGTATTCTCGAATGTGTTCCATAGAAGAACCTCTTGTCCGCGGTCCTTTCATGGGGGCACGCCGAAGGGGATGGGCGAAGCCACGTGGGCGCTTCTCCGTGGGGGATCCAACAGCCGACGCGCGGAGCGCGTCCCTTCGATACCAAGGGCCCGCTCGTCATATGGACACCCGGAGGGATGCGTTGCAGTCGGTCCAATTTTCCCAGCAACCGGCTTTTGCCGCTCCCCAATTTTACGAAGGGCTTAAAGGCTCTTCATTCAAAAGCGTAGGCGCCGGAAGGACTCGATCCGCACACCAGATGGCATGCAGAGCAATCTTGAACGAGCTTTCAGACTTTTCGGCATCTCGAGGCATTGAGCATGTGGAATCTGCTACAGCACAGTGATTGGCAGATCGTTGTTCAGCTCATCCTGGACGCGCTGCTACTGATTCTGGTCGCGAGTCTACTGTGGCATCAACGGCGCCAAAGCCCTTCATCCTCCTTGCCACACGCTCAGGTGATCGAATCCTTTGAACGCATTCTCGCTGAAACAAAGTCGCTCAGTGAGGAGTTCGACCGCAATCTACGGGAACGCGGACGCCTGATACAAAACGTCCTGGAGGCTCTGGATGCCAAGCTCTCGGAAGCGCACGCCATTCTGAAAACGCTCAATGAAGGCGCCGCACCACCGTCGGCTTCCACCACCAAGCCTGACCTGTCTTTCAAGACTTTGGTGGAAAAGATTCTTCAGCTTGCCGACGCAGGCCATTCCACGCAGGAAATCGCCGCACGCATCCATCGTCCCTTTGGAGAAGTGGAACTGATTCTCGGTCTCCACAGGTTGCAACAAAAAAAGTGACCATCCGCAATGTGGGTGCGGCGCCGGCCGCCAAACCTTTCGGTGCCTTGCGGGGCTTCGATGAACCGACGCCACAAGGCGCACCGCCTGAAGCCCGTCTTTTAAACCCAACTTTTTCCGCATCCATAGTTTTCAGAGAACGCGGTGTTGAAGACAATGCCCCTCGCCGCCATGGCCTCGGACCTCTCCAGTCTAGGACCCAGTGTGTTCGGCAAAGAAAAGCGGGCCGATTTGGCACCGGGGTTGCTTGCCTTGCTCTATGAAAGGAGTCAGCCCATGCGACTTAGTCCCTACACATCGGTTCTCGGATCCATTCAGCAGGAAAAACGCATAGAGGTCATCGCCAATAATTTGGCGAACGCGGCCACACCCGGCTACCGCAAAGTGGGGGCGCGGTTTGAAAACTTCATGGAGCTCCAAACCTACACGCAGACGGCCCAAGGCCCTGTGCGCCGCACGGGCAATCCCATGGACGTGGCCATTAACGGCGAAGGCTATTTTCGCATCCAAACCGATCGAGGCGAACGCTACACGCGTGCCGGAAATTTGACACTCGACGCCCAGGGGCGACTGGTGACACCGGAAGGATGGCCGGTCCTGGGGCAAGGCGGCATCATTCAGCTGAAAAGCTCGCAGATTCGCATCGACGCGTCGGGTCAAGTCTATGACAGAGACAATATGGTGGACACTCTGGACGTGGTAGCCTTTGCCCCCAATGTGCGTTTGGTCCACGACCAACGGAATCTGCTCAGACCGTCGGACCCCAACGCCTTTCCCATGCCGGCGCAAAATTACACTCTGGAACAGGGAGCCTTGGAAGGGGCAAATTTTTCCGCCGTCCAGGAAATAACGTCCATGATTGAGACCCTGCGCGTTTTTGAAGCGAACCAAAGGGTGATGAAAATGCATTACGACAAAGATCAACAGTTGATCAATCAATTGGCCAAATCTTAAGGGAGGCAAGCTCAGCCATGATGCGAAGTCTGTGGACGGCGGCGACGGGTATGGACGCGCAGCAACTGAACATGGACGTGGTGGCACATAACTTGGCCAACGCCAACACCACGGCTTTTAAGAAGAGCCGCGCGAATTTTGAGGATCTCATGTACCAGAATTTGATTCCTCCGGGGGCCGAAACAGGAGCCGCCGCAAGAATTCCCGTGGGCATTCAAATCGGCATGGGTGTCAAGACCGCCTCGGTCCAAAAGATCTTCACTCAGGGAAACTTCACGGAAACGGGAAATCAACTGGATCTGGCCATTGAGGGCAAGGGCTTTTTCAAGGTGCTTCGAGGGGCGGACGAGGTGTACACGCGCGCCGGCACCTTCAAGCTGGATGCGGAGGGTTACCTGGTCGACGGGGAGGGAAACCGTCTGCAACCGGAAGTCAGCATTCCCCGCGAGGCGGTGACGGTCAACGTGGATCCTCGAGGAACCCTCAGCGCTTTTGATCAAAACGGCACACTGCTCGCCTCGGTGAACATCACCCTCTATGACTTTCCCAACCCGGCCGGTTTGCTGAGTCTGGGAAAAAACTATTTTGCGCCTTCGGAAGCGTCGGGAGAAGCCGTGGAAGGGCAGCCGGGCACTGAAGGTTACGGCACATTGCTTCAAGGTTTTCTGGAAAGCGCCAACATCAATGTGGTGGAGGAAATGGTGAACATGATTGCCGGCCAAAGGGCGTACGAAGCCAATTCCAAAGTCATTCGCACAGCGGATGAAATGCTTCGCATCGCCAACAGCGTGGCTTCGTGAGGTCTTGGGGCGGGACAACGGGCGGCACGAAAGACGGAGATGTGATGAAAGTTTCAGCGATCCCTCTTGTGTTCTTTGGAATGTTCCTGGGTGGTTTTCAGGCGGCGGCATTCCAGGAAACTGCGGGCTCGGCTTCGAACTCGCCGACAATGCCTTTCGTCATTGAGCTTCGTTCCGTCGTGGAAACATCGCGGGAAACTTTGACACTTTATGACCTGCTGGAAAATCCGCAAGCCGTGCCGCCCGAATGGATTCGCACTTTCCAAGGCATTGCTCTCGGACCGAGCCCTTCCGTAGGGGCGGAAAAGACGGTGCGCACCAATCAACTGGGTCCTTATCTTATGAAACTTCTTGCCTCCCTAGGCGTGCAACCGGAGTCGGTTGATTTATCCATTCCCGAACGAATCGTGCTGCGCCGAAAGGCGGCGGCCCTGAATACGGAAATCATCGAAGATCTTTACCGAGCCTACATCCGCGACCACGCTCCGTGGGACACCTCAGAGATGGAAATTCGCGATATCGTGATTTCCGGTCTGGCCCCGATGCCCGACGGCCATGTGACGCATGAGATCGAAGCCCCCCAGCACACGTCCTTTGTCGGCGTTGTGCCTTTGACCATGCATTTTTTTGTGGACGGTCAAAGAGTTCGAAGCCTGCGTGTGGCCGGAAAAATCCTCGTTCGTCGCACGGTCCTTTTTGCCACTCAAAATCTTCGCAGGGACACGGTGCTGGGACCGGAACATGTGGAATTCCGTGAAATGGTGGTGAGCGATCCCGAAAGAATCTATGCCACGCGCTTGGAAGACGTGGTGGGCCACAGGGTCGTCCGTCCCGTCAGGGCTTGGCAGCCACTGGAAATGGCTTTCTTGGACAAGCCCTTGTGCATCACAACGGGAAAACCGGTGACCATCATTTACCAAGAAGGCTCCTTGAAACTTTCCGCCAGAGGAGAATCCAAGGACAACGGAGCGCAGGGGGATTGGATTCGTGTGGTGAACGTGGCGTCCCAAAAGACGGTCAAGGCTCGGGTTGTGGACGAAGCCACCGTCACCTTAACTCCTTGATTCTGCTAGGCGGCCTTTAAAGGCAAAGTGAGAAACCCATGAAGCGAAAACGCGACACACGCAGGGCGCCGTCGACGATGTTGAGCCTGTGGGCTTGGCTGTGGCTCGGAATCGCTGGATTATGGGGATGTGCCACGCCGCACGACACCGTGCACCATCCTTCGGTCGCCTCGCCACTGCCACCGGTTCCTTCTCCCCCGGCCCTGCCGCAAGAGTGGGCCCCTCCCTCCACCGACCAGGCGCCGCCCAAGCCTGTTCCCACAGGATCCTTGTGGAGTGCTCGCCAGGAATCTCTGTTCCAGGACATCAAGGCCCATCGTATCGGGGATATTGTCACCATTATGGTCAGCGAACAGTCCAAGGCATCAAAGGAAGCCGCCACATCCACGAGCCGGGTGCGCGAACTCAAGGGTGAAGGGAGCTTTATGGGGTTGAGCACGCCTTCCCAGACGATTCTTCAACCGGTGAACAAGACGGGCTATGGGCTGAGCTTTGACAGCACCTTTACGGGAAAGGGCAGCACCAAGAAGGCGGATTCCATGACGGCTTACATGACGGCCACGGTCACGGAGATTCTTCCCAACGGCAATCTGGTGATTCGCGGATCCCGATGGACCAAGGTCAATGACGAACTGCAACAGATTGTGCTCGAAGGGGTGGTGCGCCCCATGGACATCACCCGGGACAACACGGTGCTGTCACAAAACATTGCCGAAGCCAAGATCTTTTTCGTGGGCAAAGGTCCGATCAGCCGTCATCAAAAGCCGGGCTTCCTGGGCCAGCTTCTGGATATGGTGTTGCCTTTCTAAAGAGGAGGCCTTTTTCGCCATGAAACCACCGTGCGGGATTGCGGCCGTTGTCGGATGCCTGCTCATGGGCCTCGTTCATAACGCGCACAGCGTGCGCATCAAGGACGTGGCGCGTTTTATGGGGGCTCGTTCCAATGCGCTGGTGGGCTATGGGCTGGTTATCGGTTTGAACGGCACGGGCGACAACAACAAGACCCAGTTCACCACCAGCACCCTGGCCAACTTTCTCGATCGCATGGGCATTCACGTGGACCCGGACAGTATCAAGGTCAAGAATGTAGCGGCCGTTATGGTGACCGCCAAACTCCCCCCCTTTGCCCGTAATGGAACCAAGCTCGACGTGCAGGTGTCTTCCATCGGTGACGCCAAGAGCCTGGAAGGGGGTACGCTGCTCATGACCACACTGCAAGGTCCCGACGGCCAAGTGTACGCTGTGGCCCAGGGGCCGGTGTCCACGGGCGGGTTTTCCGCTTCCGGAGCCAGCGGCAGTTCGGTGCAAAAAAACCATCCCACAGTGGGCTTTATCTCTCAGGGGGCCGTGGTGGAACGCGAATTTTCCGTAAGCCTCGAGGACCTGAACCGACTGGATCTGGTCTTGAACACCCCGGACTTTTCCACGGCTGATCAAACGGCGCGGCAAATCAATTTGGCTCTGGGCGGACCTTATGCCCGGGCCGTGGACGGCGCCACCATTCAATTGGATGTCCCTCCATCCTATCGATCCGACGTGGTGAGTCTCATGTCCCAGGTGGAAGCTTTAGAGATCCGGCCCGATACCGCCGCCAAAGTGGTCATCAATGAACGCACGGGCACCATCGTGCTCGGAGAAAATGTGCGCATCTCGCCGGTGGCCGTCGCCCATGGCAACCTGACGGTGCAGATCAGCGAACGGCCCGCCGTTTCCCAGCCCTTGCCCTTCAGTCAGGGCCGAACCGTCGTCACGCCCCAGTCCACGGTGCAGGTTCAGGAAGGCAAGGGGTCCATCAACGTCGTGGGCGGCGGTGCCACCATCGGGGAAGTCATCAAAGGCTTGAACGCCATTGGAGCCACCCCCCGCGATATCATCACCATTCTTCAAGCCATCAAAGCTGCAGGAGCTCTCCATGCCGAACTCGAAATCATCTAAAAGAAACACATCCGGCGGAGACGAAGGGCCGCCAGCCGAAGGCTGGCTCACCACCTACTGCGATCTTTGCACGCTTCTGCTGACCTTCTTTGTCCTTCTTACGAGCATGTCCGTGCTGGACAACACGCGACAGAAACAAGCCCTCAATTCCCTCTTGGGGGCCTTTGGTTTCTTGCCTGGAGGTCGTACGGCCATCGGAACACCCGAGGGCATAGATATCAGCGAATTTGAAGCCCCCATGGAAACCAAAGCCCTCGACTTTGATGTGCTTCGAGAAGTGACCATGAAAAACGAACTGGACAGAGAGGTGGAAATCATCAAGAAAGATGAAAGCCTTACCATCGTCCTGCACCAGAAAATCCTCTTTGAACCCGGCTCCTTTGACCTGAAACCCGCAGCCCGCACGTACCTGTCGCAACTCATTCCCTATCTGGCTCGCGACTCCCGGGAAATCGAAATCGGCGGACACACGGACCGCTTTGAAAAAATCGAGGATCCCCACTGGGAAAAGTCTTCCTGGATGATTTCTACCAAAAGGGCCATGGCCGTGTACCACTTCCTTTTATTCCAAGGGCTGGATCCCAAGCGCGTGAGCGCGCATGGGTTCAGCTACGAAAACCCCTTGGTGGACGGCACGCAATACCCCCATCTTCGAGATAGAAATCAACGAGTGGAAATCACTCTGACCTACAGCCGCCATCTGCCGGCTAGTCTGGTGCACGAAGACCCCAAGGCTAGCCCTTATTTTAATTACAAGAACTTCTTCTTTCGGTTGTTCCCCATGCCGGAAAAGAGTTCGCAGACCCAGAACACAACACCCGCCGCGGCCACGCGGAAAACTCATGAGCGCGGGTAAAAAGAGGCGTCAACCATGGCGAGGAAAAAGAAGAAGGCGGAAAGTGAAGGGGGCAGCGCATCGTGGATGGTGACTTTTTCCGACTTGTCCACGCTGCTTCTGACCTTTTTCGTTCTGCTGTTGAGCATGTCGTCTTTGAACGAAAAAGCCATTCGCAGCACTTTTCAAAACTTCGACAAAACCAGCGGCATTCTCTTTTTTAAAGAAAGGCAAAAAGTCCGCAAGAATCCCGATATGGTCATGCAAGACCTCATCAAAAGCGTTAAGAGTGTGTACATTGCGGATGTGCGCCGGTTGGACGAGGTCTCGCAGACTCCGTGGAAAAAAGACTTCAAGCTGCTCGTCTCTTCCGGAAACGCCTTGTTGGTGAAAAAAAGGTGGAGCCCTGGGGACTTTTCGTTCATCTTCGGCGATCAGCTGCTTTTCGAAAGCGGCAGCGCCACACTGAAACCCAGCGCCTATCCCATACTCGACAAATTCGCCCGCTTTCTGAACGAGGCCTCCTACAAGGCGTATGTGGACGGCCACACGGACGATGTTCCCATTAAGGGACCCGAGTTTTCTTCCAACGAGGATCTGGCTCTGGCTCGAGGGTACGCGGTTCTCAACTATTTGAGCACTCAAGGAAAGGTCCCTTCCACGAAATTGGCCTTGGCCGGCTACGGCGACACGCAGCCCCTGGCGCCCAACAACACGCTGGAAGGACGCCAATTGAACCGTCGCGTGGAAATTATTTTTGAAAAAATCAAGTAAAGGAACATCCATGACATCGATCCACGGCCTTCGTGAAACACAGTCTTTTGCCCCAAACGAAAGCCTCGATAAAGAAAAAGAGAGGCTCAAACAGGCCTGCACGGATTTTGAGAGCTTGCTGACCGCGCAGCTGGTCCAGTCCATGCGGCTTTCGGTGCTTCGTGATGAAGAACCGGATCACGCCATGGGGATCTACGAATCCATGCTGGATGAGGGGCTGGCCCATGTGTGGAGCCGCCAGGAATCCCTCGGCATCGCCCAATGGCTGTACCGGTCTCTGGAACCACTGGTGCCATCCAGGAAGAAGTGAGCGTTTCCCTCGGCACATACACTCAAGTTTTCGCCGCATTGTGCCGATGATACGTTATGGAATCGTCGAAAATCTAAGGATCAATGGAGAAGCAGCCATGGCATCAACCGCCCGGCAGCAAGCCTTCAGCTGGGAGACGTTGCGGGACCTGTCGCAACGGTTGCTTGAACTGGTGCAGCAGGAGACGCAGATTTTGGCCCGAAAGGATCACGGCGCCTTGTGGCAGCTGCTTCCTGAAAAAGAGATGCTGGCCCGCCGCCTCGCCAACACCCTTGGCCCCTTGAGCCAAGAGGCCCAAGCGTTCGCGCACACCCTGGAAGCACGGGCCGTGCGCCGTCAGGTACAGGAAACGCTTCGGCGCATCGAAGCCGTCAATGAAGCCAACGGCCGCTCTATTGCGGAACTTCTCTCCATTCACCAAGAACTCCTTTCCCTTCTGGTGCCTCAAACCTACGGCCGGGAAACCCATAGAGCCCTTCCCGCCATCAAGGGATGCGGCCTCAGCACGGAGGCATAGCCATGGCCGGTTTGAACGCCGCTCTGGAAATCGGCAAGAACGCCCTTTTCAACGCGCAGGTGCAGATTCAGACCACGTCCCATAACGTGGCCAACGCCGAAAACCCTGGCTATGCGCGCCAAAAAGCGCCCACCGTGACTCAGGGAGCCATTCCGGGGCGCGCCGGGTGGATCGGAATGGGAGCGCGATTGAATCGCATCGTGCAACAAAGAGATCTTTTCCTGGAAGGGCGATACTTGAGCGCGTCCTCCCAGAGCGCCTATTACGAGACCCTGGAGCGTACGGCGCGAGCCGTAGAGACTTATTTTTCCGATGACGGCGAAATTGGCCTCAACGGGGCGCTCAACGACTTCTGGAACGCCTGGAACGCTCTGGCGCAAAACCCCGAAGGCGCTGCCGAAAAGGCTCTGGTTCTGGAGTGCGGGGAAAACCTCTGCAGCAGCCTGCACCAAAAAGCCTCCCAACTTCAGCAAAGCCAGGCAGGCATCGTAACGGAGCTCCAGAACACTTTGAGCGCCGTCAACGGGCTGCTTCAAAAAATTCGGGATTTGAACCAACAGATTCAAAGGTCGGAAACCCCCGCCTTTATGGCCAACGACCTCAGAGACCAGCGGTTTCAAGCCTTGCAGGAACTTTCCACGTACCTGCATTTCAACACGGAGGAAGCTTCCGGCGGCATGGTGAACCTTTTTCTCGAAGACGGGACTCCTCTGGTCCTTTTTCAGGACTACGCGGCGGAACTCACATGGACAGGGACCACCGCATCTTTTGTCATTGAAATTCGCGATACGTCCAAGGTGGTCGCTCAATTTGACGGTCCCACGAATATGGTCAAAGACAGCTTACAGGGGTCGAGCGGGGCCCTGGTTGCGGCCATGGGTCATGTGGACTCCTGGGGTGACGCTCTGGATCAGTTCGCCGGCGCCCTCGTCACAGGCTTTCAAGAAATCTACGACGACATTTTTAATCCGCCCGCATCCTATTTCTTTGATCCTCACTTCACCACGGCAGCCACCATTCGCCTCTCCACCAACCCCTTGCCATCCCCATCCAATGCTTTGGCTCGGGCCGCTCTGTCGCTGCAAACGCAAGGCCTCTCAGAACTCGATGGCTTGAGCCTCTCCCAGCATCTAGCCCAGATCAGCCAGGACGTGGGACTGACCGTGACAACGGCCTCATCCTTACACCTTGTGCACGATGCCATGGCCCAGCAACTGGACGCCCAAAGGCAAAGCGTCTCGGGCATTTCCCTGGACGAAGAAATGGTGGAACTCATTAAACAGCAACAGCTTTACCAAGCGGCCGCAAAAATCGTTCAACAAACCGCCCAAATGATGCAAACGGCCATTCAGATGGTCTGATGAAAGGCAAAGACCATGCGTGTAACCCTACCCTTGATGTACGGCTTAACCACTCGAGACATCCTGTCGAAACAGGATAAGATCAGCCGCCTCGGCCGAGACATCGCCAGTGGCGTGCGCCTTCACAACCCTCATGACGACCCGGCGGCCTGGGCTCGGTCCTTGGATCTGCAGCAGACACTGCAGCGCATGGAACGCTACCAAAACAATCTGGAGTTTGCGGCCGACATGCTCTCTGCGGCCGACAGCGGTCTGAACCACAGCCATGATCTTTTGATCCGAACCACAGAAATCGGCATGGCCGCCAACACCCTCAATTCGCCGGAAGAAAAAAAGGCTTACGTGGAAGAAGTGGATCAGATTCTTCAAGAGCTGGCGCAAACCGTTTCGACCACCGTGAACGGCCAAAGCATCTTTGCGGGAAAGCCTGTCTGGAACGATGCTGATAAGAAGTGGGAATGGGAATCGGCCAGGCCTTCAGCAGATCCCCTGCAGGTCACGCTTGAGGACGGAACACAGAAAGTGACGGTGACCTGCGATCTTTCCTCCACGATTCCCGATGCCATGAACGCCCTGGAAGCCTTAAAAAGGCACATCGACAACGGGGATTCCTCGGGCATCAGCACGGCCCTGCAGAGTCTGAACGAGGCCATGGAACAGCTTCGAAGCTTTTCTTCTACGGTGGGAACGCGCCTGACGAGCATCCAGCGGCGCCAAGACGCTTTGGCCGCTCTTACCGCGCACCGGCAAGAAGGTCTCTCGGAACTTCGGGACACGGATCTTCTCGAGGCCGTCAGCTCCCTTCAGACCAACCAGACCGCCCTGGAAGCGGCGCTCAAGTCCTTCCTTGTGCTCAAAGACCTGAGCCTGGTGCGTTACCTCTAACCCATGCGCCCCCATGCCCTGGAAACAAAGCGCAGAAAAAACCCTCGAATCCCTTTCTTAAGGATTCGAGGGCTTCCGCGCCAACCTCGAACGCATGTCAATGTGCTGACAATTTCTTCAGCCTAAAAGTCGTCAAACGTATGACACCCTCCGGTATTGTTTCAGATGATTTCGTCGAGCATGCGAGCGGCGATCTTTTGAGTATCCACGGTGTAGGAGCCTTCGTGAATCTGTCGGCGCAGGGTTTCCACTTTTTCGACCCGCACGTCGTCGCGCTCCATGGCGACTTTGTTTCGAGCCATTTCCCGGGCTTTCTGAGAAACCGCCACGCGGTCTTCGATGGCTTCGGCTTCTACGTTCTTTGGTTGGGCAATAGCCTGAGCTTCCGGTCGTAGCGCGCGGTTTTCCAGCGCCTGGTTCCTTTGGGCCATGTAGCTGGCAACTTTTTTGACATCCATTGCTCAATTTCTCCTGTGGTTAAGGCGAAGATTCCTCGGCCGGTGGGCCGGACCTATTCCGACGATGGAAAACGGTTGGCAATTTCTTCATAGCCTTGTTTTTCCAGGACCTGGTTGGTCACACGATCACGAATGAGGCGCCGTCTCGCTTCTTCCGAAATGGTCACCTTTTCCTCCGGCACCCCCTCCGTCCTTTCGCCGCCGCCAAAGACAGCAGCGAGCCGAGACTTCTGCAACTGGCGGGTATAGGTCCGAAGTACGCTCTGCACGTGATAATCGGTGATCACCATGACCTGTTTTCTCCTTCATCTACTTTATCGGAAGGTTTTTTCCAAAGCTTGAGAAAAATTGCCGCCGCGGGCTTCACAGCAACCAACACCTTGCCGGGTGCCCTTGCCTGACGGAATCTGGCATGGGCTGTGCACTCTCCCCGGCTGAGATGTCTCAAAGACGGCCATGTTCCCGCAAGAACCTGAGGAGGTTGGCATTGAACCATGCCGCGCGGTGTCGTGCACGCTAAGCCCACGGTTTACTGTCCCAAGTGCGCCTACTTCGCCATGACGTGGGATCCCCGCACCCCTTACGCCTGTCGCGCCTGGGGTATTCGAACGCGGGAGCACCCAAGTCTGGCCGTGTGCGCCTCATCGGGATACCCCTGTCAGCTTTTTCGCGAAAAACCAAGCGCCGGTACCCTTTCTCGAGGGAGGGCCTGAAGCTTTGCCACGCGAGGATGGAGAAGACCATGCCCGGTTTAACTGGTTCTGAAGGCAACGGTTCCGCCCAGCAGCGCCTTGAAGCCTTACGGGAACAGCTTCAGCGCATTCAAAGCCAGAAAAAGGATCTCATGAAGGATATCGTGGATCTCCAGCAACAAAACCATCAAATGTCGGAGGTTTTTAAACGCACTGTGCTCCACTTTGTGTCTATGCTGAAGCCTCTGGTGGATCCGAAAGCCGCGGAAGCTCTTGACGCCCTCAAGGAACGGCTGGTTCCTGACCCCGACTGGCCCTCCCTGGAACGGGACATTCAACAGATTAAAACGTGGTCGCTGCGCGAGGCGTGCGATGCCGCTCCGTCCGGGAATGGCGGACAAGCCCACTATCCGGTAAACGATGCCGCGCCTCCTCAACCTTCCCTTACTGACTTTCTCACGGCGCACCGCCTGGTCTTGGACGCCCTGCGCAGTGACTTTGGGGACACGTACCGGGAAAAGTGGGAGACCGTTTCCAGTCTGTTGGACGGATGTCAATCCTTTACAGATCTCCTGACAAGCAGCCGGCAATTGGCGGATCTCGCGAGACATTTTCATGAATCCTTTATGATGGAAAGGTCCAGCGTGGCTAGGTTCTTTTCCGAAATCGGACAGGACCTGGAGGAAATGGAAAGCATGCTGCTCGTCACGGTGCGCCACAGCCGGGAAGCCAGAGAAGCCAGCGAAGCGTTTACGACCACTCTGGACGTGCAGATGCAGGAAATGAGGGATTCGGTCACATTAACGCGAACGCTGGAAGAACTCAAAAGCGTGGTCGAATCCAGGCTGGCGGCCATTAAAAGGTTTCTCAAGGAAAAGCGCCAACAAGACGAAGCACGGCATCGTGAAGCGGGGCAAAACACAGAGGCCTTGCAACAAGCCCTCAAGAAGATGAAACATGAAGTTTCCACCATGCAGGAGCGAACACGCATTCTCGAAGAACAAGTTGTTCGGGATCCTCTGACGGGTATTCATAATCGAAGGGCCTTTGACGCGCGCCTTGAGGAGGAATTCCACCGGTTTCAGCGCTACGGCCAGGTCTTTTCCCTGCTCGTGATCGATGTGGATCGATTCAAACAGGTCAATGACGTCTTCGGGCATACCACCGGAGACCAGTGCCTTAAGGAGATCACACAACGAATGGCCACTGCCTTGAGAAAATCGGATTTTCTGGCCCGGTACGGCGGTGAGGAATTTGTCGTTCTTCTCCCGGGCGTTCCTAAGGAGAGGGCTCTCAATGTGGCCGAAAAATTGAGGCTTTGTGTGGAAAAGACTCGGTTTTTGTATCAAGGGGAACGGATCCCCTTGACCATCAGCGTGGGGGTGGCCCAACCGCAGCCGAATGAAGGCTCACCCCAACATCTCTTCAAACGCGCCGATGACGCCTTGTACGCCGCCAAAAAGCAAGGGCGAAACCGCGTGCTCATGGCCGAAGATGATACGGCTTAAAAAGCGCTGCGACAGTGGCACGCGCGACCCGGTAGCCCGCTGGAACGCGCCAGGGGAAGGCCTTCCCAAGCGCGCCCAAAAGAGACCGTGCGAGAAAGGTGTTCGAGGGCGCTATGCCGGCGTTGAGGATTTTCGCGCCCACGGAGTGACGGGCTCCTCAAAGTATGACCGAAAATGGCTTTTCGAGGCCGTTTTCGTTCCATTCTGTAGGAGCGCCGCATAGCGCGATGAGAAATCGCGGCCTGCGCCGTTCCTACTGAAGGTATTTTCGGACAGGCTTCTAAAAACCGAATTCCGCCAACAGGGCATCCACGTCGCTCTGGGAGTGAAGCGCATCTTGCACGGCTTCATGGGCCGGCCCATAGAGTTCTTCTTTGGCCTTCTTTGTTTTTTCCACCTTCACGCCGAACTTGGCGATGAGCTGCACGAGTTTGGCTTCCAAGTCCTCCAGAAGGGCCATGATCTTCATGATGATTTGGCCTGTCAGGTCTTGATAGTCTTGAGCGGTTAAGATGCGGATCAAATCCGCATGACTCTTCCGGGTCGACTCCAACAGTTCCTGCACCAGGTTCACCGCTTCGTCCAATTTCTTTTGAGCGTTTTCGCCCAGAGGATGCAGCCCTGTGAGCATCTCGTGGATGGTTGCCAGTCGCTCCTGATCTTTTTCGTTTCTTTTTTGCAAAGATTCCACGTGATCCAGGGTGGTGTTGGCCGCCGATTCCGTGAGTCTGATGATGTGCTCCAGCCTGTTGCCCGAATCGGGAATTTTTTCCTCCACCATTTCCCGAAGGGAAGGATCCATGGCGTGCACAACGTCCCGAAGCGAATTGTGAAGCGCCCGCGCAATGCCTCCGATTTCCTTGTACAGGCCGTGATGTCGGTTTTCCGAGAGGGTCGCTAGAATTTTTTCCGCCCCTTGGAAATCGCTGTCGGAAAGGGCCTGCATGAAGTCCTTGATGGCTTTCAGCACGCTTTCCGTGGCGTCGTCTTGTTCGGCCAGCATGAGGCGCAGATCTTCGAGCTTGCCCGTGGGATTGAGCAGCCCTTTCAGGCGGGTAAGGACTTCCGGCGCCAAGACGATCTCGATACGGGCTACAGCCGTCCCACTCTCATTGGATTCCACGGTGACGGCGCCCTGTAGGCGTCGGCAAAAATCTTGGATAACGTCCAAACCTTGATCCAATTCCAGTGCCGTCTGTGACCTTTCTCCAGGGGGTGCTCCCACAATCTGGTCAATAATCACCGCTTCGTCCGTCTCCGCCTCCTCGTCCGCCGCCCCGGCCGCGGAACACTCCTCCTGTGCCTTGGAAGGCGCTCTCCTTTCCTTCACAATGGACAGGACCTCTTCAGGTTCAATGTCCCCGGCTTCAGCGTTGGAAGCCCGTCGCACCTGTTCCACCAGAGCATTGACGGCAAACTGAAAGACCGCCGTCGCTTCCGCGCTCTCCCCACCCTTGCCGCGAACCCTTTGTTCCAAATGCGCCTCCAGGGCTCCTCCGGCCTCGGCCAATCCCTCCATGCCCAACATAGCCGCCGTGCTGCTGAGCGTCTTCAGGGCGTCGGCACATCGATCCCACAGCAGTTCAGATTCTGTGGTTGCCGTCAGGGCCTTTTCCACATCTTCCACGAGCCGTAATAAGTCACGCCACTCTTCTTTGCCGATCATCATGTCCATACTGTCCACCTTCTTCGTAGGCGCTGACAATTCCTTTCACATCCAGGATCAGGGCCACCTTGCCGTCCCCAAGGATGGCCCCGCCGGAAAGCCCTCGCACATGCCGCAGTCCCGCCCCAAGACTCTTGATGACCACCTCTTGACGTCCGATAATTTCGTCAGCCAGCAGGCAATAGGACTTTTGGTCCTCATTCACGACAAGAATCAAGGCCTCCCAAGGGTTTCGGAATTTGGGTTCGACGCCCAGCATGTCGTGGAGACGGATCAGCGGCATGAGCTGGTTGCGCACCTTGATCATTTCCCCTGATCCATGCACCGTAAGGTACGATTCCCGAGACGCCCTCAAGGATTCGCGCAAAGCGACCGTGGGGACCACGTAACGTTCCGGCCCCACGCAGATCACCATGCCGTCGATAATGGCCATGGTGAGGGGCAGTTTCAGCTCAAACCGTGTGCCCTGGCCCGCCACACTGCTCACTTCCAGTTTGCCACGCAGGTCTTCGACCCTGCGGCGCACCACGTCCATGCCCACGCCTCGGCCGGAGACATCGGTGACCTCATCTTTGGTGGAAAAACCCGGATGAAAGATCAAGTCGAACAGGGCTCGCTCTTCCAGGTTGTCTTCCGGGCTGATCAGGCCCCGTTCCACGGCTTTGGCCCGAATCTTGGCAGCGTTCAATCCTCGACCGTCATCGCGCAGTTCAATGATGATATTGCCGCCCTTTTGCTCGGCGCTCAGGAAAATGGTTCCGCAGGGATCTTTGCCCACGGCTTTTCTTTCTTCCGGGGTTTCCAAACCGTGGTCGACGGCGTTACGGATCATGTGCACCAAGGGTTCGTAGATCTCCTCCACCATGTTGCGATCGATTTCCGTATCTTCCCCGCGCATTTCCAATCGCACTTCTTTGCCGGACTTCTTGGACAGATCCCGCACCAAGCGAATCAGCTTCTGAAAGGTGCTTTTAATGGGCACCATGCGCAGGGACATGGAAATGCGCTGAAGTTCCGCCGTGATGCGCCGCAGTTGCACGGAATCCTTTTGAAGCTTTTGATTCTTGATGGCCTGCACCTCGGGGTTTTGCAGCACCATGGATTGGGAAATGACCAGTTCGCCCACCATGTCCACCAAGTTGTCCAATTTGGCCGTGTCCACGCGAACCGAAGCGGTGCTTTCTTTGAAACGGCGCTGTTCTCGAAGGGCCCCGGCCACGTCTTGAGGGCTCAAGGTGCCTTCGTCCACCAGCACCTCACCGATTTTCATGCCCCTTTCTTTGGCGGTTTCCGCGGCCTTTTGGACCACCTCGGGTTCCACGAGCCCTTTTTCGACGAGAATCTTCCCCACCTTGGGAGGTTCCGTCGACCGAGGCCTCGCAAGAGGTTGTTGGGGGTCAAAATTTTTTAAGGTTTTGAGAAAGCTCGCCACGAGCCCCGAAGACAGGGACGCCTCGGCGCACCCCAGAGCCGATTCCAGTTCCTTGAGCAGCACCTTGAGAATGTCCACGGCGCGGAGCACCACATCGATGACGGCATCGGTGACATCAATGGCTCCCGAGCGCGCTTCGTCCAAAAGGTTTTCCACTTCATGGCTCAACTGATGGATGGCGGTGAGATTGAGAAAGCCGGCCACGCCCTTGATGCTGTGAAAAGGGCGAAAAACCGCATTGATGGCTTCCTTGTCACTCGGGTCGGATTCCAAGGACATGATGTTCAGCTCGATGGAAGCCAAATGCTCTTTGGCTTCCTCGATAAAATCCTTGATCAGCTCCGCGTCCTCCAGCGCCACGTGTTCTTTTTCCAGATTGCCCGCGTCTTCATCGTCGCCCACAACCGCAGGCGCCAGAGCACATGCCGAGACCGTCGTCTCCATCGCCTCCCCGGCTTGGGTGCTTCCGCTCGAGAAGCTTTGGCCGTTTCCCGAAAAATTCCTCAGGGTTACCTGAATCTTCTTCCAATCCGCCTGGGGATCCGCCGACTCTTCGAGGATAATACCTCGAAAGAGCCGTTTAACCACCTCGAGGTCCTGTTTCCAAACCTGCGGCGTGTCCTCATGGCTCTCAATGGATTCAATCACTTTGAGGCATTCCCCAATACCCATCAAGTCATCCGGTCCCGCCACAACGCCGTCCGAGAGGCGTCGCACCAAGGTCTCAAGGGTTTCCGAAGACACACGTTCCACGGTCATCGTCGGTACCTCGATCATTTTTGAGGAAGAATCTTTTCCAATTTTTCCGCTAAGACCGCTGCCGTGAACGGTTTGACAATATAGTTACTGACTTTGGCTTTCACGGCTTCCACCACGTTTTCTTTCTGCGCCTCCGCTGTCACCATGAGAAAAGGCAGGTCTTTGGTCTTTTCGTTGGCACGCACCCATTTGAGCAATTCCAGTCCGGTCATCTTGGGCATATTCCAGTCGGAGACGATGAGGTCGATGTCTTGGGATTCGAGAATCTTCACCGCCGCCGCACCATTTTCCGCTTCCACGATGTCCTTGAAATCCAGTTCTCTGAGAATGTTTTTGACGATGCGACGCATGGTGGCGAAATCATCCACAACTAAAACCTTCATGTCCTTATAGGCCACGGTACGACTCCTTTGTCTCACGAATGAACACAACTTTTTTGCGCTTCCTCAGCACGGCACGCCTCCCAAGGGTCATCTCAGATACCCCCCATGAGAGATATGCGCGTTATCCACCTCGAAGGAACCGCGTCTTCGCAGTCCTTGGCATTTGGAGAAACCGGCTCCCGCCCGTTGGCACATTCCCGGACGGCTGGCAGGTCGTCCCTTCGAACCCCTGCGTGCAAAAATCTTCCATACGAACCCATACTCTCCTCCAGCATTCCCGCACAACCTCAATAAAGCAGCGTACGCCCCGGTGCCTTATCCCCCTTTGCACCGCTCCTACAGCCTCAAGGCGCAAAGACGCGCCTAAGCCATTGTCGGGCGGGCTCCTATGCGGTTGTCCGAGGATGCCGATTTTGGGCCAACGTCGCCTTGCAACTCATTGAAATTGCTAGGGCGCCAATTGTCAAAATTGAGTTTTTGGACAAGCTCCTATGCGGTGTCCCAAAACTCCTTTGGGCCATTGGGTATTCAGCAATTTGGGCTCATGACGAAGCCCGCAGACTGGCCAAAATGTGCTTTCTCGATCAGGCTTCTAGGAAACTGCCTTTTCCGCCGATGATCCCTTTTCTTCCAAAGCCCTAAGGATGGCAGCGGGAATGGCCTCCAAGGGCACCACCGTTTCCGCAGCTCCCAGTTTTATCGCTTCCTTAGGCATGCCAAAGACAACGCAGGTGGATTCGTCCTGAGCAATGGTGCGCGCGCCGCTTTGGCGCATCTCCAAAAGACCTTTGGCCCCGTCACGGCCCATACCCGTCATGATCACACCTACGGCATTGGCCCCGGCATAGCGGGCCACGGAATGAAAAAGCACATCCACGGACGGCCTCTGATGACAGACCAAAGGCCCGTCTTTCACTTCGACATAGTAGCGCGCCCCGCTCCTTTTGAGCACCATATGTTCGTTGCCCGGGGCAATGAGCGCCAAGCCCGGTCGCACAGAGTCTCCGTTTTGCGCTTCTTTGACCTGAATGGCACAGCACCCGTCCAGTCTCTTGGCAAACGCGGTGGTAAACTTGGGCGGCATGTGCTGCACAATGACGATGCCGGGGCTGTTGGGCGGCATTTCCATGAGCACGGCTTTCAAGGCTTCGGTGCCACCCGTGGACGCCCCCATGGCAATGACCTTGTGCGTGGTCTGCGAAAGCGCCATGGGAACGGGACGAACGGGGCCCGCAGGCACCGGCTGAGATTCCTGACGACGCCTGGCCACATAACTGCGGGCTCTGGCCGCCGCACGGATCTTTTCCACCAATTGAACACTCATATCCCCCACAGAATACGACCCTCCGGGCTTGGCCAAGACCTCCACGGCCCCGATCTCTAAAGCCTCCAGGGCCATTTCGCTGTTCTTGGGGGTCAAAGAACTGACGATGATGGTCGGCGTCGGATGGTACTTCATGAGCTTTCGCAAGAAGGTCAGGCCGTCCATACGCGGCATTTCCACATCCAACGTGATGACATCGGGGCTGAGCCGGGCGATCTTGTCTCGGGCCACATAGGGGTCCGGAGCCGTGCCCACGACTTCGATGTCCGCATATTTACCCAGCTCCTGGGTGAAAATTTTTCGAACAATGGCCGAATCGTCAACGATCAGGACGCGTATCGGTTCCATAAGGCCCCCTCATCCTTGAACACAGGCAGCTTGGCCCACAAAGGATCCCGAGGAGGCCATGTTCAGAACGTCGCCGTTTTGGGTCGCTCGGCCTAGTTTCTTCTCAGCAAAGGGAAGGCCGAGCCGCCAGTTTTCCGGGCCGAGAAGCACCATGCAAGTGCCGGCCACCATGTTGGCCAATTCCTGCATGGCGTCTCGAACCTGATCATCGTCCAGCTTTTCAGAATCCATCCCCAACATGTTGGCCGCCAATTCCCGTGCAAAACCCTCCACAAAACTGAGGCGCAGTCGCCAACAAGCTCCTTCGGGAACTGGATGCACATCAATGCACGCCTCCCACCCCTCCATGGCCTCCCCTGAAACCTCGGCCTGAAAACCCACGTCCGTAAAGTACATGGTTTCCAAAACCTCAGAAATCGCAGCTTTCATCACTTTCCGCCAGTTCCCATTCATCGCTCACTCCCAAAAGTCTCAGCACCAAGGATCGAAACTCTTCCGGCTGAAACGGCTTGGAAAGATAGCCGCGAGCCCCCAACGCCATGGCCTCTTTCAGCCGCTTTTCACTGCGCTCCGTTGTCACCAGCACCACAGGAACGTCCCGCAGGTCGGCAAGGGTTCCAAGGTGCCGCAGAAACTCGATTCCGTCCATCACCGGCATATGAATGTCGCTTAAAATGAGATCCACCCAGTGATTTTGCAACCGGTCCAAAGCTTCCTGACCATTGCCGGCCTCAATGATTTCCCCGAGGTCCAAGCCACTGATCTTGAGCACTTTTTTGATCACGTGTCGCATGGACTTGGAATCGTCGACGATCATGACGTTGTAAGCCATTGCTGTCCTTCCCTCACACCTTACAGTTCAAATTCTCCGAGCCCCGAAACCTTGAGAAACACGCGGCCTGTGGCCATTTCCAAGCGCACGGTTCGATTCACTTTGCCCCCCACGTGTTCGGCGGCGATCAGGACATTGTTTTTCCAAAAGATTTTGCGGAGCATCATGTAGTTGCGCTTCCCGATGTTAAAGACCCCGTCCTCGTCCAGAATCTGGGCTCCCCCCACCACCTTGACGATCAAGCTCTTCTTCTTTGCGCCATACTTGTAGGTTTCCTTGAAAAGCAAAGGAATCCCTGAATCTGCAAACATAGCCGGTTTGGTCTGAGCCTTGACGGGATCGGTGCTGGATTCGGGAAGCATGTAATGGAGCATGCCGCCCACGCCCACTTTGGGGTCATAGAGCACCACCGCAATACACGATCCCAAGGAATAGGTGATGATCACATCGTTTGGATCACGACTTACAGCCAAATCCGCTACACCGACAATCACACGGTTCATGGGCTCACTCTCAGCGCTTGCAACGTTCTTTGTTCCCGGTCATTTAAAACTTCTTGTAGACGGCTGGTTTGATGTATTTGAGCGGGTGGTGCAATCCTGTCAGGCTCTCAGAATGCCCGACGAATAAATAGCCTCCATGATGCAAATAAGCAGACAGCTTTTGGATAAGACTCTCTTGTGTCTTCTTATCAAAGTAAATCATGACATTGCGGCAAAAGATCACATCAAAGGGTCCGGAAAAGGGAAAGGACTCCATAAGGTTCAGTCTTCGAAAGACAATGTATTTTCTCAGTTCGTTACGTACCCGATACGTCTTCGGTGAGGCTCCATTCCGAATGGGTTCAAAAAAACGCTGCCGCAAAGGGACTGGCACGTTGACCAACTTGGATGGCTCATACACGCCCGTTACGGCGCTCTGCAGCACGCGGGTGGAAATATCTGTGGCTAGGAGCCGAAAATCCCAACGGGTGGGAACATCCAAGAACGCCACAACGGTCATAGCGATACTGTAAGGCTCCTCTCCCGTGGAACAGCCGGCGCTCCAGATGCGAATCCGACGGGTGCCGTCTCTTCGGTTTCTTTCCAGAATTTCCGGCAGAGCTTCCTTTTCAAGAAATTCAAAATGCTTGGGTTCGCGGAAGAAGAAGGTGAGGTTGGTGGAGACGGCGTCGAAGAATTTCACGTACTCCTCGCGGCCGGCTTCCGAGAGGATGAAATCCAGGTATTCTCGAGGGTTGTCGATGCCCGTAGCCCGCAGCCTTTTCGCAAGCCTGGCCTCCAGAAGCGACTTTTTCCCATCATGCAGATTGATCCCCGCCTCCTGATACACCAGGGCGCTGAATTTCTGGAAGAGGCTATCCGTCAGTCGCTGCATGGGTCAGTCCCCTTCCCATAATGGTGCCATGACGTTCGCTCCCCCAAATCGGCAATGCTATACGTATAAGGCAGCTCCTCGCCCATGCATTTTCCTTTGACTGGGACAAGACAAACCACCAAGGAAGGCATCGCGCTGAGCCACGCTCTTGCCGAACGAACCCGTCCATCGTCTCGTGAAGCCTTATGGTGTGAAGCTGCCGGACCGCCATGATCGTCTCGGCGGCGCTGTCACAAGATTCATCGGAATTTCGGACCAGCGACTTAAGAAAAAAATTTGAAAAGCGATGGGCTATTTTGAAGGACGTCCAGGAAATTTTTCTTTTTTGGGGCGGAAAGGGAGGGAGCGTTCAGGAACGCTTCGCGGCCGTTCCACTTCAATGGTCAGTTGGCGAAGCATTTCCCACGAAGCGGCTTCCTTGCGTTCTTCCCAAAAGCGCTGATCCAGGGCTCCCGGTGCTTCATGCGGGTCCGCTCGATAGATCACCGCCTCGTCCGTCTCCACCTTTTCGGCACGAGACGGCGTAGGGCTTAGGGACACCCCATGGACAGCCGGACCATGGTGCCATACCCACAGCGCGAATCCCACAGCAACGCTGACCCATAGCCATCTAGGGACACTCACACGTAATCCCCCCGGCGCCATTTGATGGATTCCACATACGCCAGCAGGCGGGCTTCCTGGGCCATGCGACGCACCGGGTGATCGTCTTGGAACATTTGGGTGTGCTGCAAAACCTCTTCGGCGGCATGACCCAAGTCGCTCAGCGTCCGCCCCATGGCCTGAAGATCCAAAGAACCGCCCAAGGCATGCGAACACGCGGCGGCCAGTCGGTCCAGGGCCCCTCCCATGGCTTGCATCGCAGGCAACCAAGCCCCGGGCATGCCAGCCGATCCTTCCATTCTCCCCACGTCATTTCCCTTTAGGGTCCCCGCCGCTGAAACCGCCACGCCCTGCAGACCGCTTTCCATCTCTTGATGCAGAAGTTCATCAAAAGATGCGGCCCCGGTCCCGCTTTTTCCCCTCTTCTCCGCATCCCAAAGGATGCTTCCGATAGGATTTCCGTTTTCGATTTTCATAAAAGATCACCTCATAGGAGCGTGTCTGCGAATACCAGCTCCGGCCGGTATCGATTTCATATCCAGTTGAATTTGCCAGAGGGCCTTAGGATAAAACCGAGTTCCATGACCAGCTCTTCACAGGGGGCTGTCCCAGAACCGCTTTGGCGGAAACAGCGCAAGCCCCGATTCTTTACTAGCGCCTTGCGGCGCTTCCGCAGCATCGAGCCGAAAGAACACAGCGAAACCATTATCGGACACCCTCTTAGGGGCACGTTTTTTCAATTTATGATGTAGCAAAGTTCATGCTAGGGAGACGGGCGTTGCTCTCAACGCGGTGACACAAGGCACTTTGGAAGGCGCCGGGTTCGGACAACCCAGTGATCTCTTGGCCTACCGCACGCCGAGAGGTCTCCTTGCCAGCAGGCCTGCTTGAAGCAAACCCCAAAAGATAGGCCATGAAAGTTTTTCTGGCATGCCGGGAAAAAATTGCCTATTTGGGGAAGAAAATTTTGGCCACCGTGCCGCCCGATTCATGGGGCATCAAAGACACCGTGGCCCCGTAAGGCTGAAGAAGCCCGAGAGCGAGCGTCAGGCCGAGGCCGAAGTGTTGATTAATCTTGTCCGCTTCGCGCACCTCGTCGGGCCACGCCGTGACAAAGGGCTCAAACAATTCTTCCCCCCTTCGGTTTTGAGGCAACCCGCAGCCCGTATCCTGGATACCGATCACCACATGGTGCGCGGTCACTTCCGACGAAAGAATGAGCGTCTTTTCAGGGCTGGTTCTCATGGACAGCAGGGCGTTTTCCATCAGATGTTCCAAGGCCGGCACCAGGTGCCTGCCTCGAACCCGAAGCAGCGGTACCTTGGCCGCAGGCCGCATCTGCACCGTTACCTGGTGTTTGCAGAAAAGATCCGCCCGATAAATGCATCGCAGCTTTTCCAGAATCAGATTGACTTCCACTTCCGATTCATTGACTTCGATCTCGTGAAGGACCATGAAGTCCTTAAGCATTTCCGAAAAAAGGCGCACCTGGTCGATAATCCTCTGAATTCTCCCTCTTTGGGCATCGCACAAGGGCCGAAGGGCCTCGGCCAGGGAACCGGAGGCGGCGAACAGGTGGGCGTCGATTTTGACTTGATGGCGGTCCATGAGTTCCAACAGCATGGAAATGTTCTGCAGCGGCCCGTTGATGTTGTGAATCAAGCCGCGCAGCAAGCGTCCCACGTGCGCCGGACGGTCCAGCTCAGCCCACACCTCCACAGGATATTCGTTTTCAGCACCCGTTTTGACCACCCTCATGAATGATTATTCCTTGACCGCCCCGTCCTTTCGGCACGGATCGCCATCACCTTGACCCGGCTCCCTTTCCCCATCATGGAAGAGCGTCTCTGAGCCCCTCTGTTCCTTTTCCCTTCTCTGCATGTGAAACACCAAGCGGATAATGGCCTGGCGATCCGCTTCGTCGATTTCCACAAACCGAACCCCCACATGGTGGGCCTGCAGCCCCGATGATTCCGAAGACGGCTCCACCCAGCAAATTTTCCCAACGGCGTAAATGGGACGAGGGTTGCCCACTCGAGGCATCAGGCATAATTCCAGGTAGGCACCCACGGCATGCAGATGCAGCGTGGAGAACGAAAGTCCGCCACCGCTGATGTCCACCACTTGACCTTGGTAGGCGTGGGCTGGCTTGAGCGCGCCCTGGCGCTCCAGATAGCCGAGAATTCGATCCACCTTGGACTCCAGCTTGCCCAAGGATTCCAAAATGACGGAAACGACGGGATCGTCGGCCATCCCCTCCCTTTCCACAGAAGGCTTCGTGCGCTCACCGAATCCCAGGAAAAAGGGAGGGCTGGAACCCACCGGCAGTTCATTATACCACACGGCCAACTCAGGAATGCGAACCCGCAAATACTCTCTGTTCTTCATGTCGCCCCCGCGACTCCTTCTTGGCGAAACTCCTTAAAAAAGCATCCACCACGTCGGGGTCAAACTGTTTGTTGCGATTGTTGACCAATTCGGCAACGGCTTTTTCCATGGGCAAGGAATCACGGTAGGCCCGCTTGGACGTCATGGCGTCAAAAGCATCCGCCACCGCCACAATCCGTGCCAGCAACGGGATATCCTTGCCTGCCAACCCATCTGGGTACCCCAATCCATCCCAGCGCTCATGATGGTGGCGAATGATGGCCCTTTCGTCGGTGCCCAATCCGAGATCCCGAATGATGGATTCTCCAATCACCGGATGTTTCTTAACCACCTCGTACTCTTCAGGCGTCAGGGCGCCGGGTTTGTTCAAAATCTCATCCGGCACACCGATCTTCCCGATATCATGCAGGTACCCGACAGTGTTGAGGACTTCAATGTACGTCTCGCCCACGGACATTTCCCTGGCCAGTTCCACCGCGATCTGCGTGACCCTTTCCGAGTGCTTGCCCGTATAGGGGTCCTTGGCTTCCAAGGCATTCACCAAAGAACGCAGAATGCCGTAGAAGTTGTTGATGAGGCTCTCATACAGCGCCAAGTTTTCCACGGCAAGAGCCGCTTTTTTAACGAGGAAATCCAACAAGGCTTCTTCATCGCCGCCTGTAGGCCGATCCCGCCCCTCATGCAGCAGGGCTAAGAATCCAAACAGCTCCCCTCGAATCCACAGAGGCCAAAAACTGCAGGGTTCGTCCAAAACACTGGCCGTCGGCACCGATGCTGCCTTTTGCCTGGGATGGTCTGAACAAATGGGAAGGATCTCCGATGCCTGCGTGGAACCGTTGGAGCCACTGTTCTTTGAAACCGGTAAAGAGGCGGTGACAATGGACCGAAGGGCCGCTCGAACATGACTCTTTTCCTGGGCCAAAAGGTGCCGAATCATCACTTCGGAGACGGGAAGAATCTTTGGCAGATGCCCGTTGGGCAGGCCCTTGTGGGCGATGAGGGCGATGCGTTGGTGATCGGGCAGGTAGATAAAGAAACCCACTCTTCTTCCCGGCGCCACCGAAGCCGCCAGATCGGCGATGGCCGCGTAGAGATCGTCACTGGAACGCGTTTCATCGATGGCTCGAGAAATATGAAACAGCTTTTCATTGAAACGTATCTTCCTTTGCAGTTCTTTGTTCACCACCTTGAGTTGTTCCTGGGCTTGGCACTCCAGTTTGAGGCCCAAGTTTTCCAGCAGGATGGCTCTTTCTTTGACGACGCGTTCCATGGCCAGGGCCAAGTCCTGAAGCGTGAACGGCTTCGTTAAAAAGTCCGATGCACCAAGCCTCATGGCCCCGATGGTGGCGTCCATGCTGGGATAGCCGCTCATCATGATCACGGGAAGCGTGCGGTCCTTTTCCTTTAAAAGCCCCAACACGTGCACGCCGTCCACATCCGGAAGCTTCAAATCGATAAAGGCGCAGTCGAATTTTTGCTGCGCAAAAGCCTCCAAGGCCTCCGAGGCTCGAGAGCACACCAGCACTTCTTCGTGGCCTAACTGCAGCAGATAATCCCTGAGGATTTCGCCCAGTAGCTGGTCGTCTTCCACGATGAGAATATTCATCGAATTCCATCCACTTGGCGCAGGATATATCTTTTGAGCCGCTCAAACTCGGCCTCGTCCACGATGCGTTCTCGGCGCAGTTCCTTAAGGCGTTCCAGGTCTGTCAGGACCTGGGCCATGGGATCCTTTGGTCCTTCCAGCGCATTAAGGGGCAACGGCTTTCCGGAAACCAGGAGCATGGAAGATCGCTCCTTGAAGCCGCTCGATTCCGAAACCTCGGGCGCTTCGTCGCCGTTTTCATTGGTCGGCCCTTTCTTTCCCGCCTCATTTTCCAAAGCCTGCAGACGCAGATAGGCCTTCTCCAGTTCCTGGAGAAGTTCCTGGCGCTCCCGCAGCATTCTAACCCTATCGATGGCATTGCGCGTGGAAACCGCCACCTCGTCGATACGAAAGGGTTTCTGAATGTAGTCATAGGCCCCGCTGCGAATCGCCTCCACGGCGGATTCCAGACTGCCGAACCCGGTAATGATCAGGGCCAGAATGTCGGGATAGAGCTGGCGGGCCCGTTTGATGAGCGTCAGTCCGTCGATGCCGGGCATGTTGAGGTCCGTGATCAGAATGTCAAAGCTCGAGCGTTCCAGCATGGTCAGGGCCTCTTCGCCATTGGCCGCCAAGGCCAGTTCCGTGTCCTCTTCAGCGATGGCGTCTTTGAGCACGTCGCGGTACACTTCATCGTCATCGACAATCAAAATTTTGACCGGCCGTTTTTCCACGTTTCACCCTCAATGCGGACTCACTCCATCGGCGCCCCAGACCCTGGCACTCACACCTTGCCGTTCAGCAAGACCCCAGTCAACTCCTCCAGCTTTTCCCTCAGCTTCAGCATCTCCTCCGGGGGAATTTGCCGAATGATCTCACCGGTGTCCTTGTCCAGAACCCGCACCACCAAGTCTCCCGTCTTATCATGGATTTCAAAGCTTAACCGAATGCTGTGCTGGAGCAAATACTGCTGCACATCCTCGACCACATTCTGAACGTCTTTTCGATTAACAAGATCCATGCCGGAATCGGGAGCCTCTTCTTCCGGTCGTTTCATAGCCGACGGAGAGGTTTCCGTGGAAGCTTCCACCGGCGCAATGACCTTCTGTGGCTTCCACTGAGGGTCCTCTCGAACCCACAGGTCCGTCGACACCGCAGTCAAGGGATTCACTTTGACGTCCATATCCTTACCCTCCTGCCTCATCTGGAGCTTCCCGCCCCGCTGTTCCTTCCGTGCCGTCGCCCTTCAGAAAGGACGCAAGCTGCCGTGCCATGTGTCGAGCCATTCGGCGGTGGTCCGCAGCCCCTGAACCGGAAACCACATGCCAAAACAAATCCACATCGCTCGATGGAAAAGATCGAGCCGTTTGCATCACTTCCCAGAGGGTCGTGTGGTCGTAACCATCCACAATGCGAACGGTCATGACCAAAAGCGTAGGAAGAGCCCCCGAACCCACGTGGATCTGTTCAACTGTTCCTGTGAGCACCAACCCACAGGCATTCGGCCTTTGTTCCAGACCAAAATCGGCCTTGGTGCCGGGCCTTTGAACGTCCATCATCACGGAAACCGAAAACACGTCTTCCCGAGCCAGGACTTGACGGTAAATGGAAGCCAGCGTCACGCCGACACTTTCCATGCCCCTGGGCCCTTGAAACGGCACGACGCATAATTGCCGAAATGCGTAAGGTTCGTAAGGCCGCCAGGCGATGACATCCAACGGCGCAAGCTGCACCGGGCGGGATCGACGAAAATCCGGTCCCGTCGCGCATCCTGCAGCGCCCAAGAGGAGCATCAGGCCGACAAGGCACCATAAGCTCTTCCAATCATTGCGGATAAAGGCACACACCTTCATCGCACCGGTCCTTTTCGCGGATACACCGGCACGCGCACTTTTTCTGATCAGTGCACCGACCATTGCAAAGGATTAATCGGAAAAAAAGGATCAACACATGAGGGATTTTTGCGAGGGAACTGTTCGGGCTGGACCCGTCGGCTGCGGTCGTGCCGCAGGGCACGCTGTCGACTCTCAGCTTGTCGCGTTCCTTTCAAGAACCGCCGTTTCGGACGCGTTGCATTCCATGGACCTTGGCATTCGAGGTTCACAAAGCAAAGCGATCCATCACCTCCAAAAGCTTCTGATAACTCAACGGCTTGGAACACACACCGTCCACACCCCGATCCCGTAAATCCTCGTCTTCATACTGCGCTCCCCACCCGCTCACCAAGATGACCGGAACCCCTGGCTGATGCTTTCGAGCACAGGCCGCAATCTCCCAGCCGCTCACTTCCGGCATGCCGAGGTCCGTCAGCACCAGATCGAAGCTCTGAGCCGCCAATATGTCCAAGGCTGCGCGAGGGTCGTGCAGCGCCGTCACGGTGTGGCCCATGAGGCGAAGCATATCCCCCAAAAGTTCCAAGACCTCTCGATCGTCATCCACCACGAGCAAATGCTTTTTGGGGGCCCGAGTGGGACCCGCCTTTGGCACCGCCGAGCGAGACGCCTTGGTTCGAGCCGCCGGCAGCTTTAAAGTGAAGGTCGTGCCATGGCCGGGAGCGCTCCGCACCCCGAGATGCCCTGCCCAGCGCTGGATCAGGCCGGCGCACACACTAAGTCCCAAGCCCGAGTTGCCCGCCCCTTTCGTGGTAAAAAACGGGTCGAAAATCTTCCTCTGTGTCGCCTCATCCATACCCACGCCGGTATCCGTTACTTCCACACAAACTTGATCGTGCTCTTGATAGGACCGAAAGCGCAACACGCCACCCTGTGGCATGGCATCAAGGGCATTAAAAACCAAATTCGTCAACACTCACGAAAATCAGCGGCGTTGATGGCCGCACAAAGATTCGGTGTCAAGTCTTTCACAATTTCCACACGGGTTCCTCGTTTTTCCATGACATTTTTCCACCTCGGCCGCGTGAGTTCCAGAACGTCGTGGACGGCTTCATGGATCACCGTCCTGTCCTCACCCTTCGAAACGCCCCTGTCTTTTCCCGTAAAAACCTGAAGGCGCCGCACCACATGAGCCCCGTCAAGCACCGCTTGCTCGATATTTTTAAGCCGCCGCCGGACGTGGGAATCCGCCTCGGACAGTTCCTTATGAAGAAGTTGCGTGTTGCCGAGAATGGTCATGAGAATGTTGTTGAAATCGTGGGCCACACCACCAGCCATGGTTCCAAGAGAGGCCAATTTTTCCGTGCGCAGAAGCTCCTGGGAGGACAACTTCTTGTCGCTGATATCTTCCAGGATGAGAAGAAACCGCACCGCATGGTCCCCTGGAAGATTCATGGACGACACGATCACGCTGGCCGAAAAACGGCGCCCTTGCGCATCCACCGCCATGGTTTCCGCCTCCCGAGCACTTCCCGCACGTTGCGCTCTTGTTAAAAGGCGCCGCAACACCTCAGGATCCTCAAACAAGCCCTCGGCTCGCCCGCCCATAGCCGGGCTCAACCACGATTCCAAAACATTGTTGCTCAGCACGAGCCCCCCGTGAGCATCCAAAACCCCAACGCCGCAAGGGATCCATCGAAAGACTTCCAAAAGAAGGCGTCGTGCCAGCTCGGAATCCACGGGCATGAGGCGCAGAGACTCCGCTCGAAAACTGGGCGAAGCCGGCTTAAATAAACATGGCTGTTTTGGAGCAAGGTGCTTTCCGAGGGGGGACGATGGAGGATGGTGATTATCGGATGCCTTTCCAGGAGGCGCCTGCACACAGTGCTCTTGAGGAAATTCTTTCATGCCCCCCTCCGACATGCCTTTGGGTTGTTTCAGGCCCTGGTTTCCCTCTCCAACATATCGTCCCAATGGGCACTGAACGTTAAAGAAAAAAACTCCATCAATGTGATGACTTTTTATGCCATCATAAACAGGATCTTACAATGAAAAAATTGTCACAATCCCGTGACCTTTTTGAAGCGTCTTGTGTCGGCACACGTCTTGCTCTAGACTCTGTCGCGATCGGTAGGCTGAGCATCAATAATGGGCCCTTTTTCTGAAACACGTTGAACCGCCGATGAAGGAGACAACCATGCATGCTAAGAAGCCAGCCTGGACGATTGTTCTCACAAGCTTAGCCGCGCTTCTCGCCTTTGCGTCCCTTCAGCCCAAACCGTGCTCGGCCGCCTCCTGCCCTGAACTGACCCTCATTCAAGAAAAGATTTGGGCCGCCTTTGCGGGACGAAACGTTGTCGCCAAAGCCGTCGAACCATCCCCTGTTTCGGGCCTGTGCCAGGTCCATGTGGTGGTGAACGAAAAGAATCAGATCCTTTACACGGATGCCTCCGGCCGATATCTCCTGCTGGGACAAATCCTTGACACCCAGGACAAGAAAAACCTGACGCAAGCCCGTCTGGATGAATTCAATCATCTAACGGCAAAGGACAAAGAGGTTCTGGACGGCCTGGTGGCCTTTACTTTGGGCCCGGAGACCGCCCCCAAGATGGTCTACTTTGTCACCGACCCTCAATGCCCTTACTGCAAACAAGCCGAAACCACCCTCGAAGCCATGGCCTCGGAAGGTGTGCTTCAGGTGCGCTATGTGCTCTACCCCCTGCCCATACACCCGGGGGCTCGGGAATCCTGTATCGCGCTGATTTGCGACAAAAGAGGGCATGAAGATTTCAAGAAAAACTACAAATCGGACAATCAGTGCTCGGAAGGCACGAACAAGGTGGACGCGGCCATGAAATTTATGCAAGCCCACGGCATTAGCGGAACACCCACTTACATCTTTGCCGACGGCACCTTTCGATCGGGCGTCATGGACCGCACGGCGCTGGAAAACAAGCTCAAAGCCCAATAAACCCTTAGGCTGCTGACGACAATGACCTTGACCAACCGGCTTGGGCTCAAACGTCTCGCCATCGTCGGGGGACTCACGGCGGTCATCGCCCTGGGCTTTTGGGTGCGGTTCGCTCCCTACGGTGCGTGGAAACAGCATCCAGATCGGTGTTTTGTGCATGGGGATCCCCTTCCCACCACCTTTGACGCCCCCTATTACATGCGCTTGGCTCGAGATGTGGTGGAAGGCAACTATGAACGCCGGGATCTGCAGCGCGCCGTCCCGGACGCTGTGAATCGACCTCGGCCGGCTCCGCTGCTGAGCCTGCTCACGGCGGGGATACATCAACTGAGCGGGATTTCCATTCCGAAAATCGCTTTGGTGCTGCCGGCGGTTCTGGGCGCTCTTTCGGCCTTGTGCCTTTATCTGCCCGCGCGCCTTTTGATGGCCCCCTCGGGCACCGTGATCGCGTGCGCTGCCCTTGTTTTCTCTCCCTTTTTGGTGCACCGAACCAACCTGGGCCGGTTTGACACGGACAGCCTCAACGTGGGACTGCCCTTGCTGGTCATCGGCTGCCTCATGGCATGGACCCAGGCCAGGCGTCGTGCGGGCTTGTGGCTGGCAGCAGCCACGCTTTTCATGGTGTTTCATGCCTGGTGGTGGGATCAGAGCCCTCAGACACCCTTTCTCCTGGCCGTTCTTCCCTTGTGCACGGCCCTTATTCTTCGTTTTCGCGCCGGGGACCGTGCATCGCTGTGGATCGTTTTCGGTCTTCTTGCGGGAGCCGCCGGGGGGGTTTTCCTTTTCAAAGGGGCGGCCCCTTTTCTGGACGCGGCACAGCGCGCTTGGGGGCAGCTCATGTACATGATGGTCAAGCAAGCCCCTACGGACTTTCCCAACATCGGTCTATCCATCAGCGAACAGGTGCGGCCGACTCTGACGGAATTCGGCCGCAGCGTCGCCGGTCATTCAGCGGTATTGGGCATCGCCCTGGTCGGCCTCTTATGGCTTTTCTTGAGCCAGCCCAAGACGTTAGGTTTTCTGGCTCCTTTGATGGTTTTGGGGTTCGGGGGGATTTTCTTGGCGCAGCGCTTGACGGTCTACGCCGCACCCCTTGTGGGCCTCGGTCTAGGCACCCTCGTGGACCGCGGGCAACGCCGGCTCGGTGCCTCGCACCTTGCTCTGGTGGGGCCCTTGGTCGTCGGCATCCTCGCGCTTTTGCCGGCCTTTGTCAAAGTTTCGAAAACCGTGCGCTGGCCTTCGGAAAACGCTCTCGTTGTGCAGGGCATGGTGGAAGCGGCGCGGCGCACTCCGGAAAACGCTGTCCTGTGGGCCTGGTGGGACCACGGCTATCACATTCAATACTGGGCACGCCGGGGCACCCTGGCCGACGGTGAAATCCACGGCGGGGAACGTGTGGTGCCTCTGGCCATTCCCCTGGCCAGCACCGATGACCATTTTGCCGCTGATTTTATGATCTTTTTCAGCACTCGAGGCTTATCCGGCATGCAGGCGTTTTTCCGCGCCAACAACTTAAGCGCGGCGGACGGCCTGGCAATGCTGCGGGCCATGCTTGCCGCCGGTCCCGAACACTGCGAGGCCAAGGCTCAGGAACTAGGGCTGCAACACATTCCGTCGGACACCACATGGCGCGCCTTTTTCTTTCCCGACCCCCCTCGACCGGTCTATCTGTTTCTGGATCAGCTGCTGCTCAACACGGCCTACTGGTGGTACTGGTTCGGCACCTGGAATCCCGCAACAAAAAACGGCATTCATCCCGCCTATCGCCCGCTGTATCCCGTGGTTGTTCGCAATGAAGCGTCAAGCACCGCGCCGGTTGGCACGGCAACGGTGCATCTGCAACGAGGAGAGCTCCATCTGAGCGACCGCATCATTCCTCTGGCGACTCTGGGCCTCATCGGCCAGGACGGCACGCGAACGCTCTTTCGTTATCGCCGTGACAACGGGCCGCATCTCGATGTGCAGCACCTCGCCGGATTGGGAGTGCTCATGCAAGGAGCGCCCATCGGTGAATCCCTTTTTCACCGCTTGTTTTTTGTCCAAGCGTCGCCACCGAGCAGCCGGTTTCGCCTGATCGCCCATCGTCCCTTTGTGTATCAACTCTGGCACGTCCTGCCCGCTCGGGGTGACGGACGGAACGCGTTCTGAGCCTGAACAGCCGTCGCGCGAGTGGGGACCCGGGGAGTCCTTCTTTTGGCGTTCACCCATCCCCCCATGCCCAACAGAGAAACCACACTCTCACGGTCCGCGTCATTGGGAAGGACCGCGTCCTCGCGGTCCTCAATCTTCGCAGGGACCGCATCCTCGCGGTCCGCACGGTCGCGGACGGCCAGAGGGCACTCCATTTCCTGGAGAGGGCCACCTTCTCAATCGCCGTCGTAAGGACCGGCTCCTGCCGGCGCACAGGTTGCCAATAAGCCGGAAAGCCGTTCCACCTCGGGGGCGCCTTCACGGACGCAGGGGGCGCGTCCCTTTGGAACCGGGGAGCGCTCAGCCAAATGAGCTCCGACGTCACGTGCCCAGACTGCCGTGAGCTTGTGTGATCATGGTTTGGCTGCTCCATCTCGGCTTACAGGTGGAGGAGCGCCGCAAGCGGCGATAAAAAATCGCGGCTTGCGGCGCTCTACGGAAGGCGTTCCTAGACAGGCTCTTGGAAGGCCATGTCATTTTTCCAAAATACGGCGCCAGGAACCTGGGACTTTTTTGGTGATAAAACGGGTTCCAAACATGGTTTCGTTATTGAACACACCATCGCCTGTGACTTGGACGCGTGAGCCTACGTCCCCGGAGCTCACTCTGGCATAGAGGTGCTCATCCTCCACAAAGAGCGCCGTCACATTGCCCTGCGCTTCCGCCATCAGCTGTGGCGCGGCGGAATCATCCAAGGTTGTAAGATCCACCGCATAGATTTTTCCGCCCTTTTTTTCATCGTCTTGAGGCGGCGCACAGGGATCGTCGGTGTCACTGACCGCCGTACCGAAATAGACCATGCCAGCGGCAGCCACAGCTTCGGCCCAAATACGATGCCCGGCCGGAAGGGTCCAGACCCACTGGGCGTCGGCTTCGGTTTGCATCCCTTCAGCCTTACAGGTCGCGCCTTCATGGGTTCTCAAGCCGCCGCCGGCCCAATCCATGCGACATACATCATCGAAAACGTAAAATTTGTAGCCGGTGGGCGCATTGGGGCTGTCGGCTCGTGTCGGGTCATCCCCCGTGCCGAACATGATCTTGACGTGTTCTTCCGCGATGCTGCCGTCCGGCCTGTAACGATGGGCAAGATACGCCACGGGGGTCGCATACACCGATGCCGACACCTTCACCAAAAGGCTGACCTGAATCCGTGCCGGGTCCCACGCCATATCCGCCCGATCGGGAAAATCCACGCGCACCACATGGCCCTTGTTGTCCGCCACATAGGCCCGATCCACAAACCCATTGCCGTCCGAGTCCACCAAGGCCGGGCTTCCACTGAGCACCGCCCCTCGGTTGGAGCTCCCAAGATCGACGCTCACTTTTTTGATCAATGTGCCCTGCATCGCATCCAGCAGAATGAGGGACGGTGATTCCAGCGGCCCCGTCTGCCCCGAACTCACCACAAGGACCCACTGGGGAGTTCCCGTGTCGTTCCGGCGACCGATGCGGGCCATGCGTGGAGCGGCCCGGCTTCCATAAAGGGCGGCGTCGGCGTATTCCCAGAGAAATTCGGGTTTCAGGGGATCTGTCACATCAAGGGCGAAAATGGCCTCGCCGCCCACCCCCTGAGCCGAAACCAGCACCGTTCGAAAAGCCGCCCCCGTCGGGGTTTGCAAAGCCAGGTCCTGCACGCTGGGCGAAGCATTCACCGCGGGCAACGCCAATGGGGATCGGGGGCTGAGCAAGGCTTTGAGCCTGGGCATGGCGCCGGGAGGGATAAAAGCCCATAGCTCCGTGCCGTCACCGTAATCCTGCAACTCAAAATAACCTCGATTCTCTCGAAAGGTCGTGCCGGGATCGTCTCCCAGCCGATACCTGCCGGCCTGAAAAGCATGGATCATGCCACCCAGGCTACCCACATACGCCACGGTTTGTCGCTGCGCCACCTCTTTGGATTGTCGCCACGCATCAAAGGCGCTTCGTTCCTCATCGAGCGTCTGCGTGCCGAAGTACCAGAGCGGGAGCCCCGAAGGGCCCACCACGGAAGGGGTGCTGTGATCGATGCCGTTCAACGGCCACGGCCTTTCACGGCTCGCATTGTCGAAACCCAAAACCCACTGCACCAGGCGCCTTTGATCTTCAAGGTCGTAGCGACCATCGGCGTTCATGTCCCAAACAAAGCCCGCCCCCTGAATCTGTGCATCGCTGAGACCCAAAAGCGCCTCCGTGGCCGTGTCTTTGAGAAACGGCTGCAGCAATGGCGCCGAGGTCGCGTGGGCATACTCGGCGTTCACGGAGCACCCTTCACAGGGCGGGTAAACGAATGCAAGGTCGAATTCACCAGTGGACCGGTTGAACGTTCCGGTGCCGTCCCCCGTCAAAACCCCGACGCCTGTGTCGGCCAGGATCAAAGGCAGTCCCGCCGAAGACACCGCTCGAAAAATCAAGGATCCGGAAAGGACGCGTGGAGCGCTCAGGAGCCCGTGAAAGTGTCGAGACATGCCGTCCGCCGTGGAAACCTTTTCCCGAACGGAAACGGCATCGAAAAAGGCCGAATAAATCGTTCGGGGTGCTCTATCGAGCGGGCGATCAGCCAGGGCACGCCCCGCATCCCACAAGGGACGAAACAGGGGCTCTGTGGGATACTTCGGGTCGTAGACCAGATAGGCATTAAGATGGCCTCGAAGGAAAGCGTGGGAATTCTGCTTCACCAAAGCCGGTTCCAGCCCCGCAGAATACAAGACGTTTCCAAGCACAACGGGATCGGATCGGGAAAATGCCTCTTGATTCGAAGCCGTATAGTCCAGACAAACCTTCAATATTTCAGGCGGGCTTCTTTTGGCGTCGATCGTTTCCAAAACGGCTTTCCACTTCAGGGCGCGACCCGAACGGCCCTGGTTCAGCACGTCCAGATGCACCTTTCGCGTCTGAGAACCGTCCGGGTTGTTGTGCACCTCGTCCCATCGGTCCACAGGTATCCACGACGTTCCGTTGTCCGCGCTGATGGCATAGCGAATGTCGGCGTGCGACAGAACTCCCGAATCCACAACAAAACCCCACGCCAAGTCATCGCCGGGTTCCCTGCGGTCCGTGACCGTCAGATCCACGGCCATGAGCATGGATTGTTCTGAAGAAAGCCGTCCACTGCTGAGATCCTGGGAAACCACGCGGCCACCCGCCTTTATCCCAACCGCACACACCACATCGTTGAAATCCGTATCGCCGCCCTCGAGCCCGGCTTCCCAACCCAGGATGCGAAGCCCGGGCGTACGGGGAGCCGACGCCGCCACGGCGTGAGGAAATTTCCCTCCCGTTGGCAACGGTATGGACAGGCTCTGTTCCGGGTCAAAGGTCATGCCGAGCACCTTTTCCAGCCTGTTTAAGGTTCGATGGGAAAGCCAGCCGGAAACCGTGACGCAGCTTCCGTTGTCAGAAGCCGCAACGGCCGGCTGCAGTTTTCTCGGCGTTGTGCCGTCAGCAAAGGTCGTTGTGCAGGGTTCCAACCCTCTGTACACATCCCGATTCCATGACGGCTCACTCAGATACACGTCTTTAAAGCGGCCTTGAGGGACAAGAAAAAAGACGATTTCTTGCCCTTCGCCGATGATGCCAAGGCTTTTGGTCATGTCCCGGGTGGTCAGGCGACCGTCCCCGTCGGGAACAAAGGCCAGTCCGGTGCCATCATCGATGGCTGCCAGAGCTTCTTCCGACGAGGCATAGTCCGTGAAAGTCGAGGCCGCTTCGGGAAAAGATCGCAGGCATTCTGCGCCGTAGGGCTTATCTAAAATGCCGTTCCCATCGTCATCACGAAGGCACGTCCAGATATAGTGAAACGTCTCGGGATCGTAGTGGGTGGTGTCGGTAAAGTCGATGGCCCGCTCCAGCGCCTCTCGGTCCAGGCTGCCGTCAGAGCGCACATAGCCCTTTTTTTCCACTACCGATTTCAAAAAATAGCCCAGATGATGCCCTGCAGACCCCGACTCTTGATCAATCCACGTGACCCGCACCTCCTGATCCATGGCTGTCATGAAACTTCGGTAAGGCTCGTTGTGCCCCTCCACGCGCAGCACAAGACGGCCGTTTTTCGAATCGGCGACCACAAAAGGGTCCAGCACGCTGAACTGTTCCCTTGGCCACGATCCTTGGTAGCACACGGATCGCATTGGTTCGCACACCTTTCCCAGAGCCGAAAGGGACGGCCAAAAAAGCCATCCAACGGCGGCCGCCACCATCAGCCGCACCCATCGATATGTCCTTTTACGTTGGCTTCCGCATCCTTGAGGCCCGGCTCGGTTCATGAAGATCCCTCGACTTCACGCCGTCGATTCACGGCACTACGGCCAGGGGCTGCCCCGCCGCCCTCACCCCATGCCGATCCTTCATATTGACGTAGCTTGGGATCGCCGCCATCCCCTCTTGCGCATAGGCCGCAGCTTGCGAAGGCTCGGCGGCGGCCTCCACCATGACCTCCGTTTCCTGCTGCGTTTGGGCCGGGCCGAAACCCACGCTGCGCAGCACCAACCGCACATTGTCCCCGGTCAGATTGGTAAAGGCTCCGTCTTTTGCATCTTCGGGCGTTCGAGCAAAGACTTTGAAGCGATGATCCCAGCCCAGATTGAGCTTCACTTCATCGTAGCGGTTGCTTCGGCTGTTCGGCCCCGAGTAGGGCACGGCATGGAGAAAAAGGAAATCCCAGTCGGGCAGAGAAGAACTTCCCGTGCGTTGACGCTGCAGATTGACAGGGTCTGTGGCAAACCATCGAGCCAGCTTCTCCTGAGCCACAGCCAGGCCGGATTCGGCGTTTCGAAAAGCCGTCTCCGCCGCTCGGCGGTTTGCTGTGATCCGCATTTCCACGGCCTGGTCCAGAGCCAACCCCACCGCCAAAACGGCCATGGCGGCGATGATCACCAAGACCAACGTGAGCGCCATACCGTGGCAATCTTGCCGAATAAGCCGATGCCGCGATGTACCGAGAGCTTCCATGCTTGAACAAATCCGCGCTAAGCCCAAAAGGACGGCACGCCATGGCGTGGATAATCGGTCATGAGCCTTAGGGCTACTCGTCAGGGGGAAGTCCTCCATGGGTCAGCACCTTCGCCGGGGGGTGTGTCTGAAAGCCCTTTTTTAACACATCTCATGCGAAAAGGAGCCAATCAACGACTGACCTCCTTTCAGTCAGCGTATTTTTCGAAGGGACCGCGTCCTCGCGCGGTCCGTTGCACGTTTTCGCGCTTCACGGACGCCTTCTGATCTTCCAACGCCCACATGCCCGCGGACGGCCTGAAGGCCGTCCCTTTGAAATCGCGGCACGCCCCTGGGACTTTGCCCGGAGGGACGCGCTCCAGCGCGTCCGCCTCATCCCTTTTGCCCTTCACAGACGCTCTTTCGCCCATTACCCCGAAAAGCCAATGCGACAATCATGTGGCGCACTCCTTATGGCGTGACGCTGTCAGAGCGCCGCAAGGCCCGATCATGCATCGCGGCTTGCGCCGCTCATACGAAAACCCGCTCGTCACGGCCGATAATAGATCTGTTCCAACGCCACATGCGGCGCCGAGGGGTGATCGAAACGGCATGTGGCCTCAGAAGGAAGCGGCCGCCGCGGTTCCTTCCAGCACACCATCACCCGCACTGTAATGAGATTCGGCGCCGGCACGCCTCGGCTCACCTCCCAACGCCTGGCAAAAACAACCCCTGAACCCGTCGCCACGGCACGCGCCGCAAACCCGGCATCGTCGATCGGCTGCCCGTCAAGGCTCAGAGGCGCCTCCCCAAAAGACAGGAGTTGCTCCAGAAAGTCAGAAGCCACATTGAGGGCTGTGGACGCCAGACGGGCGTGGGTTCGCGTGCGCACGCCATGAATTTGCAGGCTGAAAAAGGCCACAAACACCAAAACGGCCACCACCACGGCCACCAGCACTTCCACCAGAGTAAATCCTCCACGGGGCTTTTCCGAAAATACACCATGCGCGCGCTCACGGCCGCATGGTGCACTTAAAGCCCCCAAGCTTTTGGATCGACCGCCTTTGGGCTGTTTGCGAACCTGCGGGCCGGCAGAATCCTGTCCCTTCCACGGAAGTCGACCGCGAAGACGGTGCCCCTTTAAGGGGTATGGGGTGAACGGCCCCTCAGTCTTAAAGGGACGGGCCTCTGCGCGTCCGGCAATTTGCTTTCCACGGCATTTGTGGGGTTCGTCTTTAAGGCACGGCATTGCGAATGCCTACGGTCTTGACCATGTGCACGCGACGGTAGGCGTCGGCCGCAGGCTCGGCCTTTCGATCCGCAAAAACGTAAGCCGTTGTGTCCACATGGCCTTTTACCTTTCTTTGGGTTCGCCCCAAAAGATGCCCGCGCACAGCCCGTACGCGCCCCCAGTCCGGAACATCGCTTTCGGATGCCGTTTTCGGCATGGCATCAGCCGAAACCCAGTCATCTACGGCGCCGTCCGGCATAGGGTCGGTGTCCACACCAAATTCCACCTGAAAGTCCTCCACATTTTCCGCGAGGGTTCGAGGCCCAGAAAACACATAGCGTCCGGCCCCATCGGGTCCCCCTTCGATCCATTGGAATTCCCCTTTTCGGTTCACACGAAAAAACCCGACCCTGACTCGATGAAGCGACGAGGTTTCCTTTCGAAAGCCCGTACCTGGCGCGGCACAGGCCCATTCTTCCATGCAAGCCGATCCCCCGTCGTCGCATCGAAGACAGCGCGTCACATTCCCGGGAATCAGAATATGTGCGGCATGATCCACGACCACTTCGTTTTCGGCCACACTCACCGACGTCACCTGAAAAAGAGCGCTCCAGCGGCAATCCGTCACAAAGACAATATGTCCTTCTTTAAGGGCGCTCGTGTCCTTGTTTTTGACCAAGCGAAGGGGATCGTGCGGACGGTCTTGGTCCCGGCTGAGGCTTCCCTCATAGGCAGGTTCAATGAAGCTGTATCCCAACACGTCGGTTCCTTGCAGGGTTTGCTTATCGGCAAAGGGGTCGAAGCTTTCCGCCACATTGTTCAATCCCATGATGGGATGGGTATGGAAGAGACTCACTGCGTCTTTGAGTGTGTTCTTGAAGCCCGGCGACCCGCCGCCGACAGCCCGCGCATCCACGCATCGCCAATAGCCGGCCTGCTGCAGGATTTGAGCGGCCATATCCAGGGCCATGCGCAGGCTTTGTTGCCGTTCAAGAACCTGTTGTTCTTGGCCGTAAAGCCTGTGGTGCGCCGAAAAACCGGCATAGACGGACGCCATCACCACCGCCGTCACCGCCACGGCCACCATCAGTTCCACAAGGCTCATGCCCCCTGCACCGCGCCACCGCATTGGACACTGCCTTTTGACCGTGGAATTTCGTCCAAAAGTGTCTTTTCGACGCCGTTTTCTTTCCATGTTGCAGGAGCGCCGCACCGCGCGATTTTTCCCATGAACCCGAATGGCCATGGAACCCTCATCGGCCTGGAGTCGCGGCCTGGACCGCTCCGACAGCCTCAGGCCCAGACGACGTGGCCGCATCCCTCTCGAAGCCCCTTTCAGCGGTCTTCCCACGCCATGCCTCTCGATGGGTAATAGCGCAGGTAGACTCGCCCGCTGTTGTTCACTACAATGGCGTAGGTCCCCGCTTCGGGATGCTTGGGCACATGAAGATAAACCGATCCCGCCGATGAGGTGCCGTCCGGGTTGAAATTGATGCGGTTTCCGGAAAAGCTCACGCCGTCGTCAGGGATCGAACCCCCTTCCCGAGGCGCTCCAACCGTGGGTCCTCCCGCCGACGGCGGCACCGCGCCCAGGGTCGGTCGGTTCCCTGGGGATGCCGAAGGTTCAAAAATCGTTAAGGAACCAAGCACCTGGTCTTCACCGGGGCGAAAGGACGTCCCGGCTTCTTTCGACCCCATGGACAGCCACAAAACCACGCTGTTCAGTCTGCCGTCATCGTCGGCGTCAAAATCCACGTAGGTATTTTTGTTGGTGCACACCGCTTCTAGGCGGGCTCTTTGCATGAGGGAACGCAGCGAGAATACGGTGGATTTCAGGCGATAGGAAGCGGTGTTACTGTGAACGGCGACAAGGGTCATGAGCAGAGCCATCAGGCCAAGGACCACCATGAGCTCCACCAGCGTCATGGCCCGATCCCACCGTGCGGCGCCGCGCATTGTTCCCTCCACGGCGCACCCTCCCTCATGTCTTCAACTAAGAACCCAACAAAACCAAGATCAACCCAAAGCCTTGGGAGTGTCCACCACCGGAGTGCATGCATTGTCTGAAATATGGAGCTTACCCCCGAAATTCATTTGCGTGGCATCGATGCGCTCGCGGTGCCCGTCCGATGATGTCTGAAGGCTCAAATTGGATTTGCCACGGCTTCGATCTTTAAAGGGTGGGAACTCCAGCGTTGCGGCATACCAATAGTGGTCGCCCCAAAAGGCTTCCTTTTCCGTGGGCGCTCGCATCAGCGCTTTCACCACCTTCGCCGGCTCAGAGCTTCTCACCGAGTACACATACGCCGGCCCGCCCACCGCCGCCAAAACGGCCACGATGGCCGTCGTGACCATCCGTGCCACCAGCGTGCAAGCTGCACGCTGGCAGGACCCGCCCGAAAGGATTTTCTGATGGCCTTCCCGCCTCATAAGGCACGCGCGACAGGTTGAACGTGCTTGGCGATGGCGTCCTTTTTGCGGTTCCATGGCGCCCTCGTGGAAGAAGGCTCTTGAAACACTGTTTAGATTTGCCACTATATAACACGAACCAGCCGACAGACCAGAAATTTTTTCACCCCCGCAGCGCCTCAAAAATTCCTTTAGGTTTCGAAAAATTGTGCCGATAGAAGAAATGGGTTGGCTCACAATTAAGGTGGCTTTCAGCCCTCAAGGGCTTCGCCTCGTGTTTCCGTGCGGGCTGTTCTTGACTGAGGCCAGGTGCCCGTGGCTTCTTTGACCTTTACGGACTAAGGGAGAAGACTCATGGCAAAAAAACGATTCTTGATCGCTGTGATCGCGCTTGTCCTGTTTCTACCCCCCGCCCAAGCCTATACCCCCTCCTGTGATCCACCGCCTTTTGTCTCCTCCGGTGCCAATCCCATGGTGATGATGGTTATGGAGCGGGACCACAAGCTTTATTACGAAGCCTATAACGATGCCCAGGATCTGGACGGTGATGGAGAACTGGACGTTGGTTATAAACACTCCATTGACTACTTTGGTTATTTTGACCCTTACAAATGCTACAAATATGAAACCTCAGGCCAGAAATTCGTTCCTTCAAGCTACACGGATGACAAATATTGCGGCGGAGCTGATGAGTGGAGTGGCAACTTCCTCAATTGGCTTTCCATGTCCCGCATGGATGTGTTGCGGCGGGTGCTCTATGGAGGGCACCGTTCCACGGACAATCCCAGCGAAACAGTGCTGGAAGGGGTGTACATTCCACAAGATGCGCATAGTTGGGGCAAGGAATATAGCGACAACGATACGAGAAAGCTCACTCCCTTTGATCCGCCTTCCCAAGGAACACGCCATCTTTTTTGCGTGACCAGCACAAAGGCCGGCGATCCGCACATCATCCGCGTTGCCAAAAACGATTCACATCGCATATGGGAATGGGCCACGACGGAACGGGCCGTGTGCAGCGGACCAAAAACCGAACCCAAATATCGTCAACGCCCTGTAGGGAACAGAAACGACATCAAAGATTATATTGTTCGTGTTCAAGTGTGCAGCAGAGATTACGATAAGGGTCTGGATAAAAACTATTGCAAACTCTATCCCGGTGGTGGCACCACGCCCAAGCCTGTAGGGCTGTTGCAAAAATACGGCGAAGGGGACGGCGGCAAGATGTG
>NZ_JBRAHS010000036.1:0-2741 GCF_052743555.1 Desulfosoma sp.
TGGAAAAATCCCGAAAATTGTACCCCTTCTGCTTCTTTTCCTTCTCTTCGGCCATGGCTCTTTCCTTCTCCCCCTTCATGAGGTCTCTTCAGGCGTTTGCTGTCTTGCGTGAACACCGCTCAGGAGGCCGTCCGAGAACTCGTTTTCGCTGGTTTGCGGTCGAGCGATTTCATCGAGTTCCAAGGCCACGGTGGGCCGCAATACGCCTTCTCGGAAAGCATCCTAGGACATTTTTTGAATAAAACCTTTCACCAAAGCCACGGACTCTGGATGGCGCAAAATCACCACGTCAGCGCCGGCCAGCAGCAGATCCACTGCGGTGATGGTTTCCATCATCACGGCGCGGGTCTTTTGATCGCCCAGTTCCGGCGCTTCGTCATTGGTCTGGTTGGCTTCCTTGGTCTTCCACACTTCATCGCCCACGTTACAGATGATAGGCTGGAGCAGCTTTTCGTCGCCCTGGGTCAGACCCGCCTGAGTGATGCGTTCCATCACCGAATAGGTGTACTCCAGCCCGTACCCCAGACCGCCCGTGGTGGGATCCATAACGATCTTGTCTTCTTTGACGCCCAGATTTCCTAAAAGAATATTCAACTGCTTGGCCAGGTTCACGTCAATGGGGGTGGAGGCGATCACCGTGTGTTTGTAGCCCAAGCAGGCTGCCGCGATCTGTTTGTAATCGCCTTCTTCCACCGGAGCGACGGCCAGATTTTTTCCGGCACATTGCTCGGCCACAAGGCGCATGACCTGCGAATCCTTTTGGTGATTGCCCACGCCCCATACCACCACCGGCACTTCCACGGCATCGACGATCTTCTTGACCACCGCAGCCACCTCTTCGGCCGGTTTGTTGTCGGCGTTAGGGTCCGCGCTTTTCGTTTGAATCACCAAAATTTCCGCCCCGTATTCTTGGATGCACTTTTTGGCCCAAGCCACCGGGTCCCCCAGAACATCCTTAAAGGGTTCCTTCGCCACTTCCGGCCATTCGTCATTGGGGTTCTTGTCCCAAATCTCCATGGCAACTTTTGGGGGATGAGGCATCTGACCTTCAAAGGTGTAATAAGGAAAAGCCGATCGGCCCCCGATGACCACGGCCTTGTCGCCGACGCCCAAGGTCACCTCACGAATGCTTCCAGTATACTTTTGCTGTACAGGTTGGAATGCCAAGGTCGTCCCTCCTTTCAGTGCTTGTGCCTTTTTTCATTTTTAAGCCTAGCCCATTATGCCTTTTAACTCTTTTGCCGAAACCTCCTTTTTGGATTAAGGATCTCCAAGGGAAAGACAGGTCTTGACTGGGCGAAAAAGCTGCACAAAAAGCGACAGACGCAAAGCCTGTAAGGCCTCTCGACTCCATCGCTCCAATCTGCAGCCCTTTGCCATGTTGACCATCCGAGCCGGTATAAGTGCTTGGTTTCGAGGTTGGTTCACATGTCAAGGTGGTGCGCCGGCAATCAAGGTGAATCCTCACCACCTACGGGGCACCCATGCATATAAGATCGCCAAAGGCTTGTCAACTCGTTTCACGGGCTGAAGGTGTGAACGCACAAGGCTTCCCCCCACCTTTTCAAATTTTCCGCCCTTGCCTTCCCCAGGGATTATCAACCTGGGCGGTCGCCTGCACGCCCGATCCCGCCCGCACTCTTCGCAAACCATCGTCTTTTTCACGATCCGTGAACGGCCAAGCGCCCATGAACGCGGCCCATCACATCAGAAACACGTGGGGACCAAGAGGTGCCTGCGAGCCTGTCGCCGCGTCTGAATCACGGGGTCATGTTTCTGGGGTCTCTTTTCCGGCACCACACGAACGGTATTGCCGTGCCATTCCAATCGATAGGTATTGTAGGGACTGTTCAGGACGCCATGGTCCACGGGCAAACGATAGGATAGGAAGTGCTCGATCAAAGAGGAGGACCAGCGGCGAGGAAAATATCGCCAGGGCTCAAATTCATAAAACCCGTCGATGAGCAGGGATCGCACCACCACGTGGCGCGGCGGGGCAGGAATGGCTTTCAGCAGCCGTCTCTTGATCAGGGCGTGCACCCGCGGCGACGCGTCTTCGCGAACCACTTGGGAGGGGAATTCATCGCCCGGAGGGCTGTCCCCGAAATTGCGCTTGACCAGGGCCACATCCCGAAGGATCTTTCGGGCATCCCAAAAGTCCAAGTCTGTGTATAGATGCAGTCCGTACTTGGTTTTGGCAGGGTGGCAGTAAACAATGCGGGCCATGACGTTCTCCTTGGGCCTAAAGTTTTGCGCTACCCTGCACAGCCGCAACCGCAGCCGCACCCCCCGCCGTCGCTTTCTCCAATCTCAGCGACGAATCGGAGGCCGAATCGGTCCACAAGGTTCCGAATTTCGCTGGGCATGAGATACTGAACAAAGGTTTGTTCCACACCGCGGACCTTATCGGCATAGGCGGAGGTCACCGCGGCCATATGGTCGTAGAGTCGTGACACATAGATCATGTCCAGGGTCGTGCTTTCTTTGGAGTCTTTCAGGGCGCACAAAGGAATCCAGCTGCCTCGCATCTTTAAAAAACCCACGTAGAAGCGTTCGCTCTCCGAAAACTCTTGAAAGAAGTCATTGGCCGGAACCACCTGCATCCTTGTCTCCTTACCGAGCGAAGCCGTTGCCACCTTTGGTGGGTTTATAACCGGCACGACAGCAAAATTCAATCCAGACGGCAAAAAAAAGCCGGTCAGCGGACCGGCTATTGGTGAAGGGATTGGGCTGGCGGCGAC
>NZ_JBRAHS010000002.1:0-221657 GCF_052743555.1 Desulfosoma sp.
CCAGCAGACCTTGTCCCGATGAAGAGGGAACTGAAAGTGTTCTCAAAGCGGGAGGATTATTAGGACAAGCCTGCCCAGCAGACCGTGTCCCGATGAAGAGGGAACTGAAAGTTGATGGGAAAGCGGCTGGACGTGATGGGCGGTGACCAGTAGACCTTTGCCTAGGGACAAGGCCAAGGACATAGCAAACAACCTCGGGACAAGCCAAACCCCGTGCGATGGATTCATCGCCACTTTGGTCTTGATGCATAACGGTCGCGAGAAGGTTCTTACCCCTTCAATGTGGATAGAGGTGAAGGCAATATGTTGTCTCTAATGATACCTCCATTGCCATCAGACGCACAAACGCATCGTGACAATGATCGGATCAGCATCCAAGTAATCAGACAGTTGTGAAAACGAACCAACCCTCCATCTTGCCCCCATAAATGCCAAGCCACGCTTGGAAACGCCCTCCCCAATTCACCACAGCAGGTTTCGATGCATCCTTGGTCACATCACAAGAAATGCGCGCTTCACGATTTCCGTCATCCACAATCATGCGGTCAATACCAGCGACGACCACCTCTACATGAGGATCCTTCTCAGCGCATGCCAGTATGTGGGCGCCGCCCGCAGTCGTCAAAACCAGACTACCCATACCGATAACCTTGAGAAAACCTCCGCGAGATCATATGTGCGTGTTCGTCCCATTCTCTCGATCCATACCCAATAGGGTGCGGTAGGCATTCCGCGAACACCACGTGCACTCGGACTCGGGCTGCTGAGATTTTTTATCAGCCTTGAAAGTCCTCCTTTATTTTCGGCTCAATGTGACCAAAACCGGCACTGTCAGCCTGAAAACCATCGTAAAAACAACCACATCCACAAAAGGCGAACCAAGGATTCCACCCCCAGCATCACCAGGAAGGGTTTCACAGGGGTCCTTAACAACCCAAACAAAACTCCCGACACCACAACAGACACCCAGGGGACAGCCAAAACGCCGCCCGGTATTCATAGCCGAGGGCTCCGCCATCTGGCGACGGAACGACACCATCCCAGAACAGGTAAAAAATCACCCAAAAACAGCCAAGGAGCACTGGCCGAAACTCAAAGTGCTATAAAAATTCCAAGAAAACTCATAGCCCATCCAAGGGGGACCCCACAAGCCTGCACCGTCGCTTGGACAAGAAGCCTAGCATGGAAAGGCAATCGAAAAACCTGAACAATCGTAATCGGAAGGCCAGGCAGGAACAGGACGGGAGCCCCAGTCTACACCAGCATGTAAATCAAAGGAGCCAAGGCGCCATAGCTTTCAATCCATGCCTCAAGGATGTCCCGTTCCAGATAACGGCTTAGCTCTACGGCGTGAAGACCAAAGACCGCCACGGTCAGTACGGCCGCAAGCACTAGGGATTTCCACCAGGAAAAGCCGCTTTTCGGAGCCTCCCCTTGATCGGTCCGCTCCCGTAGGTGGGCGCCGGTGTACCTTCGCCTCAAGGTTTCTTTGAGCCGCAGCCTTTTCCAATAAGTAAAAGGTGAGCGGGACACCCGAGCCCGTCCCGCTAAGGCTGCATCACCATCGAGCAAAAGGTCCATGATATGGATGGCATTCATGGTACGGCGCAATTGCCCGACACAGCCCGCACAGTACGTGACCACAGGGCGTTTTCCAGCTTGCTCGCGCCGCTCCACCCTCCATTGACGCGCGAGTTCCGGCGCGACAGAACCCACACCTCCTCCCTCTCCACAGCACAGCGTGCGCTGCCGACTGCCGGGCATTTCCTCCACCTCAAGCCCAGCTGTGTCCACCAAGGTTCGAACAGCCTTCTGAACCGCCGCTTCATCGCGCATGACGCAGGGATCATGAATGGTGACCGTTCCCTTAAGATGCACCTGCGGCAGCGCCCTGTCCTCAGCAAAGACCTCATAGATGGTCCGAACCTGTAGTGGAGCCCCGTAGCGTCGAAAGACCTTATAACAATTGGGACACGCCACCAGCACGGTGCTCACGCCCTGAGCCATCAAATAATTCTTCATCTCGCCAAACATGGCCAGAAAATAGGCATGGCGTCCAAGGTCGTGGGAGGGTTTGGTGCAGCAATCCAGCACAACACCTAGATTGGGAATGATGCGGTGCACGTGTTCCTGAATGGCAAGTACCGCCTCGGATCGGGTCCCGGCAAAGGTGCATCCGGGAAAAAAGACCGTGGTGCACCCATCAGGAATGGCATAAAGGGAATAGCGTCGAGACGTGCCTTTGCGCTCATAGGCTAAAAGTCCCCGATGTTCGGGAAGATTTGCCACTCCTCGAAGGACCGCTTCCCGGCGCAGTTCCAAAAAAAGCTCCGACGGACGCACTCCAAAGGGGCAAACCGCCTGGCACAGACCACACAAGCTGCATTCAAAAGCCTCCACCAAACCACGAATGTTTCCTCCATGACGACTGGAGGCGATGGCCTTGGGCGTTCCGTACCGCTGAAGAAAGACGCAACGCTTCACGCACAGGCCGCATTCCGTGCAATCAGCTTCGATGGCTCGAAGGATCTCTTGCAGTTCTCGGCGTGCCCACGTTTCAGGGGTGCACCCCTCTTTGATTTCTTTTGGGCGCCTGAATTTGATCTTCAGCGTCACTTTACGCCTTTGTCTCTATTCACACGTCCGCGCGCTTTCTTTTAACATGTTTTTGGACTAACGATCGCAGCCGCTAACACCCCTTGCCAAAGGGGCAGTGGGGAAAGTGGCATTGAGGGCAGTCTCGGCACAGGCCGCCGTGTCCCATAAGCGCCAGTTGGGTCTTGCCGACCTCTTCCCCAGCGAGGATTCTTGGCAGCACCAGATCCAAAACGGTCACCTTATGATGCAAAGCGCAAGCTGGAACCCCCAAGACCGGCACCGAGCCAATCCAGGCCGTAAGGAACATGGCCCCCGGCAAAACGGCCGAGCCGTAATGCATGGCACGGGCCCCCGCCGCCGCAATGCCCACTCGTGTCACGTCGTCGGGATCCACGCTCATGCCCCCCGTAAGAAGCAACAAATCACAGCCTTGCTCCAAAGCATCATGAATCGCGGCACAAATTTTTTCTGCATCATCGGGAAGGTAGCGAAGAAATCGAACACTGGAGCCCAAGTGTTCCAGTTTGCTTTGTAAAATAGGTGCGAAGCGGTCTTGGATCAGGCCATGATAGACTTCGCTTCCTGTGATGATCAGGGCAGCGGAAGCCGCACGCAGGGGTCGCACGGACACCACGCCCCCATGGGCCGAGGCAATGGCTGCCGCTTTTTCAATAACGCCCCGTTTCATGACCAATGGAATGGCTCGAGTGGCCGCCACCAAGTCGCCTCGGCGCACAAGGGTGCCGTTATGCAGTGTGGCACACATGACCTCGTCGACCATGTTAAAGGCAGCCAGAGCGGCTACATGAACGCGAAGGAGCCCATCGACGGCGGCGACCAGTTTGATTTTTCCTTCTCGAGGGGCGTTGTCCCAGGTCACATTGTCTCCGGCCAACGCGTGGGCTAACACAGCGGCCGCTTCATCTTCGTGAATCTCATCCTCTTCCAATTCCAAAACGTACAGGTGGCTCTTGCCCAGCTTCTGCAAATGGCAGACGTCCTGGGCACTCACACGGTGCCCGCGGTGAAAAGCCGCCCCTTTAAATTCTCCGGGACGGATTTCAGTGATGTCGTGAGCTAGTTCTGTTCCCACAGCCTCTTCTACGGGAATGATTTTCACCCTCATGGAATCCCCCTTATTCCGTATTAGTCCTGAACCGGGAACACGGCAATCCCTCGACGTGTTGAAGCGCGGCCGCAACTGAGATCTGGCGCACGAGCTGAAAGTACCCGCCCGTTGCGCACGGAACACATAAGGGTCCTTGAGGGCCGGTCATTTCCTTGCCGTCTCGAACCACCTGACCACAGCGCACACACACGACCTTGCGCCGTGTCGGCCCCGGCAGATCCCATTCCCGTAGGGGCACCACGACTTCCTGCACATGAAACAGGACCTCATCGGGCATGCGACGATAGGCGACCAGCTGCTGAGCGCTCTTGCCGTCGATTTCCGGAGCGTACACGGCGGCGAGATTCCGAGCCTCTTCCGTGGAAAGGACGCGAAAGGCTCGGCCGCTGTCCAGGTTCACAAACGTAGCCGCCATGATGCCGTAGTCCATAAACTTCAAGCTGCGACGCCCAAGCTTGACCCCCGTCACGTGGGCCACGGCATCCGCGGCGCATCGGTCCATCTCCACATAAACCAAAAGTTTCTTAATTTGCGAGGGATGGCTCGGGTCGTCCAGTCCAATGAGCCGACAGCCCAGCATAGCCATGCGCACACCGATAACCTGGCCCGGACACAGATGGCCGTGGGCTTTGACCGATTCTTGCAAAAGGGTCTCAAAGTCCTTCATGGAAGCCCGTCTGAACGTTTTTTTGGTTACCGTCGAGTGGAAGCGCCGCATGGGCGAACCCATGAGGGCGCCGACCTAATGTGGGGCTCTGACCCTTTAAATTCTGCCCGCACCCGCTTTTTATTGGCGTTGGTGCAGGCCCGCATCTTTCCACGGATGGAACGCGTTCATTGCGGTTCGCACATTTCCGGATGCGTCGAAGCGTGTCTTCCCGATCCCACGCGCTCACTTGATTGCTCTTTGCGGGACCCGCTCTTGCCGGCAGACATGTCGACCGACGGCCAGTCGGCTGTCCCTCTGAAAACGTCAGTGCGAACATGCTTTCCCTGTATACAAGAACCCTTCGGCAGCGAGCTCGAACGGCCGCCTCATCAGACGCCACTCCAAGCTCACTTCCCGTAGGAGCGGCGCGAGCACGACGCCTGATCGCGCCTTGCAGCGCTCCTACAGAAGGAAATGCAATGGGCCCAAAAAGCCATTCTTGAACAGGCTCCGCAACAGGGATTTTATACCTTGATGAGTTTCACACGGCTCTGGTAAAAGACAGCGCTCCCGCCTACCGTATCCACAAGTCCCGTATTTTTCAACACAGGATCCACACGCATGCCGGCATTGCCATGAAAACCTGTGGCCCGTCTTGAATCCGCAGGAATCCGCTGACCGTCGATGACCACTTCCGTCGCGCCGTAGGCCCAGTGGCCGTGTCCCAGGGAAAACGCAATGACGCCGGGCCGAATGCCTTCCATGATGCGGACGCGGCCGATCATGGGTTTTCGAAGGCCGTGGCCCAGATTCCACTCCCCTTCCGGGTTGGTCGGGGAGACGATCCGCACGCGATCGCCTTCCTTGAGTCCCAGGCGCTGGGCGTCAAAAGTGGAGATATCCACCATGTTTTCAGGATAAATGGCTTGCAGCCAGTAATTGCCTGAGGTTCGGGACTTGGTTTGCGTGATGGTCTTGGTTGTACAGCGCGCTGCGGCTGATGCCCAGCTTTTGAGCGGCTTTTTTCTTGTTACCCTGAGCGCTTTCCAGAGCTTCGGCGATGGCCTGCCGCTCGCGTTCTTCCATGGTGGCAAGCCCTTCGGCTGAGGGGTTGGTCGATGGGCTGCGAAAGGCCGAAGGAAGATCCCAAATGTGAATGATGTCGTTTTTGGCCATCAGAACGGCGTGTTCCACGGTGTTTTCCAGTTCTCGAACGTTGCCCGGCCAAGGGTGTTCGAGAAAGAGGCGCAGCACATCACGGTGAAAATCTTTCACGTCCTTTCTGTGAATCTGGCGATATCTTTGAAGGAAATGGGTTGCGAGCAAAGGAATATCCATGGGACGGTTCCGCAAGGGAGGCAGTGTGATGGGAATGACATTGAGGCGATAGAAGAGGTCTTCGCGAAAGCGGCCGTTTTTCACTTCTTCCAGGAGATGGCGGTTCGTCGCGGCCACCACACGCACGTTGGCTGTCAGGGTCTTTTCGCCGCCTACCCTTTCGAATTGATGGGTCTGAAGCACGCGCAAAAGCTTGACTTGCGCTGCCGCCGGAATATCCCCCACTTCATCGAGAAAGACGGTGCCGCCTTCGGCTTGTTCAAAGCGGCCTTGTCGAAGGCGGTCGGCCCCTGTAAAGGCTCCCTTTTCATGGCCGAACAATTCGCTTTCAATGAGCGTGGAGGGATAGGCTGCGCAGTTGATGATCACAAAGGGAAAGCTGCTTCGCGGGCTCAGCTGATGAATGGCCTGCGCCACAAGCTCTTTGCCCGTGCCGCTTTCGCCTTGAATGAGCACCGTGGCATCGGAGGCGGCCACATTTTCCACGAGACGAAAGACATTTTGCATGGCGGGATCCCGACCTACGATGCCGCAAAAAGCGGCGCGAGGGTTTGAGAGCCTGTGCAAGGAGCGCATTTCCATTTCGTGAGCCACGGCCCGTTGAAGAACCCTGGAGGCTTCACGAATCATGGCGCCGACGAGTTCCAGGGCATCGGCAGGGCATTGGCAGCGGTTGCCACAGCGAATGATCAGGGTTCCGAAAGCCGAAGGGGCTTCGGTGCTGATGGGTACAAGGACGCAGGGGACTTTTTCGGTCCACAGCACATTAAGGATGGGTTCAGGCGGGGTTGGATGCAGTGCGGAGCGGACACCGGCGGCCTTGATGGTATCCAAAAAGTGCGCGAACCACCCCAAAGCCTTGGGGTCTCCAAGGGTTTTCAAAGTCTTTTCGTCGAGCGCGATGAGAACTTCGCGAGCATCATCAAAAAGGAGGAACACGGCCTTGTCGAAATGCAGCGCATCGCGAAAGCGGCTGATGAGAAAGGCGCCGATGTCCTGCAGCGAATGGAGCGCTCCGATGTTCTGAACGATTTCGCAAAAAGCCTTGGTCTGCTGCTGGGCTGTGGCCAATTCCTGCGCCTGATGTTCTAAACGATGGGTATAGTCCTGCAGGCGTTCCATCATAATGTTGAAAGATTGGGCCAGAACGGCAATTTCCCGATCCCCCGAGTCGGGTACGCGAACGGTGAGTTCCCCTAGACTGGCGCGTTCCACGGCGTATGTCAGGCGGCCGAGGGGCGCCAGGATTTTCTTCATCACTAGGGAGATGGCGCCGACGGCCAGCAAGATAATGATGCCTGTGATAGCGCCGATTTGGATCCACAGCTGGCGCATTTGGTGTTCGTAGGCCTTTTCGGAAAAACCCAGCCGCAGGTAACCGGCTCGACCTTCAAAAATGGGCACGGCGACATCCAAAAATCGTTCACGTGCCTCTGAAACCACTTTCTGGGCGGCGATGCCTGGAGGATTCTGGAGCCGATGCACCTGCAGAAGGTTTATGGGAAAACCGCCGTCAAAGGAATGGGCGAGAACTCTGCCGTCCTTGACCACGAAGAGGTAGGCGAGATCCGGGTGAATGGCTTTTTGGTGTTGGATCATTTTTTGAAGCGCCACGACGTCGTTGGTGAGGACGAGGTCCGCGGCTTCTGCAGCCAGGGAATGGCCCAAGAGAAAGGACTGGTCGCGCAAGGATTGCATGAGGCCCTGGCTGTATCGGTAGGTGGCCAGCGAGGCCACGGCCAAAGCGCTGATGAACACAAGCCCGACAGCGCCTGCGAGCAATTTAGTGCTGAGCCGGTTCCAGGCCATGAATGGAGATTCCGTTGTCCTGCAAGAAGGCGATCAGTTTTTCTGTTTCTTGATACCACGAGGGGTCGGGCACGACAAACCGATCCATGCCCAAGGCGTCCAGAATCCTTTGGCCTTCGGCGTTCTGGTGCATGGTGAGAAAGATCTGGCGCAAGGTTTCCTGAACTTCGGGGGAAAGCTTCGAAGAGACCACTACGGGGGGAATGCCGAAAGGTTGCGAGCGACGAAGGATTTTGGTTTGAGATGTCCAGGAGGGATTGTGCTTCTGTTCGTATTCCCAAACCAGACTGTCCACGGCGGCGCCGTCCACCAAGCCCTTGGCGACGGCGAGAATGGAATTGTCGTGGCTATAGGTGTAAAGCAACTGGGAAAAGAAGGCCTCGGGCGTGGACCCGGCCTCCACAACCCATGCCGTGGGGACCAACCGTCCTGTGTTGGAATGGGGATCCGTAAAGGCAAATGTTTTGTGGCGTAAATCCGTCAGGCTTTCGTAGGGCGCGTTTTTGTGAACGATCAAGTAGGACTGGTACGTGGTTTTGCCGTTGACCTGGGGCGCGGCCAAGAGTTCCCAACGGGTGTGATCGCGATGCAAGACGTAGGATCCGGTGCACACAAAGGCCAGATCCACTGAACCCTCCGCGAACAGCTAGCTGAGCTGCCCGTACGTTTTCTTTTGCACCAGCGACACCTCGCGATGCATGTGTCGGCCCACATAGTTGAGAAGCTCTCGGTAATGGCGAAGGGTTGCCTTGGGGGAAACCATGGCGGCAACGGCGACGACCAGGCCTTTTGAGGATGCCGGTGCCTCCTGAACGGCGGCCGTGGGTATGCGCACGGAAAAATCCACCACCACCGGGTTCCTGTCCTCGGAACAGCTCCACAGGAGCGCGAGAAAGCAAAAAAGGATGAACCTTACCTTGCCCATGGCCTTTTCCGCATCTGATATTCCCAGACGAATCGCATGTCCGAAAAAAAGCTTTATTTCCGTTCGCCCACGCCTTATTCTCGCCTGGCGGCTCGAGGATCGCGGGAGCTTCTCAGCACGCGCGTTCCCTTTTTATAAAGTGGCCTCTACAGGCGGTGGCAGGCTGCTTTCAGTAGTTAACTCATGCGAAGGAAAATTCCAATTCCGTCTCATGCTTGCCATGGTGGAGGTGTATGAATGAGCGCATGGGCGAGTTGGGGGATTAAGAACGTGCATGCATCGATGTCGGTCACGAGCCCATCTTCATGGCCGTCCATTGAGACCTCTTGGACCGTGCGTTATAGAAACCCTCGCTGTGGGCGTTCGGACCTTGGGGCAAGTCTACCGTCAAGTGATGCCTTCTTGTTGGGGTGGCGGGCGAAAAAGCCCTCGAAGTCGCTGCCGATGGCCAAACCAAGGTTTTTGGACTTTGGGGCCGACAGTGTAAAATGGGCATGACGACTGCGGCCGCTTGCGCCTTTAATTCATGGTGGCTGCCATTGGTTCGAGCGGAACACCTGGTCCAGCGCGTCAAAGGTCTGTAGGGCGCTGGTAAAGGTGGGATCGAGAAAGTAGCGGCCGTGTCGCGGAAGTTCTTTGAAGTCATAGTGAATCCGCTTGTACGAAAAGGCCAGAGCATAAGCATGAAGGTAGGTGCGCTCGGGCACGAGGAGAGAGGATGGACGGCGGCCGTAAAGAGAGTCCCCAAGAATAGGAGCGCCCAGACATTTCATGGCCACGCGGATCTGGTGGGTTTTTCCCGTTTCTGGAAAGAGGGCAAAGAGGCGCAGGCCCGGCCTCATGGAGCGGCTGATAAAGCGCGTCACGGCTGGAGCCTCTTGAGACTGGCACATTTTCCATCGGCCGTCTCGAGAGCGGGCCATGTCCCCGATGACGAGACCTTGTTTTTTGTGAGGCTTGCGATCCGAGAGGGCAAGGTAGCATTTGCGCACAGCGCGCTCTCGAAAAAGGGTGGTGAGCGCCCGAGCCGCTTCGATGTTCTTGGCCAAAAGCCATAAGCCCGAAGTGATCTTGTCCAGCCGGTGCACCGGAATCAGGCTCGAGGAATCAAGTTGGCGCCGCAGCCGAGCCAAAAGCCCTTTGTCGGAGCTGTTTCGGGTCACGGCGCAATCCGGAGGTTTGTGGACGACCAGAAAGTCTTCATGGTCGAACACCACAGAAACAGACATGTTTTCAAGCTCTGTAGCGTGCACGGTATTTTTCTTCTTTGCAAACAACTAACGGGCCTGTTTCTGAACATAGGGGCTGCACCCTTAGCGTCAGGGCCCCATCCTCTGCCGGCGAAGCACCTAAGGACGCGAGGGCCCTTGGCGGCCAAAGGTATTTTGGTGACGTGCCAGGTGCCTTCTTCCTTTGAAGCCTTTGCATTTTGCTGATCTTTAAGGTATCTGTAAACCTTAATTTCAAGGTGGATTGACAAATGGCCTTTGTCCCTACACGCTGAGACATATGCCCAAGGAGGCGTCCGAGAACTCGTTTTCGCCCCATGGCGATCTAGCAATTTCAGCTAGTTAGGGGGCGGAAACTGGTCAGAATCGGCATTGTCGGACAGGCTCCCAAGGAGCCTGTCAGAAAATGGCTTTTGGGGGCCGGGTGCATTTCATTCAGTAGGAGCGTCGCAAAGTGCGATCTGGCGTCGCGGCGTGCGCCGCTCCGACAAGCTCAAGCTGAAACGACTCGACCAAACCATTCTCGGACAAGCGCATAGATCGGCGGCCCACAAGGCGGATCGGCATGAAACGGGATCGGAACGCTGCAGCTTCTGTCGCCATAATTATCGTTCTGTGCATGCTTTTTTCCCATTCCGCTAAAGCGGCGAACCCTGAGCCTGCCGCGGCCCCTGGTGCCGAACTGAAAGCCGACGCCGCACCCGGTACACTCACCCATGCCCTGCAGACGGCTTTGTCGCAACATCCCAAAATATCCATGGTGACCTCACAAACCCAAGCCGTTGAAGCCGGCCACAGGGCGGCTCGAGCCGGGTATTTTCCCAAAATCAGCCTTTCCCATAAAATCCTTCGTAGCAACAATCCGGTTTTCGTTTTTGGTTCTCTTTTGGAACAAGCCCGGTTCGGTGTGGAACACTTCGACCCCGCCTTCTTAAATGCTCCAGCCCCCTTGACCAACGCGCGCACTGAAGCCTTAGCCGCCTTGCCCGTGTTTGATCAACTGTTCACGGCCACGCGCGTCGCCGAAAGCCAGGGGGCTCAAAGCAAGGCTCGATTCCTGGAAGAATGGGTAAGGCAGGAAATTTTTCTCAGCGTGATTCAAAGGTTTTACGGGGTCATTGTGGCGCGCGAACGGGTTTTTGTGGCCCAAGAAGCGGTCCGGGAAACGGAAGCGCAGGTGCGGCGCATTCAGGCTTTTTTTGAAAACGGCCAGGTGGTGCGTTCGGACCTTTTAGCCGCCCAGGTGCAGCACCTTGAATTTTCCCAGCAACTCGTGGAGGCTGAAGGCGAATATCACGCCGCGCAGGAGGCCTTTCAAACGGCCTTGGGCCGGCCTTTTCCGCCTTATCCCGAGCCGACCCAAAAAATGCCCAGCCTTCTGTTCCCCTTGCATTCCCTGACCCAGTACACCGAAGAGGCCCTAGCGTCTCGGCCCGATGTGGCCATGGTTCGGGAAGACCTTCACGTGGCGCGGCTGCGGTTGCGGGAGGCCCGCGCGCGTTATCTTCCCCGGGTGGATGCGTTTTCTTCCTACGGTGTGAGCGGTCCCGATTGGGAAAGCGGCAGTTCGGACTACACGCTGGGCCTGAGCTTTAGCTGGGATCTCTACGAAGGGCGGCGTCGGCCGGGCATCGACCAGGCCCTGGCCCTTGTAGCCGCTGCAGAAGCTCAGGTGCAGGAAGCCGAACACGAGGTGCGCTTGCAGGTGGTGCAGGCTTATGAAAGCCTGCAGGCGGCCCGACAACGCCTCAGTTTGTCCCAACAAGCCGTGGCGCAGGCTGGTGAAGCCCTGCGGATCGTCAAAGACCGGTACAGTGAAGGGTTGACGACCATTACAGAGGTCTTGAGGGCGGAGACGGCGTATCGCAGAGCGCAATGGATGGATCTCGGCGCCCGCTACGACCATGTGGTGCGCTATGCCGAACTCCTGTTCCGCACCGGCCGGCTGCAAGATGTTGCCCCTTTTGAAGGATGAGGGCCCATGAGCGCGTGTCATCGGAAAAGGTGTCTTCCGGTTTTCTCAAAAAGGATGAAGATCTTGTCCGTGCTCTGTGCCGTTCTGGTGGGCATGGTGACGGGGTGTCGAAAGGAGCCGCCGCTCAAAGCTAAATCATCCAAGCCTGTGAGCGCTCCCATCGTAACGGTCGCCACGGAAAGCATTCAGGAGATCCTGGAACTTTCCGGTACGGTGCGTGCGGCGCAGGTCATTGTGCTTTCGTCCAAAGTGCTCGGGCGCATCACGGCGATTCCGGTCCGTGAAGGGGATCGTAAGCCCAAGGGGCAGGTGCTGGTGCGCATCGATGATCGGGAAACGGCGGCGGGGGTGGCGCAGGCGCAAGCTTCTGTGCGGCAGGCTCAGTTTGCGGTGGAAGAAGCGGACAAGGCCCTTCGCATGGCTCAGGCCGATCGGCGCGCTGCGGAAGCCCGGTACGAAGTGGTTCACGCCACGTACCAAAGGTTTCAATCCCTGTTGGCTCGGGAGTCCATCAGCCGCCAGGAATTTGACGAAATGCAGGCAAAAGATGCGTCTGCGGCGGCCGATGCGGATCGAGCCCGCCAAGCCGTCAAAGCTGTGACAGCCAAGAAGGAACAGGCTTTGGCGGCCCTGCGTGCCGCACAAGCCGCCTTGGAAGCCGCCCAGGCTCTGCGGAGCTACGCTGAGGTGACGGCGCCCATGGATGTTCTGGTCACGGCCAAGCACGTGGAAGTGGGGCAAATGGCCACGCCCGGTCTTCCCCTGCTGACGGTGGAAGACCCTTCGGTGTATCGGCTGGAGGTTCCGGTACCCGAGGGTGTGTTGTCCAGCGTGCATGTGGGCGATGCGGTCCCGGTTTTTGTGGAGCCGAGGCAAGTTCCGGTGACGGGGCGTGTGGTGGACGTTCTTCCTTCCGTGGATCCCCAGACCCGGTCCGGACTCGTCAAGATGCACCTACCTTCACCGCCCGTCGACCAAGGCCGAAACGTTCAGTGGCGCACGGGCACATTCGCTCGCGCCCGCTTTACAACGGGGTCTCGAGAAGCCCTTTTGGTTCCTGCTGCCGCCGTGGTTCAGCGAGGCCAACTGACGGGCGTCTTTGTAGTGGACGAGCAAGAGGTATGCCGATGGCGTTTGGTCCGCACGGGGCGTTCCGTGAACGGTCGGGTGGAAATCCTTTCCGGGTTGCAACCTGGGGAACGCATCGTGGCGCAGGTGGTTCCAGAACTACAAGACGGTTCCCGCATCACCGCCGACTGAGAGGGCCTTCATGACAAGCCCGCATCTTGGACTGGCTGGTCGTGTCGCCAGAGCCTTTATCGATTCCAAGCTGACTCCTCTGGTTATTGTTGCCTCCCTGCTCCTGGGCATAGGCTCCGTGCTCTTGCTGCCTCGGGAAGAGGAGCCCCAGATCGTCGTTCCCATGTTGGATATTTTTGTGAGCATGCCCGGTGCTTCAGCCAAGGAAGTGGAGGAACGCGTCACCAAGCCCATGGAAAAGCTTTTATGGGAAATTCCCGGCGTGGAATACATTTATTCCACCTCCTCGGCCGAACGTTCTTTCGTAGTGGTGCGTTTCAATGTGGGGGAAGATGAAGAAAAAAGCATTGTTCGCCTCAATCAGAAGATGTTCGCCAATTTCGACCTCATTCCTTCCGGTGCAAGCCCGCCCTTGATCAAACCCCGTTCCATCGACGATGTGCCTATTCTGGCCGTGACCCTATGGAGCAAGGAACTGGATCACTTTGCCTTGCGCCGCCTGGCGGCTCAATTGCACGACCATGTCAAGCAAGTGCCCGATGTATCCGAAGTGCATTTAATTGGAGGGCAGCGCCGTCAGATGCGCGTTCTGCCGGATCCTGCCAAAATGGCCGCTCACGGCCTAGCCGCCGACGCGCTGCTCTACCGGCTCAGCCAAGCGAACCGCTCTCTAGCTTCCGGCCGCATGGTGGCCAACAATCGGGAAATCCTTGTGGAAACGGGTGAATTTTTGAATTCGGCCGAGGATGTGGCGGCGGTGGTCGTTGGCGTTCATGCAGGACGGCCGGTGTTTGTGAGGGATGTGGCCGAGGTGGTGGACGGTCCGGAGGAGCCCGCGGATTACGTTTTTTTCGGGGCTGGCCCGGCCTTTAGCGAGGAGGCGTCATCGGAAGTGTTTCCCGCCGTGACCTTGTCCATCGCCAAGCGCAAAGGAACGAACGCCATTCACGTGGCCCACGCGGTGCTTCGGAAAATCGAAAGCCTCAAAGGCCGCCTGATTCCCGACAATGTCCAAGTGACGGTCACACGAAATTATGGGGAGACCGCTCGGGAAAAGTCCGACGAGCTTTTGTGGCATATGACCATTGCCGTCATTTCTGTGACCCTTTTGATCCTTCTGACCTTGGGGGTGCGCGAATCCGGTATTGTGGCCATCGCCATTCCTGTGACGTTGGCCCTTACCCTGGCTGTGTTTTACCTGGCGGGTTACACGCTGAACCGAGTCACCCTTTTTGCTCTGATTTTTTCCATCGGTATTCTCGTCGATGATGCCATCGTGGTGGTGGAAAACGTGGTGCGCCATTACCGCATGCCACAGAATCGCGGCCGCAATCCTTTGGAAGTGGCTGTTGAAGCCACAGCCGAAGTGGGCAATCCCACGATTTTGGCCACCTTTGCTGTTATTGCCGCCATTTTGCCCATGGCTTTCGTGCGAGGCCTCATGGGCCCGTACATGCGCCCCATTCCTGTGGGAGCGACGGCGGCCATGTTGTTTTCTTTGGGCGTGGCCTTTGTGGTAACGCCGTGGGCCAGCGTGCGCCTGATTCGCCCGGAAGCGGAAGCGAAACACGAAGCCGAAGGCTGGACTACCCAGCTGTATCGCCGTGCCATGCGACCCCTCATTCATCGTCCTTTATGGCGCTACGGATTCTTGGCTTTTGTGGTGATCCTGCTGTTGGGAGCCATAAGCCTGGTGGCTTTGAAGGCCGTGCGGGTCAAGATGCTGCCCTTTGACAACAAGAGCGAACTGCAGGTGATCATTGACATGCCGGAAGGAAGCACGCTGGAACAGACGGCGGCGGCCACGCGGCACATGGCTCAAGTGATTGCCGAAGTTTCGGAAACCGTTCATTATCAACTCTATATCGGCACGGCGGCGCCGCATAACTTCAACGGTTTGGTGCGCCATTATTTTCTGCGCCGAGGTCCCAACGTGGCCGATATTCAGGTAAATCTCGTACCCAAGGGAGATCGCACTGCGCAAAGCCACGACATTGCCAAAAGGCTGCGGCCGGCCGTTCAGCAGGTGGCCAAGCTCTACGGAGCCAATGTAAAGATCGTCGAAATTCCTCCGGGACCTCCCGTGTTGCAGACCTTGGTAGCGGAGATCTACGGCCCAAACGAGGCCGGCCGACTGGCGGTGGCTCGACAGGTCAAGGACATTTTTGAAAAGACCGAGGGCGTAGTGGATGTGGACTGGTATGTGGAAGACGACCAACCCAAGATCATCATCACGGTGGACAAGGAAAAAGCCGCTTATCACGGCATTTCCACGGCCACTATCGCGGAGACCGTCACGGCCTTGGTCCAGGGGAAGGGGGTGGGGCTGGTGCACATGAGCGAAGAAAAGGAAGATGTACCCATTTGGGTGCAACTTCCTCTGGCGTCGCGATCCCGGTTGGAAGACCTTTTGGCTTTGAAGGTCGCCGGTGCGGACGGTCGGCTGGTTCCTTTGTCAGCCCTCGTTCAGGTTCGCGGGATGATGCAGGACAAAAGCATCTATCATAAAAACCTTATGCCTGTGGTCTATGTCACAGGAAATGTGGCGGGAAAAGAAGAAAGTCCCGTGTACGCCATTCTCATGATGAACAAAGCTCTGGACCAGGTAGCGGTTCCGGAAGGGTTTCGTCTGGAACGTTACGTGGCGAACCTGCCGCCCACGACGGAGCGCTACGCCATGAAGTGGGACGGGGAATGGCACATCACCTATGAAGTTTTTCGGGATCTGGGCACTGCCTTTGCCGCGGTTCTTGTTCTGATTTACATACTCGTTGTGGGATGGTTTGAATCTTTCCTGACTCCCTTGACCATCATGGCCGCCATTCCTTTCTCACTGGTGGGAATTCTGCCTGCTCACGGACTTTTCGGCATCTTTTTCACCGCGACCTCCATGATCGGTTTCATTGCGGGGGCCGGCATTGTCGTGCGCAATTCCATCATCCTTGTGGACTTTGTGGAACTGCGCCTCAAGGAAGGCATGCCCTTGGAAGATGCGGTGGTGGACGCCGGTGCGGTGCGGTTTCGCCCTATGGTGCTCACGGCCGCTTCACTGATCGTGGGTGCCGCCCCCATGCTTTTGGACCCCATCTTTCAGGGGCTCGCCCTGGCGTTGATGTCCGGTGAAGTGGCTTCCTTGCTCTTGTCTCGTGTGGCCGTGCCCATTATTTATTTTCTGAGCCGCCGCAAAACGCTCTAAAAAAGTTTCTTTCGCCATGGGCTGTGCCTTTCCTTTCCGTTCTCTCGGGAATGATCCTCATGAGCCCCCCGCGGAAACGGAAAAAGCCCCGAATCGGTATGGCGTCCGCGGACAGACATGCCGCACGGCACCCTGAAGGCGCCGTTCCCCCCTGGCGGCCGCCGCTACAAAAGGCTTTCCAGAGGAACATGCTCCAGTCCATGGGCTTCGGCAACACCGGCGTGGGTGACCCGGCCTGCGATGACATTGGCGCCTCTGGCGATTTCCGGATTTTCTTTCATGGCTCGGCGCCAGCCTTTGTTTGCGATTTCCAGGGCATAGGGAAGGGTGGCGTTGGTCAAAGCCAAGGTGGAGGTTTTGGCAACAGCCCCGGGCATATTGGCCACGCAGTAGTGCACGATGCCGTCCACAGTGTAGATGGGCTCTTTGTGGGTGGTGGGTTTGGAGGTTTCAAAACATCCTCCTTGATCGATGGCCACATCCACGAGAACCGCCCCTTTTTTCATGGTAGACAACATGTCGCGTGTGACCAGTTTTGGTGCCTTGGCACCGGGAACGAGCACGGCACCGATCACCACGTCGGCTTTTTTGACAAGGTCACGAATGGCGGCCGGAGAGGAAGCCAAAAGAAAGCAGTTGGAAGGCATGACATCGCTCAGGTAACGAAGCCTTTCTAGGTTCTTGTCTAGAACGAAAACCTTGGCCCCCAAACCGCAGGCCATCTTGGCTGCGTTGGTCCCCACGACGCCGCCCCCAAGAATCACCACCGTGGCTGGTTCCACGCCGGGCACTCCCGACAACAAAAGGCCCCGGCCGCCGTAAGTCATTTCCAAGTACTTGGCGGCTTGCTGCACGGCCATTCGTCCGGCCACTTCACTCATGGGGGTGAGCAGCGGTAGAGACCCATCGACTTTCTGAATCGTTTCGTAGGCAATGTTGATGGAGCGACGGTCCACAAGCGCGCGTGTCAAGGTGGCATCAGCGGCCAAGTGAAGGTAGGTGAAGATGATTTGATTTTCTTTGATGAGATCGTATTCGGGGGCCAGAGGCTCCTTCACGTGCATGACCATGTCCGCTCGAGCATAGATTTCAGCGGCATCGTCCACCACTATGGCGCCCATACGCTGGTATTCTTCGTCGGAAAACCCACTGCCTACGCCGGCACTCTTTTCCACAAGCACGGTATGGCCATGCTGAGAGGCGACTTCGGCACCCGATGGGGGTCATGGAAACGCGGTTTTCTTCGGTTTTGATTTCTTTAAGGACTCCGATGATCATCCGTGCGGCTCCTTTCGCTCTCAGCTAAGGGAAGCCAAAGGTCACAGGGTTCGGTAAAGGTCATGGGCCTGGTAAGAACTGCGCACCCACGGTCCAGAAGCCACCTGGTGAAAACCCATGGACAGGGCCTTGGCCCGCCAAGCGTCAAATTCTTCAGGGGGCACATAACGTGCCACGGGAAGCAGGTGAGAGGCCGGCTGCAGGTATTGGCCTAAGGTCAGAAGACGGCAGCCGGAGTCCAAAAGCTCGTCCAGGGTGTGCAGCACTTCGTCGTGGGTTTCTCCAAGACCGAGCATGATTCCGGATTTCAAGGGAACATGTGGTGCCATGGTGAAGGCGGTCCGCAGGAGAGCCAGGGATCGGCGATAGTCGGCTTGAGGCCGAACGGTGCCGTACAGTCGAGGGACTGTTTCGATGTTGTGGTTCAAGACGGCCGGACCGGCCTGCAGCACCACTTCAAGGGCCGCGAAGTCCCCCTGAAAATCGGGAATGAGCACTTCCACGAGAGCGCCGGCAACGGCTTTCCGGACCGTGTGAATGGTGTGTGCGAAGACCGAAGCCCCACCGTCGGAAAGATCGTCTCGCGTCACGGATGTGATGACCACGTAGCGAAGCCCCAGCCTCCGAACCGTCTTAGCGATGCGGGCGGGTTCTTCAGGATCCACCGGCTGCGGCACGCCGTGTCGCACGGCGCAGAATCGGCATTGACGAGTGCACACATGGCCGAGGATGAGAAAGGTGGCGGTCTTTCGAGAAAAGCATTCCCAATGATTCGGACATCGAGCTTCCTGGCAAACCGTGTGGACGAGCGCAGTGCGCAATAGAGCGCGCACTTCTTGGTACGGTTCCAAAGGCGGCAAGCGCTTTCGCAGCCAAGGAGGTTTTGGCAGCTTAGGGGCTGTGGGAAGTTCAAGGACGGCCATGAAGAGTCTCCCCCCTGTCGAGTTGCAGCGCCGATAGATCCATCCGCTCGAAGCACACACCAAGCACAGCCTGGGCGCATGCCGTGAACACCTCTTTGACTTCCTGCATATCTAACATGGTTCGTGCTTCCAAAGCCAGAGATGTGACGGCCACATCGGCAAGGCCGCAGGGATGGATCCATCCGAAAGGTTCTAGGTCGTTGATGACATTCAAGGCCAGACCGTGAAAGCTGATGCCGGAGCGCACGGCAATGCCGATGCTGCCCAGTTTCTTTCCGCGGACCCACACACCGCGGTTGCGAGGGTCTCGCGCGGCCTCAACGCCGAAACGGCGGGCCGTTTGAATCATAACCTCTTCCAAAGCGGAGACCCATGCCACCGCCTTCCATCCGGCCGAGTGCAGATGCACAATGGGATAGGCCACCAGCTGCCCCGGCCCGTGGTAGGTGATGGATCCCCCGCGTTCCACCGAAAAGAGGGGGATGCCTTGAGCGTCCAGTATGCTTGGCGGGACACACAGGTGTTCTGCGCCGCCTCGGCGCCCGCATGTGAACACGGAAGGATGTTCCACAAGAAAGAACACGTCATGGCTCCACAGACCTCGCCGGCGTTGTTCCACACACGCGTGCTGAAGGCGCCATGCGTGGGCGTAGTCGAGAAGACCCAGATCCACGAGTTTCCAGGAACGCACCATAGGGCTGAAGACCCCCTCAAAAAATGAGAGGCGCGGCACGCCGCGCCCCTCATTTTCAGCGCTTTTAAGCAGGAAAGGCGATCATGTTTAGAGAAGATACACCAAACGGAAGGAGGACTGCCGCCTTAGGCGCGGATTTCCTCCTTGACACCGATAGCCACCTTGTAGAGCACCGCCATGATGAGAAAACCTGTCGCCCACACACCCAGCGTGATGGCCAGTTCCGGAGCAGTCGGCACATAAGGGGTGACCTTGTCAAAGACATTGGGAATGAAGCCCGTGACCACCAGCCCCACACCTTTTTCCAGGTAAAGACCAAAGAAAACGGCTAGACAGGCGAGCTTAAGCAGTTTCTCGTTGTTTCGATACTGGGGCGGCACCAGAAGGATCAGCGCCGTGACTGAGAGAATCACCGAAAGCCACATGAAAGGCACCAGCTCGCCGTGGCCTTCATAGCCGGCAAACTGGTAGATGAACCCATGCATGTGTCCGGGGACCTTGCTGTAAAAGGCGGTAAAGATTTCCAACAGCAGGAAGAACACACTGGTGATCATGGCATAGGTGACAATCTTGGAGAGCTTTTCAATGGCCGACGGACCTGGATCGAAGTTGGTGCGTTTGCGAATGAGGAAGCACAGGAGGATGAGCAGGGACGGGCCCGAAGCAAAGGCCGAGGCCAAGAACCGGGCGGCCATGATGGCCGTCAACCAGAAATGCCGCCCCGGCAGGCCGGCGTAGAGAAACGCCGTAACCGTGTGAATGCTCACAGCCCAGGGGATGGAAACGTAAATGAGCGGTTTGACCCATTTGGGGGGAGGCATCTCCTTGCGCTCAGCGCTCAGCACGGTCCAGCCGATGACAGCATTGAGAAAAAGGTATCCGTTCAGGACCACCATATCCCAAAACAGAATCGAGTTGGGTGTGGGGTGCAGCAGCACGTTCAGAAGCCGCATGGGTTGGCCGAGATCCACGATAATGAACAAAAGACACATGGTCACGGCACTCACCGCCAGGAATTCACCCAAAATGGTGATGCGGCCGAACTCCTTGACGTGGTGCAGGTAGTAGGGAAGCACCACCATGACCGCCGATGCGGCCACACCGACCAGGAAAGTGAACTGGGCGATGTAAAAACCCCACGACACGTCTCGGCTCATGCCGGTGATTTTTAGGCCTTGGTTGAGCTGGAGCATGAAGCAGGCAAAGCCGACCCCCGAAAGGATTGCCAGGCCCAGCAGAAGGCTCCAATACTTTTGTCCGCCTTTGAATGCCTTTTCCAGCATGTCGTCCCCTCATTAGATCAGGTAGTAAACATTGGGCCCAGTGCCCAGCTCGATCTTTCGGCGCAAGCTGTAATGGCCGGAGAGAATCTTGCGCACTTCGGACTGAGGATCCGTCACGTCGCCGAAGATCAAAGCCTTCACTGGACACGCTTCCACACACGCCGGCGGAAGCCCTTCATCGATGCGCTCGTAGCAGAAGGTGCATTTTTCCACCACGCCTTTACGCCGGGTCGGGTACGTCATGTTGATGTCTTCGGTCTTGAGATAAGGTCGCGGATCTCCCCAGTTAAAGCTTCGAGCGCCGTAGGGGCAACCCGCCATGCAGTAACGGCACCCGATGCAACGGTGAAAGTCCATCATGACAATGCCGTCTTGGGAGCGTTTGAACGTGGCCTTGGTGGGACACACGCGCACGCAGGGCGGATTGGTGCAGTGGTTGCACAGCAGCATAAAGGGGCTTTCCTTGACCTTTTCCGGAGCGTATTCGTGAGCCTGGTCCGGAAAGGCGTGCTTGTATTCTTCCAGCCAGATCCATTTGATTTCCCGTTTCGGGTCGGGAATGTCGGGAACATTGTGGGTCTTGTGACACGCGAGAATACAGTCCTTACACTGGCGTTTTTCCTGCTGTTCCCAGCACTTCTTCATGTCCACGATCATGGCCCACTGAGCCCCCTTGAGGGCCTTGGGGTCGGGTTTGTATCGAGGCCCTTGTTCTTGGGCGAGCGCCTGAAAGACAGGCAGAGCACTCAGCCCCAGGACGGATATTCCGCCTATCTTCAGGAATTCACGGCGATCTCTTTCCATCACATGTTCTCCTTAGGCTCGATGTGGCACTGCCAGCAATAAGGCTTGACCCCGGCATAGTTGTGGCACTGGTCGCAGAACTTGACCTTGCTGGAATGGCATTTCATGCAGGAGTTCTGTAGACTCATGAAATGCTCTTTGCCGTCGGGTCCCACCCAGAGTCTGTTGGCGTCACGAACCACCAGATCCCGCCACTGGTTGAGTAGTACCATGTGTTCCGTCTTCATAAAGGCCGTGTCCATGACACAGACTTTTTCGGTCTTGGGCAGCTCGGGTTTGGGCGCAGGGGCCGCCTTCCCCAAGTTGGACCACAGGGGGAAGGTGAACAGCACCACGAAAATGAGAATTCCCGGAATGATCTTTTTTGCGTCATACATCTTCAGCCTCCTCCTCTTCTTCCATCCCCGGCAGGGGTTCATAACGGAGGTCGGTGGTTCTCTTCTTTTCGCCCTTCATGACCAAGGCGTTCCCGACGAGTTCATGAAGCCCGGTCACATCCACGCCGGGCACCCAATATTTCATAAGTGGGGGTAAGACCGCACGGTCAATGGCGCAGATGCAGGCCAACATGTTGACACCGTATTTTTCATGAACATAGCGGACGGCGTTGGCTCGAGGCAATCCACCGCGCATGCGCATTTCCATGAACTCGTCGGTGTTCAGGCCGGATCCCGAGCCGCAACAGAAGGTTTTTTCCCGAATGGTGTTTTCCGGCATCTCGTAGAAATGATTGCACACGGCCTTGAGCACATATCGGGGTTCTTCAAAAAATCCCATGCCGCGAGCGGTGTTGCAGGAATCGTGAAATGTGACGATTTTGTTGTCATTTCGGCTGGGATCCAGATTGAGTTTGCCGTGGCGGATGAGGTCCGCCGTAAATTCGGCGATGTGGACCATCTTGGTGCTCCTGGCGTTTTCAAAGACGGTCCCGGTGATGGGGGACTTGGGCACTTCCAGAAAGTCCGCAGGCCCGTTCATGGTGTCCATGTACTGGTTGATGACGCGCCACATGTGGCCGCATTCGCCGCCCAAAAGCCATTTTACCTTGAGGCGTTTGGCTTCGGCGTACATCTTGGCGTTCAAGCGCTTCATCATTTCATGAGACGTGAAGAGGCCGAAGTTGCCGCCTTCCGAAGCGTAGGTGCTCCAGGTGTAGTCCAGCCCGATTTCATGGAACAGCATCATGTAGCCCATCAGGGTATACGTGCCGGGGTCGGCAAAGACGTCCCCCGAGGGCGTGATGAAAAGTACCTCAGCGCCCTTGCGGTTAAAGGTGGGCTCCACGCGCACGCCCGTGACCGCTTCGATCTCGTCCACGAAGAACATGATCATGTCTTTAAAGGCGTGAGGCTGAATGCCTAAGTGGTTGCCGTTCAGGTAACAGTTGGCCACAGGGCCCATGATCCAGTCGATGCCGCAGCCCAGTTCATTGAGGAGCTCACGGCCCATCATGGTGATCTCCGCCGTGTCGATGCCGTAGGGACAAAACACAGAGCAGCGCCGGCATTCGGTGCACTGATAATAGTAATAAAACCATTCTTTGATGATCTGTTCCGTCAAGGCTCGGGCCCCGGCGTATTTTTTCAAAACCTTTCCGCTGCCGGTAAAATAATAGCGGTAAATGGAGCGAATGAGCTCCGCGCGCAGCACCGGCATATTCTTGGGATCCCCGGACCCGATGAAGTAATGGCACTTGTCGGCACAGGCACCACATCGGACGCAAATGTCCATGAAGAGCTTAAAGGAGCGGAATTTGTCCAGGCGGTCCTTCATGCCCTTCAGGGTGATGTCTTTCCAGTCGTCGGGCAACTTCCAGTCTTCATCCGTGGGGTTCCATTCGCGGGGGTTGGGCAGGCCCACCACTTCAAGGTTCTTGGCCTTGGCAGCGTAACAAAACGTGCCGGGCCGAAACTCCGGGAACGTCTCGGTCCACGGCCTCTGCGGCGGCCGATGGTCCACCTTGCCAAGTTCGCTGGGTTTCGGGACGGTAGCCATGTTTACTCCTTCTTTTCCACTGGAAGACCAGCTTCAATCATCTTTTCCCTGAACTCATCTTCATATTCTTCATAGGTGTGCACCTTGACCGGGTAATTCCACGGGTTGATATGGCGCATCATGCGGCTGTTGTTGGGAAGGTTCCTTGTGGGGCTGAGAAAGACTCCCGCCATGTGCACCAGTTTGCTGAAGGGGAAGTAGGCAAAAAGCATACTGACCAAGAAAAGATGGATGTAGAAAATAACGCCGATTCCTTCGGGTACAACCGGATGAAAGGTGGCCAGCCCCATGGTCAGTTTCTTGACCCCGACGATGTCGACTTTGTAGATGTAACGCATCAAAACGCCCGTCGCGGCGATGGCAAAGATGAGAAACAAGGGGAAGTAATCGGAGGGCAAGGAGATGTATTTAAGCTGCGGAATGGTGACGCGGCGCAGGAAAAGGTAAGCCACACCGGCCAGTAGCGCGAGTCCGGAAATGTAGAGCCGAGGCAGCCCCACTTCCAGAAAACCGTCCACGCCTTCCAAAAGTGTCACCAGGGGCGTCACGGGCTCCGTAAAGAACCGCAGATGCCTCAAAAAGACCACCAAAAAGGAGTAGTGAAAGACGATAGCGCCCAGCCACAGCCATTTGGCTGAAGCGTAGCGAATCTTAGGCCCGTCGTAGAATTCCAGGCGGGTGTTGCGAAACAGGGATCGGAACAGCAGGACTTCAAGGATCATGCGCAAGACCACACCCTTGGTGTCTGTTGGATTGTCCAGGGGGTCGGCCTTGATCCAAGGAAAGCTCTTCTGCTGTCCACAGGTGGTCGGAATGCGAAAAGGGACCGGAGACCGGGCCCACCGCACCACGCGCGCCACAATCCCCACAAAAAACAGAGCAACGGCCACATAAGGGATGATGACCCCAAAGAGCGACGTCATTCCGGCCGTCACGCCGATCAGGGGAAGGCACACGAGGATCCCGACGGCGACAAGGGAAAAAACCATGGCTTGTGATGCGTTCATAACCACCCCACCTCGTTTTGGTTAATAAAATGGTTAGGATTCCTCCGGGGAGCCGTCTTCCTTACGGCGACTCTCCCATATGGCATTGGCCCGTTCCAAAAGCCGTCCGGTCCGGTTCTTGATCTCATCCACCCGCAGCTGATAGAGTTTTTCACGGCATTCCATGTAAATGTTAAAGGCCATGAGGGCTGCTCGATCCACCGTGCGCTCGAAGCCGACCAGGTCGGCTGCATACTGGGCCGTGAGGCCGTCCTTGTCCGTTTGGGACCGCACCACGTCTTTTAAGGCAAACATGAAAGCCACCGCCTGAGCCGGGGTGAAGTCCTGGACGGCACGCACGCGCACGATGCGGTCCAAAAAAGGCAGCACCTCGTCTGAAGGCAAGCCTCCAAGAATCTGCATAAAAATCCCCTCAATTCCTTCAAGAATGGAGCTTCCCACAGGATTGGTAAAGGGATCTCTTTCTTTTTTCAAAAACCTGGCGGTTTCTTCCGGATACGTTTCCACCACGGCCTGAAACCACTCTTTGAGGATGGCCTTTTGATTCCGCTGCAGGTACTGGTCAAAGCTCATGGCGCCACCGTCTGTGCTCAAGGCTGGTTTGGCCGAAACAAACCCCACCCCCTCAACGGGCGACTCCAAGGCCGCTTCGGCACTCATCTTGTGAAGTATCTCACTTTAAAAAAAAACACAAGAGCGTGTCAAGCTTTGGAAAAGCCCCGGCCCCCGATCACTAGGGGAACCTGAAGGCTTCCTTTCCATATCCTTGTGCGGCAAGCACCAACGAGCTTGTCCGAGAACTCAATTTTGACAATTGGCGCCCTTGCAATTTCAATAAGTTGCAAGGCTCCATTGGCACGAAATCAGCATTGGCAGACATGCTCCTACGAGCGTGTCCGCGAGAGGCTTTTCGAGGCCGTTTTCGTTTCATTCTCTCGGAGGGCCGCAAGGCGCGATCAGGCATGGCGGCTCGCGCCGCTCCGACGGAGAGTGTTCTTGGACATGCTCCTCTGGAGGTGTTGGCTCCGGCATCGTCATGGCGAATAAAGAGAAGAGCGCTGCGCTCATTTTCCGCCAAACACGGCTTTTCGCCCGTTCTCTGCAGATCGCAAGATGCGGGAACCTTTAGCGGGCAGCGAAAAGGCCCCGCCCCTTTGAAAAACCTGTGTTCCCTTTCAACGCAGGACTCGCGGATTATAGGAACCGGGGTCTATAAGGGTCAAGGATTTTCCGGCGTTTTGTGAAAAAAGGCGCGACATCATCTGGCCCTCATAAAGGCCGCTGTGTTCGTTATCGGAATAAGGCCCCCAGAGCGCGCTCAAAGAGCTCCACAGCGCAGTCCACCTCGTCGGCCGTCACGGTCAAAGCCGGGCAAAAGCGCACGGTGTTTTCGCCGCATCCCAAAAGCAACAACCCCCTTTGAAAGGCTTCCTGAATCAGGCGGTTCCGCCACTCGACGGCCCTTTCCTTGGTGTGGCGGTCCTTGACCAGTTCCACGCCCACCATGAGTCCCAAGCCGCGCACATCGCCCAGACATTCCCATTCCTGTTGCAGTCGGCGCAGACCCTCCAGAAGCCGACGGCCCATGAGGGCGGCATTGTCCATGAGATGGGATTCCACCAGGGCCAGCGTCTCCAAAGCCGCCTGGCACGCCAAGGGGTTTCCGCCGAAGGTGGAAGCATGGGAGCCGGCCTCCCAGGTCATGATGCTCGTTGGGGCCATCATGGCTCCCAAAGGAAGCCCGGAGGCGATCCCCTTGGCCAAAGCGAAGATGTCCGGCACCACGCCGAAATGCTCCATAGCGAACATCTTGCCCGTGCGACCGATGCCCGTCTGGACTTCATCGGCCACGTACAAAATGCCGTATCTGTGGGCGATGGCGTGCAATCGCCGGTGAAATTCCGGCGGGGGCACAATGTAGCCCCCTTCGCCTTGAATGGGTTCCACAAAGAAGGCAGCCACCTCCTCCGGAGGCATGGTGGTGCGAAACAGAGTGTCTTCCACCCAGCGCACGCACTCCAGATCGCAGGACGGATAGACGAGGTTGTACGGGCATCGGTAGCAGTAAGGGTAAGGAATGTGCGTGATCCCTGGAACGAAGGGATGGTAATGGCGCTTTTGAATGGTTTTGCTGGCCGTCAGGGACAAAGCTCCCATGGTGCGTCCGTGAAAAGCGCCGAAAAAGGCGATGTTCAATTCCCGACGCGTGTGCCACCGGGCCAGCTTAAAGGCCGCTTCCACGGCTTCGGCGCCCGAATTGCCGAAATACACCTTGAAGGGGTCTTCCTGGGGCAAAAGCGAAGAAAGTTTTTCCGCCAGCCGAATTTGGGGAGTGTAATAAAAATCCGTTCCCGACATGTGCAGCAGCCGCTGCGCCTGCTCTTGCACAGCGCGGACCACTTGCGGATGACAGTGGCCAGTGGCGCACACGGCAATCCCCGACGTAAAATCCAAAAACCGATTGCCGTCCACATCCTCCACCCAAACCCCTTGACCCCGTTCGGCCACAAGGGGGTAGATGCGCGTATAGGACGGAGACACATACAGATGGTCCTTAGCGATAAGGGCTTGGGCTTTGGGCCCGGGAAGGGGCCCGCAAATCGTGGGGCGTCGCATGCCGCACCTCCTGCCTTGGGTTTTCTTGGCTCTATACCCTCGGGTGCCGCCCTTGGGCAAGGGATCGGTTGACAAGCGGCCCTCAGATTCTGTAAAAGTGACCACCTGGTCATTATTGCGCAGAAGGTGTTGCCCAAGGGGGTGGGCGATGGGTATGGATCGTTTCATGAGGCTCCAGGCGCCGAAGCGGGAAAGGATCGTGGAGGCTGCGGTTGAGGAATTTTCCCGCCATGGCTTTCGCCAGGCGAGCCTTAACCGACTGGCCGAATCCCTCGGTATCTCAAAGGGATCCTTGTTTCAGTACTTCGGCAACAAGGAAGGTCTTTTTCTTTTCATCTTTGACCATGCGGTGGATTTAGTGCGCCAGAGGCTGGCTCAGGTGAAGCAGCACACGGCGGAAAAGGATTTCTTTGAAAAGATCCGTCAAAGCCTGCTGGCCGGCGTTGACTTCATTCAGAGGCATCCTCGGGTCTACCGCATTTATCTCAAGATGCTGTTTCAGGAAGATTTTCCGCTGCGGGATACGCTCTTGCAGCGCGTACGCTTCTTTTCTGCCGAATATTTGCGCCCGATCGTCCTTCGGGGCATGGCTCGAGGCGAGCTGCGTTCGGATGTGGACCCGGATTGTGTGGTGTTTTTTTTGGATGCCGTCATGGATCGGTTTCTGCAGGCCCATTGCGTGTCTTTTTTAGACGGCGGCACAGGCTTGTACGAAGGGGCTCGAGACGTGACGGAGCGGGTCATTGACGACTTCATCAAGGTGTTGCACGGCGGATTGGCGGGGGATGGTGTGACTTCGCACGCAGAGGGGACCGCACATGCTTCCCATATCGGTGTACCGGCATTTGGGTCTTGAAGATGTCGTGCACAAGGTGATGGACAGGCGGCGCTTGAGCCTGGAAGACGGGCTTCGGCTCTTTCAATGTCCGGATTTGGTGGCCGTCGGGGCTTTGGCCCATGAGGTGCGCCGCCGTTTGCACGGGCTAAGCACTTACTACGTTATCAACCAGCACATCAACTACTCCAACATCTGCGTGAACGGGTGCCTGTTTTGTGCCTTTCGGCGTCGAAAGGGTGAACCCGGCGCCTTTGAACTCACGGTGTCGGACGTGGCGGCCAAGGTGCGGGAGCGGCTTTCGGATGGCGTCACGGAGGTGCACATTGTCGGGGGGTGTCATCCGGAACTGCGACTGGAAACCGTTGAAGCGATGGTTCGGGCCGTTCGGCGGGTTCGGCCGATGGTGCACATCAAAGCCTTTACGGCGGTGGAAATCGCCCATTTTGCGCGCCTGGAAGGCCTTTCCATTCGAGATGTGCTTGTGCGGCTCAAGGCGGCGGGTGTGGAAATGCTCCCCGGCGGAGGTGCCGAAGTGTTCAGCCCTCGTGTGCGTGCCCTTTTGTGCCCTCAAAAGCTGAGTGGTGAAGGGTGGCTGCAGGTGATGCGGGAGGCGCATCGGCTGGGGATCAAGAGCAATGCCACCATGCTTTTTGGGCATAAGGAAACCTTGGAAGAACGGCTGGAGCATTTGGATGCGCTGCGCCGGCTTCAGGATGAGACACAGGGCTTTGTGTGTTTCATCCCTCTGCCCTTTCAGCCAAAGCACACGGAGGTGCCGGGCGCTCTGGGCCCCACGGGTGTGGATGAACTAAAAACCATCGCTGTTTCCCGCCTCATGCTGGATAACATTCCGCACATCAAAGCCTATTGGGTCATGCTTGGCGTGAAGCAGGCGCAGGTGGCCCTTTATTTCGGCGCGGACGACCTGGATGGGACGGTGATAGAAGAAAAAATCGGGCACATGGCCGGGGCCGAATCCGAAGCGTGCCTCACCAGGCAGACCCTGGAACACCTCATTCAGCAGGCGGGTTTTGAGCCCGTGGAGCGCAATTGCTTTTTCGAGCATGCCGCGGCGTCGGCTGTGCCATGAGGTTTTGTGGGGCGGTTTCCAAGACGGGCATGAACCTTTTTTAAAAAATGGGCATGGAAGCAATGGGAGGCATTCCCAAGGTTCGGTCGGCGCATGCGGAATGGCTGGAGGCCGTGGCGGAAGGGGGCCGGCGTCTCAGTTGGCATGAAGCCCGAGAGCTTTACCTTCATGCGGACTTTCATTGGCTGGGTTATGCGGCCCATCGTGTGCGCCTCAGAAAGCACCCGGAAAATGTAGTCACCTACGTGGTGGATCGAAACATCAATTATTCCAACATCTGTGTGTGCGGTTGTCGATTTTGCGCCTTTTTTCGTCATCCTGGCCATCCGGAAGGCTATGTTTTGGAGAGAGAGACCCTTGCTCGCAAAATCGAAGAAACCCTGGCCATGGGCGGCACGCAGATCCTCCTTCAAGGAGGGCACCATCCGGATCTTCCTTTGAGTTTTTACGAAAACATGCTGCGGTTCATCAAGGACCGTTATCCCGTGCACGTGCATGCCTTTTCCCCGCCGGAAATCGTCTTTTTCGCCCGCCGGGAAGGTCTGGATGTGGCCACGGTCATTGCCCGGCTGAAAAACGCCGGACTGGATTCCATACCCGGCGGAGGGGCGGAAATCCTTGTGGACGCGGTGCGCCGCAAAGTTTCCCCCAACAAGTGTTCCGTCCAAGAATGGCTGGGGGTCATGGAAGAGGCCCATCGGCAGGGACTGCGTACTACGGCGACCATGATGTTCGGGCATGAGGAATCGTTGGAGGATCGGCTGAGCCATCTTTTTGCGCTGCGGAATGTGCAAGATCGAACGGGAGGCTTTACGGCCTTCATTCCATGGACGTTTCAGCCGGGAAAGACGCCCATGGCCAGGCCGCCGGAAACGGCGGTGGCGTACCTACGCCTTTTGGCCTTGTCACGCCTTGTCCTGGACAATTTTGACAATCTGCAAGCCTCCTGGGTCACCATGGGCCCCAAGGTGGCGCAGGCGGCTCTCTTTTTCGGCGCCAACGATTTCGGGTCCACCATGATCGAAGAAAACGTCGTGGCCGCCGCAGGGGTTCATTACCGTCTCTCTGTAGAAGAGATCCGCCGCCTCATTGAGGACGCCGGCTTTGTGCCTAAGCAGCGGACCATGGCCTATGAGTGGATTGAAGCCACCTGAAAAGGACGGCCTCGAGGGCGTGCACATCCATCGAGCGCCCTGGATATTTTCCGGCATCGGCCCGGCCGTGGCTGACGGTGCTGTGGTGGTGGCCAACGGCCGAATCCTGGCATCCGGTCCGTTTCGACACCTAAAAACTTTTTACGGCGGCGCTTCCGTGCGGGTCTGGGATCATGAAGGTGCGGCGCTGGTTCCCGGAGCCGTGAATGCGCACACCCATCTGGATTTCAGCCTTCTTTGCCCGCCCAAGCCTTTAAAGCCTCCGGGTTTTTTCCGGTGGGTGTCGGGAATGTTTGAGGCCAAAAAACAGCTGACGCCTTCGCGGCGAAGGGAGGCTCAGGACGTCGGGCGTGCCCACGCTTGGCAAGCGGGCACCCTGTGCCTGGCCAATGTGATCAATCCGCCGCTGGATCGTGATTTGAAGGTGTCCGGCCTTCCCCACGAGTACCAATTCGTGGAGCTTCTGGGATTTCACTGTCGGCATCTTCAAGAGGTCTTTTCCGGTGAGGAGGTAGCCCACACAGCTTTCGTTTCCCTGGCGGCCCATTCTCTTTACGCCACGTCCTGGAACCTCGTGGTGCAGGCGAAAGCTTGGTGCCGATCGCGCGGGTTGCCCTTTTCCATTCATGTGGCCGAACACCTACCGGAGGTCCACTTCGTGCGCCACGGCACCGGAGCGTGTCGGCTTCTTTTGGAGTCCTTGGGCCGATGGGATGCCACTTGGCGTCCCCTGGGGGCGTCTTCCGTGAGGACCTTGCAGCTTTTGGGGGTTCTGGATTCGCGAACCCTCATGGTCCACATGGTCCATGTGAACGACGAGGACTGGGACCGGGTGGCTCGAAGCGGTGCGGCCGTGTGTTTTTGTCCCCGGAGCAATCTGTGGATTCAAGGGCGGATGCCCAACATCGAAGCAGCCCTGAAGCGGGGCATTCCCTGTGGGTTGGGGACGGACAGCCGGGCCAGCAATGAAGACCTCAATCTCTTTCGAGAAGCCGCCACCGTTCTGGAAGCCGAGCCCAGCATCGACCCGGCAGCGGTCTTGCGCATGGCCACGTTGGGGGGTGCCCGCGCCCTTGGCCTGGCATCATCCATTGGTCATCTGGGTCCTGGAGCAAGCACGCCTTTCTTGGCGGTTTCAATTGGCGGCTCCTTTTCCGTGGAAAGCGATCTGGCGGAAGCGATCATTCATCAAGCAGCCCAGGAGCGATTGGCATGGGTCGGCACAGGGACGGCAGACTGAAGCTCGGAAAAATCGACTACTTGAATGTTTGGCCGGTGTATTACGCCATGGAACACGGGCATACGCCCAATCCGTGCCACATTGCGGCCCGTACGCCCTCCGAACTGAACGCCATGGTGTGTCGCGGGGAATTGGATCTCAGCGCGGTTTCTTCGGTCACCTATGCCCGGTATCCGGACTTGTTCAAAATCATTCCTGGCTTGGCGATTGCCTGCGACGGGCCGGTGCGCAGTGTGTTGCTTTTGAGCCAAAAACCTTTGGAGTTTCTGGACGGCGAAGATATTCTTTTGACGCGTCATTCCGACACGTCGGTGGTCTTGCTGAAAATCCTGGTGGAGAAATTCTGGGGATTGCTCAACGTGCGCTATCACCGCGGAGCGCTTTCGCACGCCCTGTCCAACGGATCGTCCCCCACAGCTTTTTTGGCCATCGGCGATGAAGCCTTGCTCTGGAGCCGGCACGCCCCTTATCCGTATCGTTATGATTTGGCGGAAGTGTGGCATGGCTGGACGGGACTGCCCTTTGTGTTCGCCTTGTGGGTTGTGCGCCGGGACGTGGCGGCTCGAGCGCCGGAGCTGGTCCGGGAGGCGGCGCGGTGCCTGTGGGAATCCAAGTCCTGGGGGCTTCAACATTTGGACCTTTTGTGTCGCGAAGGCGCCCGTTCGGGCTTTTTGGATCCCGTGGCCTTGCGGTGTTACTACGACACCTTCATTTTTGACCTTCATGAAAAGGCCGTGCAAGGCCTACAGCTTTTCTACGGGCTCATGGCCGACATGGGCGATATTCGAGCCTGTCCCTCTTTGGATTTTTGGACTCCAGAGGATTCGAAAGGGATTGGCGTGGACAGAGCACAAGGTGGCGAAGGAGACGACAAAGGATGGGCGGCAAGACTTTGAGGTTACGGCGCTTTTTTGCCCGAGGCGACGGACGCCTGGTGCTCTTTCCCTTGGACCATGGCGTCAGCTGTGGTCCCATACGTGGTCTGGAGGACATGGCAGCCGTCATGCGATACGGCATCCACTCGGGGGCGGACGGACTGGTGCTGCACAAGGGCATGATGGCTTACTTGAAACGTCTCTCTGGGCGTCTTCCAGGGATCTTCATGCATCTTTCGGCCAGCACACAGATCGGTCCCGCCTTTCAGCACAAGGTTCTGGTCGGGTCCGTGGAAGAGGCCATTCGCCGAGGAGCCGATGGCATCTCCGTCCATGTGAATTTGGGAGACGACAGTGAACCGCAGATGCTCAAAGATCTCGGGCTTGTGGGGGAAGCCTGCGCACGATGGAATCTGCCTCTTCTCATCATGATCTACGTGCGCGGTGCGCATGCTCCCAAGCCGGTGACCGATGACGCGATAGCTCATGCGGCGCGAGTGGCTGCCGAATTGGGCGCGGACATTATCAAGATTCCGGCTCCACAGCACGTGGAGAGTATGGAACGGATCGCGGTCGGTGTTCCTGTGCCGGTGGTCATGGCCGGTGGCCACAAGGAAGCGGATGAACGGGCTTTCTTAGGGAAAATTCAGCAGGCACTTCAGGCCGGCTTTGCCGGTGTCGCCGTGGGGCGAAACGTTTTTCAGCATCCAAATCCTGAACGCTTTCTGTCGGCCATTGTGTCTTTGGTTCATGAAGGACGAACAGTGGAGGAGGTCCGAAGCCCGTGAACACCCTTCCGGTCATCGTGGCGGTGACGGGGGCCAGCGGAGCGCCCTATGCTCAGCGGCTTCTTCAATGCTTGGCCGATGAGGGTGTTCCGGCCCACGTGGTGGCTTCTGCCGCCGGGCGGCTTGTGTACCGTCTGGAGACGGGAAGAAACCTTAAGGAAGACCTTCCGAATGGAATACCTCTTTACGGTGAAGAGGAGTTCAGCGCACCCATTGCCAGCGGTTCCTTTCGCACGCGAGGCATGGTCGTGGTGCCCTGCACCATGGGAACCCTGGCTGCCATCGCCAACGGGCTGGCCAACAACCTGATTCATCGAGCCGCGGACGTGTGCCTCAAGGAACGCCGGCCGCTCATCGTGGTGCCTCGAGAAACCCCGCTCAGCCTCGTGCACCTGAAAAACATGGTGGCGCTCACCGAAGCCGGGGGCCTCGTGCTGCCTCCGGCACCGGGTTTTTACCACCAGCCTCGTCGTGTGGAAGACCTGGTGGATTTCATCGTGGGGCGCATTCTGGATCACCTGGACCTGCCCCAGCAGCTCGTCCCTTCCTGGCAGGGTCTTTCGACGTAAGACCGCCTGGATTGCAAGCGGTCTTGCTTGCATCGCCCTGTGTAGGGTCTCTAGTGCTTAAAGGCCCTTTGGCCCGTGAACACCATGGTGGCTCCCGCTTCGTTGCAGGCTTCGATGACTTCCCAGTCCCTCAGAGACCCTCCGGGCTGCACCACGGCGGTGACCCCTTGACGAAGTCCCACGTCCACGCCGTCTCGAAACGGGAAAAAGGCGTCGGAAACCATGGTGGATCCCACAAGGCCGGCCTTGGCTTCGCGCACCGCTGCGTCGATTTCTTCCCGATCCTTTCGAGGGCGTTGTCCTGTTGCCACGGCGCGCTCCAACTCCTTGTAGGAGATACCATATTTTTCAAAGCAGAGCGCATCCCCGTAGTTGCGGTACGCCTTGTAGACGGCCAGTTCAGCCACTCCAACCCTGTCCTGTTCCCCGGTACCAATGGCCACGGTGCACAAGTCCTTGACGTAAAGGACGGAATTGGATGTCACGCCTTGTTCCACATACCAACCGAACAGAAGATCCTGCATTTCCTTTTCGGTGGGCAACCTGTGAATGCGGTAGGTTTTGCCTTCGTGAACGGCTTCCGCGGGTTTGAGATCCTGCGGGCCTTTGACGGCGCATAGCTGGGATTGTTGCACAATGAGGCCGCCGTCCATTAGGGACTTGAAATCCACGAAACGCAGATACCGATATTCTTTCAAGCGATCCATGCGCCGTACCTGAACGATGCGCAGGTTCGCCCGTTTCTTGACGATTTCCAAGGTTCCTTCCTCAAAATCGGGGGCTGCCAACACTTCAAGGTAATTCTGTGCCGCCAGTTCGGCCGTATCCTTGTCCAAAGGTCGATTCAGCACCAGACAGCCTCCAAAAGCGGCAATACGGTCCGCGCGGTTGGCCCGCTCATAGGCTTCCGCCAGAGTCTGTCCGTGCGCGACGCCGCAGGGGTTGTTGTGTTTGAGAATGACCGCGCACGGGCGGTCCATGAGATATTTCATGATGTTCAACCCATTGTCCAGGTCCGTCAGGTTGATCTTTCCCGGGTGTTTCCCCGCCTGCACCATATCCTCCTCGGTGATGGCGCTCACAAGGCCGCGTCCCGGTTCGATGAATCGACAGTCCCCAAGGGTCAGGTTTCCGGCAATGAGTTCGTAAAGGGCGGCTTCCTGCCCCGGGTTTTCGCCGTAGCGAAGGCCTTTTTCGATGAGTTCACCTGTTTTTTCGTCGGGAAATTTCCATGTTCGCTTGCGATAGACGAGTTCTTGATGACCAAAGCGGATGGAGAGCTCTTCCGGGAAATGATCGTCCATTACTGTGCGGTACATTTTCTTAAGATCCTGCGTCATACGTTTTCTCCTTTTGAAACTAGTGAAAGTCGTGTCGGTTTTAAAGCTCACCGGGCGGCAAGGGCGGGAGGGCTTGTGGTTGAAGGTCTTTGCGGTTCAAGAGCACCCGAGACTGGGAAGGGCCTCGGAGTTGCAGGGTTGAGCCAAGGTAGCGCAGGACTTCCAGATCTTGCGCATTCAGCTGGTCCAGCGCAGCAAAGACCTCGGAAATGTTAAAAAAGACGATGAGGTTGTGGGGTTGGAGAAGATTGATGTCGTCAATGAGGCGGTTATGCTGGGTATCGTACACATGCACGATGCTTTCCATAAATTTCAGAAGGCGTCCGAGGCCCGAGCTGCGCCCGTCGCTTCGGGGTTGGTCGGCGCGGGGCGGCAGTGCGATGCCACGGCGGGCGAAGTATTCCCGAATCACGCTGTAGTGAATTTTCCATACATTTTCACCCGGGCGAACCAAGCGGACGCCGTAATAAATGGTGCGTTGAGAAGGTGTTCCGCTAAGGCCGGAGGGCATGGGCTTGGGAACGTAGCCTCCAAGGGCGATGTCTTCGGTTCCGCGGGCTTGAGGGGCCCCGGGTGCATGCGGCGTTTGTGAGGCTTGAGCGCCGAGACGCCGTTGGATCTCTTCCACCGTCCATTGTCGGCCGTGTGCGCTGAAGGGTTCTTGGGCCTGCACCACATGATCCACACTGGTCTTGAGGCCAAAGGCTTCCTTGCGCTCGTGCTGCGACGCCTGTGGGGAAACTTCCGGATAAGTGGATGGAGCGGCTTCCAAGGAGGTTGGCGCCGGCGGCACCGCCTCGACAACGGGTACGGGCTTGCGCACCTGTTCGACACCCATCGAGACGGCTCCTTGGGTGAGTTCGCCGAGCCTTTGCGCCGAAGGTGAAAAGGTCTTCAAGGAAAGCCGACCCATGTTCACCAGCACGTAGATCGTACCGGCAGTGAGGACACACAGCACGATGAGCAGAATCCACAGGAATTTCTTATTTTCGGCATTGCGCTCAGGACTTTTGTAAGGGCTTGACCCCATCGTCTCCTCCACAAGCCGCGCAACCCTGTTTGACGAGGATGCCGGGCTGTGCTAGACGAGGAGAGGAAAGACGGACAAAGGAAGAAAGCCGCAGCACCCACAAATCCCTAAAGATATACGACTTATAAAACTTACACTTTGTGGAGGGACATGGCAATGGAACTTTTTGAACCAGCAGCACGGGCGACCCTGGTGGGCAGCCTGCCGCACACGGACCCCGAACGGGCTGTGCGAGTGGTTTTGGAAACCATGACGGAGATTCCCGTCTGGCCTCAGTTAACCAAGTATGCCGCCGAGCAGATGATGGTCCAGTATCTGGAGGGCCTTCCGGGTGTGCGTCGGAAGGAGGCCCGATTGTGGGTGGACACGGATGATTCGGACCAAGAGATCTTGGCCTTTTATGAGGACTATTTGGAAGTGGAAACAAAGCCGTCTCTCCTGGACTCATCCCGGTTTGTCATGGGGAAGGCGACGGGGCGGACCTTTCGACTCTTCTTGGACCGTCTGGCCCAAAAACTCGACGGCGTCAAGGCCGTCAAGGGACAGATCGTCGGTCCTTTTACGCTTTTGAGTGGCCTGACGGACCAGCATCGGCGCGCCCTGCTCTTTGACGACCGCTTTCGGGACATTGTGGTCAAGCATTTGGCCATGAAGGCTCTGTGGCAGGTGCATCATTTGCGTCGATACGGTAGACCTGTAATCCTTTTCCTGGATGAACCGGGGCTGGCGGGTTTTGGCACCTCGGCCTTCATTACCGTCTCGGCGAACGACGTCAAGGCCTTGATCACGCAGGTTGCCGAGCCTTTGAAACAGGCCGGGGCGTTGGTGGGCGTTCATGTGTGCGCCAACACCGATTGGGGACTCATGTTTGAGTGCCCACTGGACATCATCAATCTGGATGCCTATCAATTTTTCGACCGTTTCGCCCTCTATCGAAAACAATGTCTTGAATTCCTGCAGCGGGGCGGCATCGTGGCCTGGGGCATGGTGCCCACTTCGGAAGAAACGCTCATCGACATGGTGTCGGCGGAATCCCTGGCTCAGCGATGGAGGGAACACGTCAAGAGCCTGTTCGGTTCTGAAATGTCGGAAGCGTCGGTGGTGCGGCGAAGCTTGGTGACGCCGAGCTGCGGGTGCGGCACGTTGAGCGAGCGGTATGCGGAGCGCGTGGCGGAGCTCACGCGGGATCTTTCAAGAATCTTGCGAAGCTTGTGAGAAAAGCCTGAGCAAAGAGATTTCCTTGCCCCAAGGGTTCGCCGTAGGAGCGCGGCGGGAAAAAAATTCGACGGCAACAGCGGCCGGGAACCCGGTTTTGCCATTGACCTTTGAGAAGGATTCCCTTATAAGGACGCGCGCTGCGAGCCTTGGAGGGGCACATCTCGCGGTTTTCCATGTCCACGCGTGACGGAAAAATTTCATGGGGAAGAAGGTTGATTCTTCGATCAGAGTCTGTTAGGAGATAAATGTCATCAAGGCATTGTCGTCGCATCTCGAAAAATTCCCGAAATTCGTGAGCTGACAACATACTTTCAGCGACCCCCTTTGCAGGGAAGGTTCTGGCCATCAAAGGCGCCGCACAAGGGCAAAGCGCATCATGACAAGGGGATGTGCCGACGCGCCCTATTCTTTTCCCTTCGTATACGGCTGAAGTGTGTTCATGCGGTGTGGTCTTCAAGAAGGATACGGGGGTTGATCTCAAAGCTGTTCATGTGAGGAAAGGAAACCAAGGATGTTTATCAGAAAGGAACGCGCTATGGATGTCGAGTACAAGAACATTGATCCGAAACTGATCGTCAATGAAATCCGTAACGGCCGCTCCCTGGAAGCGGTGCAAAAGCTCTTTGGGCTTCGTTTGAAAAGCGAGGTTCAGGATCTGTACCTCAAGGGCCTGATGGAATTGGGTGAAATTCCCCAGTTGGGTTTTGGCAAGAACCGGGCTTCGGAGCCGGCGCCGCACCGAAACGCCCGACCGGTGACACAACCCCGCGTTCGAGAGAAGCTTCAGGAACGGCCGGAACCTGAAATCATCACCAAGCCCATGGTTCGGCGACGTCCCAAACAGCCGGAAGTCCAGGCGCCGTCGGTGGTCATCAAGACCACGAACCATCGCACCATTGGTCAGAGCGGAAGCATTACGCTCAACAAAGCCCTCCTTATTGATCAACTGGGCTTTTCCGTCGGCGATTCCTTTGAGATCTATCGTGAAGATGATCGCGTCATTTTACGCAAGCTTCCGGAGCCTCTGCTCTAGATCGCGGCGACGCTGTGATGTGCCGGAGAAGGCCTTTGGCGCCGCCTGAAATCTTCGCCATAAACATGCGGCGGCTCAAGGCTTGATGCCCGGTGCGGGTTCTGATGCCGATTCCAGGTACAGCGCCTTGAGGACGTGCCAGAAGCGCCATAGGGCGGTCAGATTGGTGCCGACAGCCAAAACAAAGAGAATGACCATCAGGAAGGCGTCTTCGGCGGAGGCGCTGAAAGGCAAGCGGGAGAGCTTGTTAAAGGCCGGGTTGGCGATACCGCCGAGTCCGAGCAGGATCACGCGCTCCCCGCGCTGCAGCAGGCCGACCAGGCATTTTTGTCCGAGTCCTTCGGCGCGCGCCCGGGTATAGCTCACCATCAGGGAGCCGAAGAGAATGCAGAGCATAAGCAGGGAAAGCACGGGTTCCGAGGCGCCTTTGCGCCAGAAATAACCCCAGATGCCTAAATAGATAAAAAACTCCGAATAACGATCCAAAACGGAATCCAGAAAGGCGCCGGCGTTACGGGCTTGGCCAGTGCTGCGCGCCAGACTGCCGTCCAGAGTGTCCACCAGGCCGGCCAGGAGTACGAGAACCCCGCCCCAAAAGGGCTGCACGAGAAACGCCAGGCCTGCCGCAACGCTCAGACCAAATCCCAAAGCGGACACCTGGTTAGGCCGAAGCTTGCACCGCACAAGAATTGGAACGAGAAAGGTCTGCAGGACCTTGTAGTATTGCTTTTCGACATATGTGCCTTTGAGCATGGATGGTATCCCCTTTGTGCTTGAGAAATCGAGCCCGCACTATACACGCTCCAGGCGTCCTTGAATAGAGTCATGTGCGCCGACATCAGAACCAGGCTCTTCAACGAGCCGGGAAAGGCGCATCTCCAGACTGCGAAGGGCGTTGCCCTAGAGTCTTGAAGGCGTTTGGACAAACTGAGGTGGGCGCGCTCACAAAGCAACGGCGACTCTTTTGGCGAATGACGTTGAAACCGACGCGCCAAGGTCATTTTCGAACATGGCGCCAGGCGTCGCAAGAAAGGTTTTGGGCGTCCGACTCCAGGGCACTGCCCATGAGGTGTCGGGCGCAAATCAAGGTTTCTGCCTCGAGGGTGCTGCCTTGTGCAGGGACCAGAGTGTAGGCGTTGGTTTTTGCAAAAGCCGCCAGAGAAAGCGAGGATTCCTGAGGTTGTGGATCAAACCACAGGGTCTCCTGACGGCACACGAGGCGCCCCGGCACCGCTCGCACCCCGCGTCCTTTTCCTGATATAGGGCGGCTGAGCTTGGCCCACATGGGAGGAAACCACGGTTCTTTCATGCCATACCAGCGGGAAAGCATCGGCATGAGAAGTTCGTGAAAAATCACCTGGGCGGCCCATGGGGATCCGGGCAAGGCCCAATACAGCACGCCCTTTCGGTGTCCCAACGCCACGCCGCCCCCGGGTTTCATGGCCACCCTTTGAAAAACGGGAACAATACCCAGTTCGGCCCAGACGTCAAAGATGAAGTCCTGATCCCCCCCTCCGGTGCCTCCGGTGGTGATCACCGCGTCCCCAGGCGGCTCATGGAGAAGGGCCGCCATACGGGCGGCATCGTCCGGAACGCATCCCATATGCACCGGCACGGCGCCGGCGCACAGCAGCAGAGCTGCCAAAAGGTATCGCGTGTCCGCGTAGGACATGGCGGATTCCAGAGGGGTTCCAGGTTCTTGGATTTCGTTTCCTGTGCTGACCAGGGCCACTCGACACCGAACGACCACGGGAACCCGATTGCAGCCCAAAGCGGCCGCGGCGGCGAGACGTGCCGGGGTCAAAAGATGCCCGGATGGAATAACCACGGCACCGGGTTGCATCCATTCCCCTTGGGAAGTCACCCACCGGCCTGGGGGCAGTTCCGTATGGATGTAAAGCGTTTCGCCGACCCTCTGCACATCCTCGTCGGGCACAACAGCGTCGGCCCCTTGAGGCAACACGGCGCCGGTAAGAATGCGGCACGCCGTTCCAGGCTCCACAATCACGGAAGGCACCATGCCCGCGGACAAGGTGGGCTCGAGGCAGCGAACGGTTCGGGGTTGTGTTTGCGAGGCCCTCCTGGTGTCCGCGGCCCTTACGGCATAGCCGTCCATGCGCGATCGCGCTTCACCGGGCAGGGGGAAAGGAGCGATGAGATCCTGAGCCAGAATGCGGTGAAGGGATTCCGTCAAGGCCACCCATTCGGCCGAAGCCGGCCGGACGCATTGAGCGGCCAAAGCAGCCGCCTCCTTGAGCGGTACGGCTCCACGGGGGCGTGTCATGTCTCCAGGGCTTTCCCAGCGGAACGGTCCGGCTCAGACTTGCTGCCCTGCTCCAGCAGGCACTGCCAATCTTCCGGCGTGTTGACGTTCCAAAGACTTCTGCCTTCGGGATCATAGCGGCGCCATTGCGATTCTTCCACGGCATGAACCCGAACGCTTCGGTAGAAACTGATGATCTGTCGTCGATCCGCTTCAATGCATCGCCGAATATGGGCCAGACAATGCCCATGGTAAAGGGCCATGAGGGGTTCGAAGTTTTCCCCTTTCTTGAGCACAATGACCTCCGCTGGCGTCGTGTGCGTCAGGGAAATCATGGCCTGTGCCAAAGAGAGGTTCAGAAAGGGCATGTCTGTGGCGCGCACGAAGACCCAAGGGTGAGGAGAAAAATACAGAGCGGTGAAAATGCCGGCAAGGGGTCCGAAGCGAGGCACCACGTCGCGCACCAAAAGAACGTCCAGGTCCGCGTAGGGTGTGAGGTCGTTGGCCACCACCATGATCGGATCGCATAGAGCCTTGAGGTTTGTGACGGCGCGATCGATGAGGCGAACCCCCTGAAAAAGTTCCAGAGCCTTATTGCGTCCAAATCGGCGGCTTTCCCCGCCTGCTAGCACAGCTCCAGCAATCACACGTCGTCTCCCAAGGTGATCGTGACGCGCAGCTGCTTCGGGCGTTTCCAGCCTCGAAGCTGGCTCACCATGCCCAAAAGACCTCCGGCGATGAAGTCTTGGACGAAATCCTTCATAGGCAGCTTTTTACCGTCCAGTTGCACCAGCACTCGAGGCCGCTTTCGATCTTTGAGGTAGCGGGATTCTAGGAAATGGGCGACACCTTCGACGTCGTCAAAACCGAAGCGAGGGACGTCCGCTTCTACCGGCGCGTCCGTGACCAAGGCGATGAGGTTGTCGGCAGAGGAGCACAAAGGCTGTGGCTCGATGGCCGATCGAAAAACTTCGATCTTTGGGAAAATGGAGCGCTTGAACCCTTCGGCAAGCACCAGGTCTTCGTCCCAGAAATAGCGCGCCACCACATCCTCCAGAGGCAGTTCGTGCGGGACGGTGCGAATGGAGGCGACCCGCTCAGGGGAGGAAATAGCAATGGTTTGAGCGCCCGCTCGAGCGTGCCGCCACGTGTCCTTGCCTTCCCGGTCCATGTCGAAGCCATGCACGTCGTGCTTGACCGTCCCGACAAGATACCCGCGCCGTGTGAGAGCGGGAATGAGTTTTTCCAGGAAGGTGGTTTTTCCTACATTGGAGGCTCCAACAACACAGACGATGGGAACCATGTTTCGCCCCTCTAACTGTAATCGAGGTAAATGGTTTTCAATTCCGTAAAGGCTTCCACGCCAAAGCGCGATTTTTCACGACCCAGCCCGCTTTCCTTCATGCCTCCAAAGGGGGCTTCCGGCAAGGCCTGGTGCACACCGTTGATCCACACGCTGCCGGCTTCCAGGCTGTGAGCCAGGCGCAGCCCTTTGGCCAGGTTTTGGGTGAACACATAAGCCGCCAAGCCGTAGGGAGACCCATTGGCCTTGGCGACCGCTTCGACTTCGTCGTCAAAAGGGATGAGAAAAGTCACGGGGCCGAAGATTTCTTCGTGAAGCGGGCTTGCATGAGGCTCCACGCCTGTCACGACGGTTGGCGGAAAATAAAATCCTTGGCGCAGTTCTTGCCGCAACGGGGCCTGAAGCACGGTAGCCCCTGCCTGCTGCAGCCGGGAAACTTGTTCGCTCACGCGCCGGCGAATGCCTTCATGGTTGAGCGGCCCCAGTTCGGTTTTCGGGTCGGCGGGATGGCCGACGCGAAGGCGCATCACCCGCGTGGTAAACTCATCGAAAAAAGGCTTCCACAAAGTTCGAGCCACATAGAAACGGGTGATGCGGTAGCAGTACTGCCCAGAGTTCTTGTAGGCTTGAGCGACCATATGGGACAGATACCTGCGCCAGTCCGCATCGTGGCACACGATGGCCGGGCACGAGCCGCCCAGCTCCAGAATGAGGCGTTTGACGCCGCCGGCGGCCCGCCTTTGAATCTCCTTGCCCACTTCCGTACTGCCGGTGAAGGTGATGCCTCGCACATCGGGGTGATCCACCAGAGCGGCTCCGGTGACGGGCCCGGGCCCGGTCACCACCTGCAGCAGGCCTGAAGGCAGGCCGGCCTCGGAGAAAAGTCTCGCCAGGGCCAGAGTGGACAGGGGCGTGTGTTCATCGGGTTTGGCCACCACGGCGCAGCCTACGGCCAGGGCTGGTGCCACTTTGCACGCTAAAGTGCTCAGGGGGTAGTTGAAGGGTGTGATGGCGCCCACCACGCCCAAAGGTTCTCTGACGACCAAGGTGTGTCTTTGGGGATCCCCCAGTCGGGGAATAAGTCCTGACAATCGATAGCCTTCTTCGGCAAAATAGTCGATCAATTGCGCCGTGTTGTCCACTTCCGCCGTAGCCGCCTGCTTCGGCTTGCCGGTTTCCCGGCTGACCAGGTGTGCCAAGGATTCCCGGTGAACTCGAACGCTTTCGGCCAGGGATCGAAGCACATCGCGCCGATGTTGCGGCGCCGTCTCTTTCCAGAGCTTCTGGGCTTTCGTTGCCCCAAGGACGGCTCGATCCACGCAGGCGGCGTCGCAGACGGGCACAACGGCTATTGGCTCTTCCGAAGCCGGATCCACAACGGCCATCCGCGACTCGGCCCATTGCTCAGCCCCGTCCATCCAAAAGCCGAACTTTTCTTTCACGTTCTCGTGTGCCTTGTTGGGACTCAAACCCACCGTGCGTCATCCCGCCGGCGTGTGCTTCAATCCAGCGCCAATCCGAAAGTGTCGCGGTCTTCACCCCTTGAAAAAACCGCTTGAACAGCGTTGACTCTATGCCACAGTGCCCCTCGAGTGTCAACGCACGTGCCCGAGTGAACCAGCAGAGCGCGCTGTAGAAAAGGCCAAGCGGCGTTGACGCCCACAGCACCCCTGTGTTTATATGGCCCTGAAAGAAAGGAAGATGCATCATGATTCCCTATCCGCAGATCCGTCCTGAAATCATCACTATCGGGCCCATCAGCGTGCGCTGGTACGGGTTGATGTATGTGCTGGGGTTCCTGAGCACGTATTATTTGGCACCAAGGCTGCCAAAAGCCAGGGATATCGGACTGACGTCGGAACGGATGCAGGATCTGATTCTTTACCTGGCCGTGGGCTTGGTGCTGGGAGCCCGATTGGGCTTTCTGGTCTTTTATCAGTACGACAACTGGTCCTTTTATTTGAGAAATCCCCTAGAAATCATCGCCACATGGCACGGCGGCATGTCCTTTCACGGCGGGTTTATAGGCAGCGTTGTTGCGGGATGGATCTTTTGCCGGCGTACAGAGCTACCCTTTTGGGGTCTGGCGGACTGCGTAGCCGTGACGGCCCCCATCGGGCTGGGATTGGGGCGTCTGGGCAACTTCATCAACGGAGAATTGTATGGCAGGCCGAGCACTGTGCCCTGGGCCATGATCTTTCCCGACGGCGGCCCCTTCCCTCGGCATCCCTCCCAAATCTATGAAGCTTTGGGCGAAGGGGTGGTCCTTTTCGCCATTCTATGGTGGATGTCCCGCCGCCCTCGAGAAAACGGGGTGGTTCTGACGGCTTTTCTCTTTTTTTACGGAGCCATTCGATTTTTTCTGGAGTTTTTCCGTGAACCCGATGAAAACCTGGGTTTTGTGTGGAGGCAATGGACCATGGGACAGGTTTTGTGCACGGCGATGATGCTGGTCGCTGTTTTCCTTTATTGGCAGCGGCGAATACGGCGAAGACCGTCGGCAGATGTGAGGAAATAAAGCCCATGAACGACACACTGAACCATATGGTGGATTCGGGCGCCAAGGATTGGCGGGAACGATGGCCGAAGAAGGTCAACGACACGCGCCAGGCTTTTCGAGCCCTAAAAAGAGGTCAAAGAATTTTCATTGGGTCGGCCTGCGGGGAACCGCAGCACCTTGTTCGGGCTTTGGAGGAAACCTTGCCCAAACTGGCGGACATTGAAGTTCTTCATATTCTCAGTTTGGGTACCCACACCTTCCTGGAAGAAAGCTACCACGACAAGTGCCGTCTGAAATCGTTCTTTGTGGCGGCCGCTTCCCGTAAGGCCGTGGCGGAAGGGCGCGCCGACTACACGCCCATCAATCTGGGGGATGTCCCGGAATTGTTTCGCAGTGGAGCACTTCCCATTGATGTGGCCCTCATTCAGGTGTCTCCCCCGGACAAGCATGGTTTCTGTTCACTGGGTATTTCCGTGGACATCGTGAAGGCGGCTGCAGAAAACGCCAAGATGGTCATCGCGCAAGTCAATAGCCTCATGCCACGCACCTTGGGCGATTCATTCATTTCTGTGGATGAGATTGATGTGCTGATTCCATGGGATGAGCCGTTGCTGGAAATGCCTCCATCTTCCATCACCCCTGAGGCTTCGGCTATCGGTATGCAAGCGGCCAAACTCATCGAAGACGGCTCCACAATCCGTGTCGGCGTAGGCTCCATTCCCAGCGCCGTTCTTTACGCCCTGGAAGACAAGACAGACCTCGGCGTTCATACGGACATGCTCACCGATGCCTACCTGCATCTGGTGGAAAAAGGGGTCATCACCAACGCCAAAAAGACGCTGCACCCGGGAAAGATTATCGCCAGCTTTTGCATCGGCACGCGAGCCCTCTTTGACTTCGTCCACAACAATCCCATGGTGGCGCTGCATCCTGTGGAATACACCAACAACTACCTGGTCATTTCCCAAAACGAAAAGATGGTGTGTGTCAATTCCGCCCTGGAAGTCGATCTGACCGGCCAAGTGTGTTCGGATTCCATGGGCTATCAGATCTACAGCGGCGTGGGGGGGGCTGTGGATTTTCTGAGGGGAGCCCGAAATTCCAGGGGAGGCAAGATCATCACGGTGCTCACATCCTTGACGGAAGACGGTCGTTCCCGCATCGTGCCGACCCTTACCCTCGGCGGTGGCGTGGTGACCACTCGAGGTGGTGTGCAATTGGTGGTGACCGAATATGGTATCGCCCAGCTCCAGGGCAAGAGCCTTCGAGAAAGGGCTTTGGCTTTGATTGGGATCGCCCATCCGGATTTTCGCGAAGAACTGACACGCCATGCCTACCGCATTCAGTTGCTGAAAAGAGAACAGTTCGCCATTCGAGCCGCCAAGGCGATTTATCCTGAGGAGTTGGAAATCACCCAGATCTTTGACGAGACCACAGAGGTCTTTTTCCGGCCGGCAAAGCCGACGGACGAGCGGATGCTGCGGGAGTTTTTCTATTCTTTACCCAAGGACGAAGCCTATATTCGGTTTCTCTCCACCATGAGAGTGTATCCTCAGGTGGACATTCATCGCTTGGTGAATATCGACTATGACAAGGAAATGACCCTGGTGGGTGCGGTGGGCCACATGGACGAGCAGAGAATCGTCGCCGTGGGTCGGTTCATCGCCGACGAAGAGTCTCCGGGAGCAGAAGTGGATTTTGCCGTGCATCCTGACTATGGCCGGCGAGGCATCGCCTCGTTTATGATTCAATACCTTTCAGAAATCGCCGTCAAAAGCGGTATCCGCCAGTTTCGGGCCTACATTCGACCGGGCAACGAAAGGGTCTTTGGCATCTTTCAACGGTTGGGATATCTTGTGGATAGTTCGTACATGGAAGGCTTCTACGAAATCCGCGTCCATTTCGACAAGCCTGTGAATGCGTGCCTCACCGAGGTGGCATCGTAATGGGGGACAAGGAGTGGGAAGCCATTCGCGAGCTGACCGAGCGGCTGGATCGATTGCAGCACGAGCTCTGGGCTCTTAAGGCGTCCCAGGCCGGGTGGGTGCACCCTGTGGAGAGGGCTTTGAGCCAGAGGGGACTTCCCGTGGTGACGCATGGGGACACCTCTCAGGTGATGGTGCCGCCCCAGGCACCCCAAGAAGCGGTGGACCGGTTTTATGCACTGTTGCGCCGTTATTCCTTTCGCTTGTTTCTTCGGGATCTCATCCGCACGTCGCCGGAAAACTCCTTGGAACCCCTCATGCGCTATTGTTCCCTCACGACAGTGCGCCGTTACCTGAGGGAACTGGAACAGATGGGCCTTGTTCGCGTGGACGCTCAGTGGCGCTGGCAGTGGCTTCAACCTCCGGTGCCCAGTTTCGGCCCGACCCTGGAATGGTTTGTGTGGCAGATCTTTCAGAGGGAATTCCTGGCCCCCGCCCTGTTCAACGTGCGTCTGGATCGCACGCGGCATGGAGGGGACTACGACGTGATCGCTCTTTTGAATCAGCGCCTGGTGGTCGTGGAAGTCAAGTCGTCTCCGCCGCGGGGTGTGGAGATGCCGGCCGTGAAGGCCTTCCTGAACCGATGGAAAGACCTGCAGCCGGATGTGGCCGTGTTTCTGGTGGACACTGAACTGCGCATGCGCGATAAGATCGCTGTTTTGTTCCAGGAAGCCCTCACCGATTTCGGTGAGGCTTCAGAGGACCGGGATGTGTCTCGGCTGGTGCACGAGCTGTTTCATATCGGCCACAGCATTTATCTCATCAACAGCCGAAGAGGAATCTACAGCAACCTGCGTGTGTGCCTTCGCGATGCCTTTCGATGGCATGCCCACTCCAGCCGATGGCCCGGCCGCGAAGGGCGTCGGCACGCGTCCGGAGTCTAGGAGCGTGGCTGAGAACACCTTGTGGAGGAGCGGCGCACGCCGCGATGCCTGATCGCGCCTTGCGGCGCTCTTACAGAAGGCAACGAAAACGGCCCCCAAAAGCCATCCTCGGACGGCCTCCTAGAAAAAACCGGTGGGATCGGCCCTTGGAGCGGCCGAATGTTTGAACGTGGAAAAGGAAACCGGAGGGTCAACGTCGCATGTCTTTGCCGAAGAACTTGTACATCTATCCTTGGGACAGCTACACGGAAAACAACTGCAACAGCTTCCTGATTGACGGGCCCGTAAGAATACTCATTGATCCCGGGCACGCCCACCTGTTGCATCACTTGGAAGCCCGCATGGTTCGGGACGGATTCAGCCTCGAAGACATTCACGTCGCACTGGCCACGCATCCCCATCCCGATCATTGTGAAGGGTTACTGAAACTCAAGGAATTGGGCGCGCTCATCGCCCTGCATGAAGAGGCCTTGGCCTTCCTGGGGAGCTTTCAAGCCCAGTGGGAGCAAATGACGGGGCAAAGGATGCCCGACTTTCCTGTGGACTTTTTCGTCAAGGAGGGTCGGTTGGAATTGGGTGCAGAAGTCTTGCAGGTGCTGGAAACGCCGGGGCACGCGCCGGGGTCGGTCTGTTTTTTTTGGCAGAAACCGGGGGTGCTCTTTTCCGGGGATGTGGTGTTCTATCAGAGCGTGGGGCGCGTAGACCTGCCCGGCGGGCATGCGGGTTTGCTGGCCCGCAGCCTGGAAAAGCTCATGGCATTGGAGACCCTGGTCTTATGCCCGGGGCATGGACCCGTGTTGGAAGGCCGCGGCGCCGTGAAAGAGAATTTTTATCTCATTCGCCAATACTTTTTCGGCCCTCAGGCGTCGCCGTCATGGCCGCAGTGACACCGTCTCGTTGCCTTTCAAGAAACGTCAAGGCCCCGAAAATCAAAGGGACCGCTTGCCCGCAGTGACCAAAAAGTTCCAAGGCATGACGTGCGCGGGGCTTGCCCCTTGCAAAGCGGCAACCACGACAGGCCCCAGGACCTCTAAGGCGCAACAGGACCGGTTTCGGCAAGGGCGGCGAGCCACTGGGCCTTGAGGGTTTGCAGGGTGTGGGCCGCAGCGTGGAGGGATTCCTGCCATTGGAGATCCAGGGCGGGGGTCACGTGCACGGCGTCACCTCGAACACCTTTTTCGGCCAGCTGGGCCAGTAGGCGATGGCGTCGTGTGTCCCATGAGCGGTCGGCATCGGCATTTTCGGCGGCGAGACGCGCCAGCCGGTCCACAAAGGGGGCGTCCGCCGCAGACGCCAAGGCATGGAAGGCGGAAAGGAATTTTTCCAGGGATGCTTCCTCGTTCAAGAAGCCCAAAAGCCTTTGAATCATGCTTCGGCGCGCCTCTTCCTGGTATTGCTCGGGCATGTTTTTCCAGGATTCCACCATCTGGTCCAGAGTCCAGGTCCCATCCATAAATCGCTGCACCATGCCGGGAACCTTTTCCAAATGTTCCCGTCGCTCCATGGCGCGTCGTTCTTCAGGGGTGAGCACCAGATGCTTGGTCTTTTCCAAAACGATATCCAATGTGCTCTTGATTTCCGCCATGAGCTCTCCTCTTTTTTTTCGATGCCCCATGCTGCCGTTGCTCGGCACATCTTTATAGCGTCTTGACAGGAGAGAAGCAATCTCCTAAGAAGAGCACGTTCTCTAAGCGATATCAAATGGATAGGCAATGCTAAAAAAACGTTCTTCATCCGCCGTCTTCTTTTATAATGACAGAGGCTGAGGAGAAGCCCTGATAGGCCCTCGTGAGCGGTGGTCTCGATCACATTTGGAGAGCCGGAAGGAATAAGCCATGCGAAAAGGGAGCAGAAAAGCGCAGTTGGTCATCATGAGCGTGTGTGTGGCCTTGGCGGGATGGATGGCGTTGAGGGCCATGGCGACGGGGGCTGAAAAGGGTGTTTACGAGCAGCTTCGGCTCTTTAGCGATGTCATGAACCTGGTGCAGGATCATTATGTGGAAGAGGTGGACTCCCAGAAGCTCATCTACGGGGCCATCAGTGGCATGTTGCGGGAACTGGATCCCCACTCGTCCTTTCTGCGCCCGGAGGACTACAAGGAGTTGGAAATTGAAACCAAGGGCAAGTTCGGCGGCATTGGCATTGAAATCACCGTTCGCAATGGTGTGCTGACGGTGGTGGCGCCACTAGAAGGAACGCCGGCGGACAAAGCCGGCATTCAGGCCAACGATCAGATCATCAAAATCGATGGCGCGCCCACCCAGGAAATGAGTCTCATGGAAGCCGTGCAAAAGATGCGGGGTCCCAAGGGCACAAAGGTCAGGCTCACGATCATGCGCGAAGGGCAGCGCAAGCCGCTGGAATTTGAGCTGACGCGGGACATCATTTCGGTGCAGAGTGTTCGAACCCGATATTTGGAAAAGGGTTACGGGTATGTGCGCATTTCCAGTTTTCAAAGCGGCACGGGGCGGGATTTGCGCAAGGTGTTGGAGAAGCTGGAAACCGAGGAAAGACCCTTGCAGGGTTTAATCTTGGATCTGCGCAACAATCCCGGGGGCTTGCTGGATCAGGCCGTGGCCGTGGCGGATGAGTTCTTGGACTCGGGCCTTATCGTCTACACGGGCGGTCGTCATAAAAATCAGCAAATGCGCTTTGAAGCCACTAAGAACACCGTGCCTCACGCCTATCCCATTGTGGTTTTGGTGAACGGCGGCAGTGCCAGCGCGTCGGAAATCGTTGCGGGTGCGCTGCAGGATCATCGCCGAGCGGTGGTGGTGGGTGAGCCGACCTTTGGCAAAGGTTCTGTGCAGACCGTGATCCCGCTCAACGATGGATCGGCGGTGCGATTGACCACGTCCTTGTATTACACGCCCAATGGACGATCCATTCAGGCCAAGGGCATCATCCCGGACATTGTGGTCAAACGCATAATGCCCAATGCGGAAAACGGCAACGAAGAGGCGGCCCGACGGCTTCGAGAAAAGGATCTTCCTCGCCACATGGAAGCGCCGGGAAAGGGTGAAGATCAAGACAAGGGGGCGCCGGAGATGCAGCCGACGGAGACGGAAAAATGGCTGGAGGGGGACAATCAGGTGCGCCATGCCTTGGAGTTGCTGAAAAGTTACCGCATCATGGCCGAGACGCGCTACAAATAGCGTCCAAGGAGCGGCATCCTCATGACGGCAACCCAGGGAAAGCGGCGATCCACAACGGGGCCTCGCACGAGAATCGGATCGAGGCGAAGGCCGCGCACGGGCGCCTCTGCATCGTCCGCTCGAAAGCCGGGGAAAGAAAGCGTCTCTGTTCCCCTTTTGACCGTATGGATCGTGGCCTTGTTTCTTCTGGTCACCCTTGTGTTGTGGACCAAGGGCAATCCTTTTCACCGGTCCGCCAAGAGCAGCAAGGAAACTCGAACGGCGGCGATTTCCCTTCCCTCTTCTCAGGGGCCGACCCCGCAGGAGAAAAAGCCCGCCATGCGGGAGCGGCCTCTCCAGGAAGAGGCTTCTCAGACCGCTCGACCCAATGGCAGGGTGCAGGAGACTACAGCGGCGGCGTCGGTGCCGAAAGCGCCCCCCGGCCCTGTGATACCTCCCACTGTTCCGAGAAAGCCTCCCATAGGCCGCGTGGCTTTAGTCATTGACGATTTCGGCTATGATCTGGCCATGGCTCGCAAATTCATTGACCTGTCTTTGCCCGTGACGTTTTCCGTTCTGCCCCATTTGCCGCACACTCGGGAAGTGGCGGCTTTGGCGGCGGCCCATGGGCACGAGGTTTTGCTGCACATGCCCATGGAACCGCAGGACTATCCCAAGACGAACCCGGGTCCAGGCGCTTTGCTGGTGGGCATGACGCCGCAGCAAATGGTGGCCGAAATTGACAAGGCCTTGAGGGAAAATCCCTATGCACGCGGCGTCAACAATCACATGGGGTCCAAGTTCACCGAGGACCTCGAGGCCATGAGGATTGTGCTGCAGCATTTGAAGTCCAAGGATTTTTACTTTCTGGACAGTTACACCAGCGGGCGCAGCGCGGCCTTATCGGTGGCTCGAGAGCTGGGGATTCCCTGCACCCAGCGGGATATTTTTCTGGATCATGAACCGACGGAGGGCTTTGTGCGCCGCCAGATTGCCGAACTCATTCGACGCGCCAAGCTGCAAGGGCAGGCCGTGGCCATCGGCCATCCACATCCCGTCACTTTAAGGGTGTTGCAGGAGGAGGCGGACAGCTTTGCCAAGGAAGGCATTGAGGTGGTGCCCTTGAAGAAGCTCCTGGAAGAATCTTCGGGAAAAAACAGCGCCGAGTCCGGGGTGTCTTAAGGGAAAGGAAGTCATGAAAACACAACGCTCGGGCATCGTGCACAAGGCGGCTGAACCCACGGGAAATGGCCGAAGGTGTGGTAAGGCGGGCCTGGGCGGCCAGGGGCGTCTGGCAGCGCGGTTTTTTTCAATAAAATGCCGTGGGTGGATTCTGGCCGCCGTTTTTCTGATGTGGCAAGCCGTCACGGCGTCGGCCGCTTCCGGTCCTTTGGCGGCCGAGGCCGCCAAGGAACAGTATGGTCCTCGAATCGCCGTTGAAAATCCAGTGGCGGATGCCGGTGATGTGATGGAAAACGGCGCTATCTCTCACGACTTTGTGGTGCGCAACACCGGCTCGGCGCCTTTGACCATCGAACAGGTTCTCCCGGGGTGAGGCTGCAGCGTGGCCCGTTTCGACCGGCTGATCCCTCCAGGTGGAGAGGGAAAAATCACATTATCGGTCAATCTTGCGGGATATCGGGGAAAGGTCACCAAGGGTGCTACGGTGTATTGTAACGATCCCCAAAACCCGAGGGTTTCTCTTGCCTTGAGCGCCAAGGTGGTTCCTTTGATCGATGTGCGCCCTGGGGATACAGTGGTGTTTCGAGGGCCGGCGGCGCAGATCAAGCCTCAGGCAGTGGAACTGGAGAGTTCAAAGGGCCCGATGCACATCGTGCGTGTGGAAAACGGCTTGGAAAAGGTAGTGCGCACTCGAGTGGAAACCCTGGCGGAGGGCAAGCGGTACCGAGTGGTCCTTGAAAATCTGGCCGAACAGGGGAGTTATTCCGGGTATGTGCGTCTGCTGACCGATCACCCCCAAAAGCCTGAGGTGCTCCTTTCCGTGCGAGGCATGGTGGAGGGCCCCATTGGGATTCGCCCCACAAGCCTTTTGGTGGGAAAAACCTCAGGAACCCCGGAGATCCGCGTGGGCCGCGTGCTGGTGGTGCACCATGGCGGGACGGCTTTTCGCATCACCAAGTTGGATTACGACGCGCAACTCTTGGAGGTGACGGCAAAGCCTCAGGAGGGTTTATCCGCGTATGTGTTGGATGTGGCGGCCAAGTTGGAGGCCGTGCCACTGGGAACTCGAAAGCTCACGGCCTTAAAAGTCCAAACGGACCTTCGCCCAGAAGACCGCCTTGAGGTTCAAGTGGTTGTGGTGCATCAGTAAGAATCGTCGGCCTTTTCACACGCGCGCTCTCGGCTTCCAGCGGTGTTCGGAATCGGCGCTTTGGGTTTGTAAAGGCAGAGGGGCTCTTCGGCCATGTAGTCGCCGGTGGCTTCATAGGCTCGAGCTCGACAGCCACCGCACACGCGCACATATTCACAGCGACCGCATTTTCCTTCCAAGGCCCTGAAGTTGCGAAGCCGCTGAAACACCTTGGAATTTTCCCAGATTTTCGGAAAGCTTTCCTCCCGAACATTGCCGCAGTTCACTTCCAAATACCCGCAGGGTTGAACGTCCCCCACGTGGGATATGAAGCAAAAGCCCGTGCCGCCCAAGCAGCCGCGCGTCATGGCGTCCAGGCCGAAGGTCTGCCTATCCACGGAGCGGCCTTCCTGACGAGCCCGTTGTCGAAGAATACGGTAGTAGTGGGGGGCGCAGGTGGCCTTGAGCTGCAAGGGCACCTTGTCGCGTTGTTCGTAGAACCAGTGCAGTGTTTGTTCATATTGTTCCGCATTGATGGATTGTTCTTGCAGGGTTTTTCCGCGCCCCACGGGAACGAGAAGAAAGATGTGATGCGCCATGGCACCGAGTTTCACGGCCAGTTCCTGAATGCGGGGCAGTTCTTTGAGGTTGGATGCCGTGATGGTGGTGTTGATCTGAAAGGGAAGATCCGCTGCCTTGGCATGGCGGATTCCCATCAAGGCACCTTCAAAAGCCCCCGGGACTTGGCGAAAGGCGTCGTGGCTGGCCGCATTCGCCCCATCCAGGCTGATGCTGATTCGCTGAATCCCCACCTCTTTCATGCGGCGGGCCGCCTCAAGGGTCACCAGTGTGCCGTTGAGGGCCATGGTCATGCGCAGACCCTTGGCGTGCCCATGGGCGGCCAGGTCAAAGATATCCGGCCGGAGCAGGGGTTCGCCGCCGGTAAGAATGACAATGGGCGACCCCAAGGTGGCGATGGCCTCCAAAAGGCGAAGTCCTTCTTCCGTGGTGAGTTCATCGGCATAGGGCCTGTCCATGGCCGCGGCGCGGCAGTGCACACAAGAAAGGTTGCAGCTGCGGGTCACTTCCCAGGCCACGAGGCGCAGAGTCCATGCATGGCCTTTTGCGTGAGGAGGTGTGGTGCCATGAGGTGCGCTGGAGGGGGCATGAGCTGAAGAGCGATCCATGAAAAGCCCTTTCTTAGGAGGCCAACAGTCTGGCGGCATCTTTGGCGAAATAGGTGATGATCTGGTCCGCTCCGGCCCTGTGAATGGCAGTGAGCACCTCCAGCATGACTCGTCCTTCGTCCAGCCAGCCGTTAGCAGCGGCGGCCTTGATCATGGAATATTCCCCACTCACGTTATAGGCGGCCACGGGCCAGTCGAACTCCTCCTTCACCCGCCGAATGATGTCCAGATAAGCCAAGGCTGGTTTGACCATGACGATGTCGGCTCCTTCCTCGATGTCCAGATGGATTTCCCGAAGCGCTTCGCGAGCGTTGGGTGGATCCATCTGGTAGGAGCGCCGATCGCCGAATTGGGGCGCCGAATCGGCCGCCTCTCGAAACGGGCCATAAAAGGCGGAACAGTACTTGGCCGAATAGGCCATGATGGCCGTGTGGTGAAAACCTTCCTCATCCAGGCTTTCCCGAATGGCTCCCACGCGGCCGTCCATCATGTCCGATGGGGCCACCATGTCGGCTCCGGCCTGCGCATGGGAGACGGCGATACGGGCGAGAAGGCCGAGCGTGGGGTCGTTGTCCACTTCTTGACCGTGCAGCACACCGCAATGGCCGTGGCTTGTGTATTCACAAAGGCACACATCGGTGACGACCACCAGATCCGGACAGGCGTCTTTGATGGCTCGCACCGCTTCCTGCACCACGCCGTTGGGGGCATAGGCTTCGGATCCTGTCTCGTCCTTCTGTTCCGGCAATCCAAAAAGGATCACGGCGGGAATGCCCAGCCCGTGAACCTCTTTGGCCTCCTGAACCACTGTGTCCCGCGACCATTGAAAGACCCCGGGCATGGACGGCACGGCCTGTCGAAGACCCCGGCCGCTGCGCACGAACAATGGATAAATGAACAGGTCCGGGCTCAGCCGCGTTTCCCGAACCAAACGCCGCAAGTTTTCCGTGCGTCTCAGCCGCCTCGGTCGGTATTCCGGAAACCACATGTGTGCAACCCCCTTGCCTCAAGCGGATGCCAGGCCGATTTCTTCGTCCGTCAGATAGCAGGCGGGATCCGGAGCCCAAAGATCCCCTGTGGCCGCTTCGGCGCGCACGCGAAAATTGCCGCCGCATACGGACAACCATCGGCATTGAGCGCACCGTCCGGTGACGTAGCGTTTTTTTTCTTTGAGCCGAGCCATGAGGGGATTGGACAGATCGGTCCAAATGGCGCTGAAGGGCCGCTGTCGCACATTGCCAAAGGAATAATGCCGCCAGAACTGATCCGCATGGACCTCCCCGTTCCAGCTCACACACCCGATACCGCGGCCGGAATTGTTCCCTTCGTTCATTTCCAGAAGTGTGAGCACATCCGGTGCTCGAGGTGACCCTTCGCGTAGCAGGCGCAGGTACACATAAGGGCCGTCGGCGTGGTTGTCCACTGTAAGCACTTCCTTGGGTTTTCCGCGCCGATGCAGATCGGCCGTGCGGTCAATGATGAGATCCACCGCGCGGCGCGTTTCTTCATGGGAAAGATCGTCTTCCATGAGCTTAGAGCCGCGGCCGGCATAGACCAGATGATAAAAGCAGACCCTGGGAATATCTTGGGATTCCAGAAGATCAAAGATGGCAGGAATTTCCGCCGCATTTCGCCGATTCATGGTGAAACGCAATCCCACCTTGATCCCCGCTTCCCGGCATGCCGCAATGCCATCCAAGGCTTTGTGAAACGCGCCCTTGACCCCTCGAAACCGGTCGTTGACCGATTCCATGCCGTCCAGGCTGATGCCCACGTAGGAAAGCCCAATGCATTTCAATTCTTGAGCCATGCGGGGTGTAATCAGGGTGCCGTTGGTGGAGATGACGGCGCGCATCCCTTTTTGTACGGCATAGGCCGCCAACTCCACGAGGTCCGGTCTCATGAGCGGTTCTCCGCCTGAGAACAGGACCACAGGGCACCCAAAGGCCGCCAAGTCGTCCAGCAAAAGCTTTCCTTCGGCCGTGGTCAGCTCATCGGGAAAAGACCGATCCAGGGCCTGAGCGTAGCAGTGGACGCATTTGAGGTTACACCGACGGGTCATGTTCCAAACCACGACGGGTTTCTTGTCCAGGGAAAATTGTAAAAGATGGGAAGGAAGTTTTCCGCTGCGGCGACCGTAGCGCAGAGCGTCCGAGGGTTCCACGGTGCCGCAGTAGAGTTTGGAGATGCCGATCATGCCGGTGATCCTTTCTGCGGGGGCACAGCCTCCGAGGACAAAGGGTGCTTGCGGTATGTGTCTCGTATGAGCTCATCCAGGTAGGCTTCCGGAGTGTCCACGGCGCCTTTGGGCAAAATGAACTGAATCTGCCCACTCCTTTCGGCCACCAGCCGAAACGCATAATCGTAGTCCCGCGAAATGTCCCGGCACACAGCCGTGGCCGTTTTGTCTTCCGCCAAGGCCTTGAACATGATGCCCGTGATGGCATGGTCGTCAAAATGGATTTTAAATCCGTGCTGTTCGTGGAATTCTTCTTCAAAGACCTTGATCTGGTTGTAGAGCGTGATCAAGACGTCAAACAATCCTTCGATGGGCTCCCCGGTCTTGACATGCTGTTCCACCAGGAGTTCCAGACGTCCCGGCGTAAACACAAAGGGGTAGTTGTGCACGTAGTGTTTCTTTTTCCTGAGCACCTGCTGGCGCACGGCGTCCTTTTCTTCACGAACCATGCGATCGTAGAGTTCCCGTTGCTGCGGCGATTCCGGATCCTTGAGAAGGGCCTCCAGGGTTTCGTGTGGGTGCAGGACCAGCTCTTTGGTCACCACCAGATGCCGAATGGAGGTGGAAGGTAAGCGTTTTTCAAATCCCATGAGCACCCGTTCGATGACACGGACCAATCCACGTGCCCCCGTCTTTTCCTCATAGGCCATTTGCGCCAGGGTCCACAGGGCTTCATCTTGAAACTTGAGGTCGATGCCGTAGCACCGAAAATCCTCTTTCTTGGCTTGAATCACCGGGCTGTTGGGATTCTTGAGAATGTGGTAGAGATCCTCCACTTCCAAAGGTTCCAGGACGGCGATGACGGGAAGGCGCCCCACAAACTCGCTTTCAAATCCGTATTGCATGAGATCTTCGGCCTTGACGTACTGCAGGAACTTGTGGTCGTCTGTGCGGCTATGAACAGCCGCCTTGAACCCCACACCCTGTTGCTGAATGCGCTTTTTGACGATGTCGGCGAGACCGTTGAAGGCGCCGCTGACGATGAACAGAATGTTTTTGGTATTGATCGTTTGTTTATCCCGCTTGCCGGTTCGGCGGTATTGTTCGATGGCCTGCAGTTGCGAGACGGGATCGTGGGGCACGCGCAAATCCACGTCCGTTTCTTCCATGGGTTTGAGCAAGGCGCGCTGCACACCGGTTCGCGACACGTCAGGCCCGATGAGGTGCGACGAAGAGGCGATTTTGTCAATCTCATCGATGTAAATGATGCCGTATTGGGCCAGTTCCACGTCGTCATCGGCGGCTCGCACCAGGTCTCGCACCAGATCTTCCACATCCCCGCCCACATATCCCGTTTCACTGAACTTGGTGGCGTCTCCCTTGACGAAGGGAACGCCGATCTTTTGGGCGATGAGCTTGACAAGGTAGGTCTTGCCCACCCCGGTGGGTCCCATCAAGATAATGTTGTTCTTAATGCGCCCGATGGATTGGGCGTGACGGTCGCCTCGTTCCATGCGCCACTTGATGCGATGATAGTGGGTACAGATCTTGGTCGCCAGAATGGCCTTGGCCTGGTCTTGCTTAACCACATATTGGTCCAGGTAGGCTTCCAACTCCTCGGGTTTCATGTCAAACTGGATCTTGCGCACGGAGTCCGAGGGTGACTTCTTGGATTCGGCTCCCTTGGGCTGGGCCACCATCAAAGGTGAAATAACCCGGACCGGACGTCCATATTTTTTGGAAAGGAATTCGCTGAGTTCTCTTTCCAGTTCTTCTTGATCGGGAAACTTTTGACACTGGTCACTCATAGAGCCCCTAACCTTACGCGTTGTCTGTATGATCGGTTTCATGTCGCGACACCCCTTGATGATAAGCTGCCGAGGGCGCTTTTTCAAGAAACGGTGCGAAGCCATCAGGACAAAGCGGTCCGAGGCCCTTTCGCCGAGCCCGACCGATCGTGTTTTGCAAAGGCCCAGCGATGGCTAAGAGAGTGCCGTTTTATTATGGCGAAAGCCCTAAATCTTATCGATCAAGGGGCAGCGCCCCCCTTGTCATATTCCAGCACCGGTTTGAAGGCCCGTTCATGGAGACCCGCGCAGTATGGGTCATGATGAAACGAAGCGGCAGGAAAGATCGTCCTTCGGGGTCATTATGTGGGGCCGGCTGCGATGGCAAAAATATTCAAGGCCGCGTACAAACATGCCGATGAATACAGTGGTTGGTACGGCGCAAGGCATGGCGACCTGGGCATGGAGGAACCATCGATGACGAACAAAGAAAATCTCCTGGAAGAACTTAAGGATCTGGAAGAAACGTTGGAACTGACAGGGGTTTTTGACGATCAGGCGGTCGTGCGAAAAACCTTTCGCGTTCCCGTGAACGAACAAACACCAGTCACCTTTTTGATCAACGGCGTTTCTTTCCGCGTGGCCAATATCAGTGAAGGCGGTATGGGGTTTTTGGCGGAGTCCGGCGATGTGGCGGAGGTGGGTCAGAGCCTGGAGGGCTTGGAACTGCACTTCGGCGGCAGGTGCCTTCAGGCGAAGGGTACTGTTCGCCACGTGACGCCCTTGGAAGATTCCGGTTTTTTATACGGCCTTTCTTTGGATCTAAGCAGCGAAGACGATCGAACCTTCATGGTGGATTTCGTGCAAAGGGCCAGAGAGCGGTTTTTTGAACAGCACTGAGGCCCAAGGCCATGAGGTCCTGTCCCTTACGGTGCGGACCTCTCGAACCGCCAAGAGTGCACGAACATGGGCTAATCCTTGTTGGGTTTCGAAACGTTGGGGTGCACAGGAGGTATTTCGGTGGCGCCGTATCGAAAGGAGGAACCGATGGACATCATGGGGGCCTTGCTCAGGGGGGAAGCGCCCCAGGTGACCACGGAAGAAAACGACATCATTGAGCGGCTGGCTTTTTATTTGAGGCGCCTGGAACACCGAAGCGCCACCGTTGAACCCGAAGAGCGCCATGGAGCTCGGACTCGGCCCAAGGACACGCGGCCGAAAAAGAAGGTCACGTATTATTTGACTAAACTCATCATCCAGCACCTGGAAAAGGCCCAGCAGGGGTTGCTTGAAGCCTTCGACGGCGAGTCCAAGCCAAAAATTTCCAAATCCGTGGTTGTGGAAGCGGCTCTTCAAACAGCCCTACAGGAATTGGACGCCAAGGGACCGAAGAGTCGCCTGTTTCAAATGCTTCATGAAGTCTGCCTCAAAACCAAGGAGCCCAACCGGGCTACCAAGACGGCATCGGGGGGAAACGTTCCATGATTATTGTATGTCCTAGCTGCAATCGACAGCACAAGGTGGATGAGACGCGCCTTTCTGAAAAGGTGAAGGCCGCGAAATGCGTCTTTTGCGGGCACCGGTTTCCCATACTACGGCCCGCGGCTGCGGAATCGGAAACACCCAAGCCTGACGAGGCGACCCAGCTCGTTCAGAGCCCGGAATGGCCCAAGCGCCGCATTGCGGTGTCCTTGAGCAAAGGGGGCGTGGGTAAAACGACCACGGCGGTCAATCTGGCGGCAGGCTTGGCATTGGCTGGCTTTAAAGTGCTTTTGGTGGACACCGACACCCAGGGACAGGCGGCCTATATGCTCGGTGTGAAACCCAAAGCGGGATTAACGGAACTCATGACCGGCGAAGTCATTTCCGACGAATGCTTAGCCAAGCCCCGGGACCGCCTCTGGCTTTTGGCCGGCGGTCGTTCCTTGGCGGGTGTCAAACGGCTTATCGCACGCAAGGATTTTCGTGGAGAAATGACTTTGTCGGAAGCCTTGACGCCCATTGATGATCGCTTTGATTACGTGATAGTGGACACGTCCCCAGGCTGGGATGTCCTGACCATTAATGTGTTGTTTTATGTACAGGAAGTGCTGATTCCGGTGAGCCTTGAGGTGATGGCCATTCAGGGCCTGTTGGAATTCAATCGCAGCCTGGCCTCCGTCCAGAACTATCATAAGGATCTCGCGCTCAAGTACGTGGTGCCCACATTTCTGGACAAGCGGGTCAAGCAATCGGAAGAGATTCTCAACCAGTTGAGCACGCATTACAACAGTCGGCTGTGTTCTCCCATTCGCTACAATGTGCGTTTGTCCGAAGCGCCGGGCTACGGCAAGACCATATACGAATACGCTCCGGGTTCTCCGGGAGCCAAGGACTATCGCGACTTGGTTCGACGCGTGGCGGGCGATGAGACGCTTTTGAGCTGAGCGGGCACGGGTCGTCGGTGGTTCATGGCGTCCCGCCCGTGGCCCCTTCGCTTTTTGAAGGCACGGCCAAAAGACGTTTGCCCGAAGAACATGGACCGTTGTTCCAACATTTCCTGCAATTTCCTGCTTCCTTTTGCCTTTTTTGGGTTTGTGCCGACTTTTCCGCTGCACCGCATCCGCTCTTTTTCGGGCCTTTTGAGATCCCTTTCAAGGCCGACATGAGGCCTTGGTGTCGGCGTTTTTCGGCAACATCACCACAGGATACCATGCAGCGCCGTGTTCTGGGCGTCGTTGCCGCTATGGCCTATTTGGGATTCCCACGACCAGGGATGGGCGCCTAGGTTCGCAAGGATGTTCCATTGCGAACGATGGACGCCTGTGTTACAAGGCAGGCGCTTTGCCAGGGAAAATCTTTACCGGCCTGAGCCGGTCGAAACGGATGCGAGGAAGAGGGTCATGGACAGCCGATACAATCCGAAAAGTATTGAAAAAAAATGGCAAGATTACTGGGAGCGGGAACAGCTTTTTCGAGCCTCGGAAGATCCTGCCAAGAAAAAGTACTATCTTTTGGAAATGTTTCCGTATCCATCAGGCCGCATTCACATGGGCCATGTGCGCAATTATTCCATCGGGGACGTGGTGGCCAGGTTCCTTTCCATGCGCGGCTATAACGTGCTGCATCCCATGGGATGGGACGCTTTTGGCATGCCGGCCGAAAATGCGGCTATCAAGGCCAAGACCCATCCGGCCAAGTGGACTTACGAAAACATCGACTACATGCGCAGCCAACTCAAGCAGTTGGGCTTTTCCTACGACTGGTCCCGGGAATTTGCTACCTGTGATCCGTCCTACTATCGATGGGAACAACTGTTTTTTATCAGAATGTATGAAAGCGGACTGGCCTACAAGAAAAAATCCTATGTGAATTGGTGCAACACCTGCCAGACCGTGCTGGCCAACGAACAGGTGGAAGACGGCGCGTGCTGGCGCTGTGATCAGCCCGTCGTGCAAAAGGAAATGGAGCAATGGTTTTTTAAGATCACCGACTATGTGGAAGAGCTCCTGGAGTGGTTGGATAAGCTTCCCGGATGGCCGGAGCGGGTCTTGACCATGCAGCGCAATTGGATCGGCAAGAGCTTCGGCAGCACCATTCGGTTTCCTCTAGCTTCAGGCGAGGGGTTTATTGAAGTCTTTACCACCCGGGCCGATACGCTGTTTGGAGCCACCTTTATGAGCGTGGCTCCGGAACACCCCATGGTGGCGGCCCTGTGCCGAGGACATGATCAGGAACAGGCCGTGCTGGACTTTGTGGAAAAAGCCAAGCAGGCCAAGCGGGGAGAACGTGCCGTGGGGCTTCTGGAAAAGGAAGGCATCTTCACGGGATCCTACTGCATCAATCCCATGACCCAGGAGCGCATGCCCATTTATGTGGCCAACTTCGTGGTCATGGAATACGGCACGGGCGCTGTCATGGCGGTACCGGCCCATGACCAGAGGGACTTTGAGTTTGCCCGCAAATATGGCTTGCCCATCAAGGTGGTCATTAAGGAAAGCGACACGGCCGAAGTGTTCCATCCGGACCAACTGCCCCACGCCTATGAGGAGGACGGTGTGTTGGTCCATTCCGGCCCATACACGGGAATGAGCTCGGCCCAAGCCCGCGCGGCCATCACGCGGGATCTGGAAACAAGGGGGCTGGGAAGCCTCACTGTCCAATACCGGCTGCGGGACTGGGGCATTTCGCGCCAGCGCTACTGGGGCGCTCCCATTCCCATCGTGTACTGTGAGCGGTGTGGGACGGTTCCCGTCAAGGAGCAAGATCTTCCCGTGATTCTTCCTTTGGATTTGGAAATGCCGGAAAATGGCGCGTCGCCGTTGCCTTTGAGTGAGGCCTTTGTGAAGACCACATGTCCTCGATGCGGAGGCCCGGGACGACGCGAAACGGACACCATGGACACCTTTGTGGAGTCGTCCTGGTATTTTGCTCGGTTTGCCTGCGCCGACTACACCGAAGGGCCTCTGGACCACGGCCGTGTGCATTATTGGATGCCCGTGGATCAATACATCGGGGGTATCGAACATGCCGTGCTTCATCTGCTCTATTCCCGTTTTTTCACCAAAGTGCTTCGCGACATGGGGTACTTGGAGGTGGACGAACCCTTCACGAACCTGCTCACGCAAGGCATGGTGATCAAAGACGGCGCCAAGATGAGCAAGTCCAAGGGCAATGTGGTGGACCCCGATGATATGATTCGCACCTACGGAGCCGACACGGTCCGTCTATTCTGCCTCTTTGCCGCACCTCCGGAAAAGGAACTGGAATGGAGCGACCAGGGTGTGGAGGGGGCCTACCGGTTTCTTGGGCGCGTGTGGCGGCTTGTGGCGGAAAATCTGGAAAAGCTCAAAGCCGTGCCGCCTTATGACGGCCGTGACCCACTGCCGCAGCTCCTTCAAAGCCTGCATCGCAAGACCCATCAAACCATCAAGAAGGTCACGGAAGATATTGAGCAGAGGTTTCATTTCAACACGGCCATTGCCGCCATCATGGAACTGGTCAACGAAATTTACGGCCTTCTGGACAAGGCCAAGGAAGATGTGACGGCCTGGCCTGTGGTTCGAGAAGCCGTGGAAGCGGTCATTTTGATGCTTTCGCCTATGGCGCCTCACATCGCCGAGGAACTGTGGACTTCCTTGGGCATGCCGGCCAGTGTGGCCAAGAGGCCGTGGCCGACCTATCGAGAAGAAGCGCTGGCGGTGGAGACCGTTCTCGTGGTCGTGCAGGTGAATGGGAAATTGCGAAGCCGCCTGGTGGTTCCAGCGGACATTTCCGAGGAGGCGTTGAAGGAGGCGGCTTTGCAGGATGCCAAGATTCAAAATTTTCTGGCCGGCAAGCCCGTGCGCAAAGCCGTGGTGGTGCCTAAGAAACTGGTCAACATCGTGGTGTGAACCGTCTCGGGGCGAAGAGCTCGTCTGAAGCGACTTGTGGGGGCCGCTTTTGTTCCATTCTGGAGGAGCGCCGCAAGGCGCGATCTTCGCATGGACCTGTATGGCCACGGAACCCCCGCGGGCCCGGGGTCGCGGCTGACGCCGCTTCGAGAGCATCGGGCTGCAAGGACGTGGCCGAACCATTGTCGAACAGGCTCTTTGAAGGCCTTTCGAGCATGTCAACTTCGGTTGATTTGGGCCCCATAAATCGCTGCAATGGCTAAAGTTCCAATGGGCCAAAACGAGTTCTCAGACGGACTCTGAGGGACGATCATGAGCCGATACCTGCGAAACCTCATTGCACTAAGTCTTTTCCTGTGCTGTGGCGCGTGCGGGTATCGGTTGGCGGGAGACGGCGCCCAACTGGATCCGCGCATTCACACCGTGGCGGTGCCCGTTTTTGAAAACATGACGGCGGAACCGGGAATCGAAGCGGTTTTCACGGGCGCCTTGCGCCAGGAGTTTCTCACAAAGAGTCCGCTTCGCGTGGTGCCGGAATCCCAAGCGGACGCCGTCTTTATCGGGCGGATTCGCCGGCTTTGGACCGCTGATGTGGCCCACCGCGCAGCCCAGGACACCGTCCTCACCCGCCTGACCGTCACCCTGGATGTGCGCTGCGTGGAGCGAGAAACGGGCAAGATTTTATGGCAAGATCCAGCCCTGACCTATTTTGAAGACTATATGCAAAACCCGAAGGCCGTGGTTTCTTTTCAGAATCGCCAGGCCGCTTTGCAGAGGGCGGCTCGGGAAACGGCCGCCAGGATTTTTGATCGTTTTATGAGCCAATTTTAGCCTGCCATGGACAGCCGCCTTTTTTTCAAACACCTGCGCGAGGCTCCTCCTAAAAATATTTATCTTTTTCGAGGTGATGAAGCGGCCCTGATGGACAAGGCGTGGGAAGCGGTGCTGCAAGCCGTGCGCGACCTCGAAGGCCCATCGATTCAGGGGGAACAGTTGAATGCCAAGGAATCGTCCGTGCATGAGGTCGTAAGCCGGGCGCGCACGGCGCCCCTGTTCGCGCCGCGGCGGGTGCTTCGCGTGCGGGATGTGGATCTCTGGCCCAAAGAGCAGCGGGAGGTGCTGGAGCGCTATGCGGCGAACCCCAACCCTCGAACCCATTTCGTCTTGACAGTGGGGTCCAAAAAGAGCTGGAAGGGCCTGGAAAAGGCCGTGGAGGCGCAGGGTGTCATCGTGGATTTTCAACCCCTTCAGGAACGCCGACTGCCAGCCTGGGTTCAAGAAAAAGCGGCGGCATGGAACAAGACTATCACCCCATCGGCGGCCTCTTTGCTAGTGGAAGCCGTGGGCACAGATCTGCACGCCTTGGAAAAGGAGATCGAGAAACTGTGCCTTTACGTGGGGGAAGCGTCACAAATTACAACGGATGACGTGGAAGCCGCCTGCAGTTCCATGCGGTCGGAGCATGTCTTTAAGCTTATGGACCATGTGGCCGAAGGGCGGTGCGCAGCTGCCTTCGCCGTTCTTCGGCAAGCGCTGCAGAGAGGGGATGCGCCGCTAGGGCTTCTTGCTTTGATGACGCGCCATGTGCGCTTGCTGTGGCAGGTCAAGGACGGCCTTGCTCGAGGAGAAACGGTGCCGACCTTGGCTAAAAAACTGAGTCTTCCTCCCTTTGTCGTGGAAAAAACCGCCCGTTATGCCCACCACTTTTCTGAAGAGGCCCTCATGCAGCTGCACGGGACCCTCATGGCGACAGATCTTTCCCTGAAAACCACAGCCTTGGACCCGGAAAGGGCCCTGGAACTGCTCGTGTACCGTATGGGCGATTTCAGGGCGCAAAAGAAGGCGGCCGCCCCTTTGGGCCCGCCTTGTTAAATCCTGGGCACGCACAACAGAAAAAGTCCGGTTGTCTTGATAAGAGCGAAAGGCGATGTCAAGCGCTTTGCGCGGCCTTGAGCATATTGACTTTCTTGCTCAGCCTGGAAATCTTGCGCGATGCCGTGTTCCGGTGAATGGTGCCCTTGGCGGCGGTTTTTGCAATGATGGACGTTGTTTCTCGAAGCCGTTGCTCAGCCTCAGCCACGGCATTGGCGCGAATGGCTTCTTCCAGCTTCCGGATCGCCGTCTTCATGCGGCTTTTGCGCGCGCGGTTGCGCATGCGGCGTGCTTCACTCTGCTTGGCTCTTTTCAGGGCGGATTTGTGATTAGCCAAAACCTTTCCCTCCTTGTGTTGATCAACCGTCATGATGCCCCGAAAGCGCTCATGGTGCCTTTGGGGAAGCGATGCTTTCTAGCCGCCTTCAGGTTTTCTGTCAAGATGGTTTGCGCCTTTCACGGACGGATTTCCACGATTTCCAACTGGCGAAGGCCTTTGGGCGTCCGCACGGAGACGATGTCGCCTTCTTCCTTGCCGATCAAGGCTCTGCCCAAAGGCGAGCTGACGGACAGCGTGCCCGCTTGAATGTCCGCCTCGTAAGGGCCGACGAGCTTATAAGTGAGTTCTTCACCGCTGTCCAAGTCTTCCAGGACCACGGTGAGTCCAAACATGACCCGTCCTCCGTTGGAACCGTTGGTTTCGACGATTTCCGAATGAGCCAGTTTTTCCTGAATGTCGGCAATGCGCCCTTCGATGAGGGCCTGCTTTTCCTTGGCGGCTTCGTATTCGGCGTTTTCCGAAAGATCCCCGTGCCCTCGCGCTTCTTCAATGGCCTTGATCACCTTGGGGCGTTCTTCCTTTTGCAGCCGCTGCAATTCTTGACGCAATTTTTCATAGCCGTCCCGCGTAATTGGAACCCTTTCCATACCATGCCTCCAGGTTCGATAATGTCTCCGTCAAAACCGTGCCGCCCGTAAAATGAAAAAACGCACCCCCTGCCCTTCGAAGGGCGTGGGCACACGTCGACCAGAAAAAAAGAACGCACGGCTCTGAGGTGCCGATTCATTTATCGGGATTGGCTTTCAGAGTCAAGGTCCCTATCGTCATCAAAGGCTTCGGATTTTTTTTCACTTTTCAGGACGAATCATGGTATCTTTTTTAAAAAATCGCATGGGGTCTTGGGAAACGCATTGAGGATGTGCACATGGCCTTTTCGAGAAAAGACCTTCTCGGCATCCGGGATTTAGAGGTGGATGAAATTGAAACCATTCTCGACACCGCTGAATCCCTCAAAGAAATCAACACACGGTCCATCAAAAAGGTTCCCACCCTTCGAGGCAAGACGGTGGTGCATCTGTTCTATGAGCCCAGCACTCGAACGCGCACGTCCTTTGACATTGCAGCCAAGAGGCTCAGCGCTGACACCTACAGCATCGCCACTTCCACCAGTTCCATGGTGAAGGGGGAAACCTTTTTGGACACACTCAAGAATCTAGAAGCCATGCACCCGGATGTGTTCATCATTCGCCATTCGGCTTCGGGCACGCCCCACCGCATTGCGCAGCGCACCACGGTGTCCGTGATCAATGCCGGGGATGGCATGCATGAACATCCATCCCAAGCCCTCCTGGACATGTTGACCATTCGCCAACACAAAGGCCGGCTGGACGGTCTGACGGTGCTCATTGTCGGGGACATCGCCCACAGTCGGGTGGCTCGATCCAACATCTGGGGCCTGACCAAAATGGGGGCTCGTGTTCTGGTCTGCGGCCCACCCACCCTGCTGCCTGCGCACATGCAAGAGCTTCCCGTGACGGTGTCCGTGCGTTTGGAACCCGTGATTCCCTTGGCGGATGTCATCATGGTGCTTCGCCTGCAGAAGGAAAGGCAAAGGCAGGGGCTGTTGCCGTCCCTGCGCGAATACGCCACGTACTACGGCATTGATCGCAAGAAACTGGCGCACGCCAAACCCGATGTGCTCATCATGCATCCAGGCCCCATGAATCGCGGCGTGGAAATCAGTCCTGAAGTGGCCGATGGACCCCATTCGGTCATTTTGGATCAGGTGAGCAACGGGGTGGCGGTACGCATGGCGCTGCTGTACCTGTTGGTGCAACGAGAGGAATCGTCCGTGGGAACGGGCTGAAATGCCTGAGGATGACAAAGGAGGGAGCTGTGAAGATCGTCCTTCGTGGCGGTCGCCTTTTGGATCCGCAACGGCGCGTGGACAGGATCGGAGACCTGGTTGTTCGAGACGGCGTGATTCAGGCCGTGGTGTGGGAACCCTGCAACGTGAGGCCTTCTGCAGAGATCCGTGTGATCGATGTCAGAGGCAAATGGGTGACGCCGGCATGGGTGGACATGCACGTGCATTTGCGGGAACCCGGCGAAGAATACAAAGAGACCATCGCCACAGGGACCGCCGCGGCGGTGGCTGGAGGATTCGGCGCCGTGGCCTGCATGCCCAACACCACGCCGGTCAACGATTGTGCGGCGGTCACCCAATTTATTCTTCGCCGCGCCTCAGAACAAGGATACTGCCGCGTTTACCCCGTGGCGGCCATCAGCAAGGGACTCAGAGGCGAGGAGATGGCCGAGTTTGGAGAGCTTCGGGAAGCGGGTGCGGTGGCCGTTTCCGATGACGGCCGTCCCGTGATGAACGCAGCTTTGATGCGCAGGGCCCTGGAATACGCCAAGGCTTTTGACCTGGTGGTCATCAGTCATGCTGAAGATTTGACCTTGTCCCATGGAGGCCACATGCACGAAGGGCTTGTGTCCACGAAACTCGGACTGCAGGGCATTCCTGCCGCCGCGGAAGCCTCCATGGTCGCCCGCGACGTGCTTTTGGCCGAACTGACCGGCGGTCGATTGCATGTGGCCCATGTGAGCACGGAAGCTTCAGTGTGGATTCTTCGCCAGGCCAAGCGCCGAGGTCTTCCTGTGACCTGTGAAACCGCGCCCCATTACTTCACCTTGACCGACGAGGCCTTGGAAGGTTTCGATACCGTCTACAAAGTGAACCCCCCTTTGAGGACGCGCCGGGATGTGGAAGCCATCAAGGAAGCTCTGGCCGATGGCACCATCGACGCCATCGCCACAGATCATGCGCCGCACAGCGTTCTGGAAAAGGACACGGAGTTTCAGGACGCGGCCAACGGCATGATCGGCCTGGAATCTGCTCTGCCTCTGGTGCTGAACCTCATTCGAGAAGGGGTTGGCGATCCCTTGAGCATCTTGGCCAAAGTCACCTGTAATCCTTTGAAAATCCTTGGTGTTCCTTGCGGCGGATTGGAACCAGGTGCGCCGGCGCATGTCACGGTCATCGACCCCGATGCCGAATGGGTCGTGGAGCCGGAAAGCTTTCTTTCCAAAGGGCGCAATTGCCCGTTTCGAGGGTGGTCCGTCAAAGGGCGGGCGGTCATGACCTTGGTGGATGGCCTCGTGCGCTATCCCGTAGCTTAAGGAGCGCAAAGCCGCATGCCACACCATGCCGATAGGCGTCGAATCCTTGTGGTGGACGATGAACGCAGTATGCGGGAGTTCCTCGAAATCATGCTCCAAAAGGACGGCTATGCCGTCCGATGTGCGGCCAGCGGCGCAGAGGCCCTGAATCTTCTCAAGGAGCAGTCCTTTGATTTGGTCATCACCGATATTCGCATGAAACCCGTAGACGGATTGGAAGTCCTCAGACAATGCAAACAACTGTCTCCGTCCACGGTGGTCATCATGATTTCGGCGTATGCCAGCACGGAAACCGCTGTGGCCGCCATGCGCGAAGGGGCCTACGACTATTTGCCCAAGCCCTTTAAGATCGATGAAATGCGCCGGGTCATTCAAAATGCCCTGAAGACCCAAGGCCGTGGAGTGCCCCCCCATGTGCGTCAGGGTCCCTTGCATTTTGGATGCATGATTGGGGAAAGCCCAGCCATGAAGAAGATCTACGAGCTCATTGAAAGGGTGTCGGCCACCACGAGCAATGTGCTGATCACTGGAGAAAGCGGTACAGGCAAGGAGTTGGTGGCCAAAGCCATTCACAAGAGGAGTCCTCGAGGGGAAAAACCTTTCGTGGCCGTCAACTGTGCAGGTGTTCCCGAAGCGCTCATCGAAAGTGAACTCTTCGGCTATCGAAAAGGCGCCTTTACAGGGGCCACCATGGATCGCAAGGGGCTCGTGGAAGCCTCCCAGGGTGGCACACTTTTCTTGGACGAAATCGGGGAATTGTCTCCCAGCCTGCAGGTCAAGCTTCTGCGCGTGGTTCAGGAAAAGACCATTCGCATGCTTGGGGATACCGCTGACATTCCTGTGGATGTGCGCATCATTTCGGCTACCAATCAGGATCTTGAGCGCATGGTCATCGACCGTCAATTTCGGGAAGACCTCTATTTCCGGCTCAACGTGATCCATCTGCACATCCCTCCTCTGAGGGAACGCCGCGAAGATATTCCCCTGCTTGCCGATTACTTTCTGGCCAAGTTTTCCAAGACCTTCGGCAAGGACATTCAAAAGATTTCCTCCTATGCCATGGATATTTTGAAGCAATATGATTTTCCGGGGAATGTGCGTGAGCTGGAAAACATTATTGAACGAGGCGTGGCCCTCGAATCTTCGAGCATCATTTTGCCGGAAAGCTTGACCATTGCCACCTCGCGCAGGAAGCGCGAGGATGACCAGGAACCGTTCTGGCCCATCCTGCCCCCCCAGGGCATGAATCTTCCCAAGTACCTGGCCGATCTGGAAAAGAGTTTGCTCCTTCAAGCACTGGAGCGGTCCGGAGGCTCCAAGCATAAAGCCGCGCAACTTCTGGGACTGACCTTTCGATCCTTTCGCTATCGGCTCTTCAAGCACGGCCTCTCCTCCGAAGAGGACGACGATCTGTCAGGGCGTAAACCCCTCTGATGCCCGACCCCACACCGAGTGCTCGCCCGTTTTTTACCGTCTTTTGCATCCTCGCGGTACCCCTGAAGCGTGTCCGAGAATGGCTTTTGGGGGCCGTTTTCGTTTCATTCTGTGGGAGTGCCGCAAGGCGCGATAAGACGTCGCGGCTTGCGCCGCTGCTGTTGATGGAGTTTTCGAAGAGGCCCCCTTGGGCCATGTCGTTTATCCGTGAAAGGAGAGCAGCAGGGCGTAGGTCCAACCGGAGACCAAGGTCAGTAGGGACGTGGCGGCGGCGGCCAGTTGCGTGTCCCCACCAAGCTCCAGGGCCATGATGTAGGTCACGGTGGCCGGCGGGGCCGCCGTGAGAATGAGCACGGGGGTGTGAAACGCTGCAGGCACATGCCACCAATGCATCAGCCCGTAAGCGATCAAAGGAAAAAGAAAAAGCTTCAGAAGCCCGATGACACTCATGGCCGGAAGCAGCTTGGTGAATGCGTGAAAGGAGAGCGAGGTGCCGATGAGCAGCAGAGCCAAAGGGAGCGCCATGCCGGAGAGGATTTTTAGGGATTGCGAGATGGCGGGATGTAGGGAAAGGGAAAGGTAGGAAAACACGGTGCCCGCGGTCACCGAAACGATGATGGGGTTGGTGGCGACGCGCTTCAGGGTCTCCAGAAAATCAAAGCGGTCGTGGCCGAAAGAGGCGGGGTTTTTCGGCTTGTAGTAGGCAAAGACGCAAACGGCCAACAGGTTCTGGGCCACAATAAGAAAGCTGCTCAGAATGGCGGTTTGCGCAAAGGATTTTTCTCCCAAAGCATAGAAAGCGATGGCGTAGGCCATGTAGCCCAGATTGCCGTGAAAGGTGCTATGGACGAAAGTGGCCTTAAAGGAGGCAGGGCGGTGGGTGAGGTGCGCCAGGCAGAACCCGATGGCGGTCACCACGCCAAGTCCGGCCAGCATGGAAACAACAGCGATCCCATCAAAGTTTTCTGAAAAGGACGAGCGCGCCACTTCGTGAAACAGCATGGCGGGAACAGCCACGTAATAGACGAGCCGATTGGCTGAGGCGATGAAGATGTTTTCGACGAATCGCCGATGCATGAGCACGTAACCGAGACCGATGATGGAAAAGACGGGAAGAATGTGGGTGACGAAAACCTTGAGCATGGGCAACCTCCAAGCTCCGGACGGGGTTTTGAGTTTCTCACGGGAAAAGGCTTGACCTGCACCCGACTCGGTTTTAATAGGTTCGAGACCTTATGGGGTAAAGCTCAGAATGACAATGGAGAACGCCGATGGCCAAAGACATGGACAAAGACGAATTGATGGAAGATTACGAAGACGACAGCCTGGACTTTGAAGGCGGTGGAGATTTGGATTTTGAAGACGAAGAGGACGGGATTCTCATCGAAGATGAAGACGATGTGATGCCGTCCGTGCTTCTCAAGGGAAGCCCAAAGCCCAAAACGGAAGAAGATTGGCGTGCCCGTCTCCTGGAAGCCAGCCGGGAAGGGGTTCCTGAGTACAATATGGCCGATGTGTACAAAGAAGGGGACTTGATCTGGCATCCCGTTTTTGGACTGGGCGTTGTGAGTCATGTGATCACGCCCAGGAAAATGGAAGTGGTGTATGAGAACAGCAAGAAACTGATGGCCATGAACATTGTTCCTCCCGCCTTCCAGGCCAAGGACGCCTAATCGCGCGGCCTTGACCCTTGAGGATAAAGGGTACCGCCTATTATGGAAGCCGCTGTTCCGGAACGCGGGGCAAGAGCCTCGCGAAAAGGCTCGACTTTTTCCATAAGAAACCGGTGGACCACAGGAGAGCCGGCCACGATGTGGCCGTTTTCCAGGTACGCCGAAGTGCCCCAAAAGTCCGTGACCCAGCCCTTTGTTTCTTGAATGAGCAAGGCCGCAGCGGCCATGTCCCAGGGTTTCAGTCCGGTTTCCCAAAATCCCTGGACGCGTCCAGCCGCCACATACGCGAGATCCAAGGCGGCGGAGCCGGCTCGTCGAATCCCGCTGACCTTCGAAAACACCCCCTTGAAAACTTCAAGGTACGCGTCCAAAAGATCTTTCGAGCGAAAGGGGAATCCGGTGGCCACCAGAGCTTCGTGCAAGGGTGTCTGCGGTATGGGGCAAAGAGGGCGATCGTTGCACCAGGCTCCGGTGCCTTTGTGCGCCTCAAAGAGTTCACGGCGCAAGGGGTCATAGACCCACCCCATGACGACGGTCCCTTGAACCGCCAAAGCGATGGAAATGGCGATCATGGGAAATCCATGAATGAAGTTGGTGGTGCCGTCCAACGGATCCACAATCCAGACGTGGGAGGCTGAACGCCTCTCTACAGGGCGTTCTTCAGACATCAAGGTGTGGTCGGGAAAGGAGCGGCGTAGGCGGTTCAGGATGAGCTCTTCGCACCATCGATCCACCTCGGTGACATAGTCGAAAGCCCCTTTGCTTTCGATGGCCGGCGACACCTGGGACTGAAATTTTTGGCGAATGTGCGCCCCGGCTTCAAAGATAGCCAATCGCGCGGTGGTGCGGGCCAAGAGGGCTTCTCGGGGTGAGAGCAGGGAGCTGAGCGACGGGCTGTGCTGGGAATTTTTCACCGTAGCCTCCTTGAAAGCGTCTGCGTTACATTGCCGACCGTAATATTTTCCATGTCCTTATCCCTGAAAGGGGCAGCCCATGACAATAGATTTTCATGTGCACACTTTTCCTCCGGACATCGTGGCCGATCGGGAGCGGTACTTTGATGCCGAGCCGGCCTTTAGAGCGCTTTACGGGCATTCTAAGGCTCGGCTCGTGGACACGGACAAGCTCCTGGAATTCATGGATCAAAATGGTGTCCACGCTGCGGTGATCTTTGGATTTCCTTGGAAGCAGGAGGATACGGCCCGCCGCCACAATGATTACGTGCTGGAATCGGCGGCGCGGGCTCCACAGCGCCTGATTCCTCTCGCCTGTTTCGATCCTCTTGCTCCCTGGGCCGTGAAGGAAGCGTCCCGATGCCTTGAGCTCGGGGCGGCGGGGTTGGGAGAATTGGCCGTCTACGAGGGGTGCGAGGAAGACCGGGCCGTGCGGGCCTATGAAGCGCTCATGGCGCTATGCCGCTCCCCAAAAAGGCTTGTGCTTCTGCATGCCAATGAACCCGTGGGGCACGCTTATCCCGGAAAGGCGCCCTTTGGCGTGCGTTTCTATTATCAACTGGCTGCTCTGTGCCGCGACGTCCCTCTTATCCTGGCCCATTGGGGTGGAGGGCTGTTTTTCTACGAATTGCTCAAGAAGGAAGCTCCGGAGACACTGGCCCATGTCTTCTACGACACCGCCGCATCCCCTTTCCTGTATCGCAGCGCCGTGTATCGACAGGCCATTGACATTGTGGGCTTCGAACGCATCCTCTTCGGCAGCGACTATCCTTTGCTTCCACCGAGCCGGTATGAAAAGGACATGGATGAGGCGGGGTTAAACGCGGGGGAGAAAGCGGCCATTCTCGGAGGCAACGCGGCGCGGCTGCTGACCCAAGAGGATCTCGCCTTGCCGTCAAGGTTAGGGGTTTCGTTGGCGCACCCCTGACGCCCATGGCCCCCCTGTTTCGCGGCATGGTGCTGGGCCGAGGAAGCCTTCGCGGAAATGCGTGGGGCGTGGTCCTTTGCAGACAAGACGTTCCTTATAATCATAGGGTATTCTTTGCCTAGGGAAGGTTCGTTGATGCCATGGGGCATGCCCTTTGCAGCCTCGATGGGCGCGCTGCCGTCGATGCGGACATTCAGGAACGCTGGCTTGCGGCGCTCCTCCTGAAGGCGTTTTCGGATGGGCTCATGCGAGGTTGCCCGAGAACGTCTTCTCTTGGCATTCATCAAGCCCAGCATGTGGCGGTGAAGGGAACGCGTTCATCGAGGACCGCGCCATTGGGAAGGACCGGCTCCTGTCGGTCCGCAGTTTCCCAAACCCGGAAAGCACTTCTCGGCGAGGGAAGGCCATAGGGGACGCGCAGAAGCGCGTCCCTCCGTCACCGGGGATCGTCCCTCTTTTCACCTAAAGCCAGGCCGACAATGGTTTGGCCGCGCCCTTTTGGCTTGAGGTCGTGAGAGCACCGCAAGGCGCCATGAAAAAGTGCGGCTTGCGCCGCTTCGAGTGAAGGTTTTCTCGAGCACGTCTTTGAGAGCGCGGTTGAGAATCCGGGTTGCGGCCAAACGGAGCCTTGATGTTCATCGGTAGTGCTGGGCCGCACACCGAGGGAAACACGTTTTCAGACACGCTTTTCAAATGCCAATGGCCTCTCCCCCGGCGGGCCCACCGTGTGGGCTGCCGGGTTGCATTTCATGAAGCGTCTATGAGGCTTTCCTGAAGAAGTTCCAAATCTTCCACTTCTTCTTCCAGGTACGCTTTGAGCTTTTTCTTCAAGCGGCTTTCGATTTGTCGAATCCGCTCTCGACTGATACCGAACTGATCTCCGATTTCCTGCAGGGTCATGGGTTCATCGGTCAGCAGCCGATGATCGAAAATGACGGCTTCCTTATCCTTGAGTCCTTTTCGAAACCTTTTGAGCTTTTCCTGAAGAATGGCTTTGGCTTCTGCGTCGGCGAGCCTATCGTCCACGGGAATTTCTCGAGACGGCAAGAAAGCCTTGTGAGTGTCCGTGGAATCGTAATCGATCGGTGCATCCAAGGAAATTTCTCCGCTGGCCAAACGCATGTCCATTTCAGTGACTTCCGATTCCTTGACGTCCAGCCGCTGGCTGAGCAGCTTGGGGCTGGCTTCGATGCCTTGCGCTTCCAGACGTTCCTTTTCTTTGCGCAGATTGAAAAAGAGTTTTCTTTGGGCCTGAGTTGTTCCGATCTTGACCAGTTTCCAGTTGTCCATCATGAACTTGATGATATAGGCCTTGATCCAGAAAGAGGCGTAGTAGGAAAACTTGTAGCCTCGGTACGGGTCGAATTTCTTGACCGCCTGCATGAGGCCGATGTTGCCTTCCTGAATGAGGTCCATGAGGTTTTGCATCCAGTGCCGCTGAAAATCCATGGCGATTTTCACCACAAGGCGCAAATTGGATGTGACCAGCTTGTACGCCGCTTCCAGGTCGCCTTTTTCCTTGTAACGAATGGCCAGCTGGGTTTCCTCTTCCCGGCTCAGCAGCGGGTACCTCTTGATTTCCTCAATGTAAGCCCGCAAAGGGTCGTAAACCTGAGGCCAGTCTCGGCTGGGTGTTTCCGGGGCCGGTTCGTCCTGAACAGAAAAGTCTTCCGTCTCCAGTGTCGGATCTTCTTCGTGAAAGCTCTCGGTCGGTAGGTCTTCCTCGAGCGTGGGTGTTGGGCGTTGTTTTTTTGTGACCATCTCCTTGTCCGCCTCCCTTTTTCGCCGGCGCTCGGCGCCATCGACCGATGGTTCTCATCCCCCTGAAAGGAACCGCGACGGCAGGGCGTCGAAACGCCTCCCTCTGCCCTTCGAGCGCCATTTAGAACATATTACCAGAACCGCTTCAAGACGCCACAAAACCTTGCGTTTTGAGCGTCTGTTTTTTATAAGCTTGAGCTGCATGACCTATCAGCCCACGGATGATGAAAGGAGCCAATCCTGTTGATCTCGCACTTGGTGCCGCCGCATATTGCCGCCATTGAGCCGTACCCTCCCGGAAAGCCCATTGAAGAGCTGGAGCGAGAGCTCGGGATCACCAATTCCATCAAATTGGCCAGCAATGAAAACCCGTTGGGCCCTTCTCCAAGGGCTTTGGAAGCCGTTCGAGAAAAGCTCACTGGTTTGCACCGTTACCCGGACGGCAGTGCGTTTTATCTGCGCCGAAGAATAGCCGAGAAATTGAACGTTCCCATGGAAGGGGTTGTGCTGGGCAACGGGTCCAACGAAATCATTGAGTTGGTCATTCGCACGCTGATTCGATCCGGCCTGGAAGTGATCATTCCCAACCCCTCCTTTCTGGTGTATCAGCTGGCCGTGCAGACCGTGGGGGGCACGGTGGTTGCCGTGCCATTAAAAAACTTCACCATCGATCTGGACGGCATTTTAAAAGCGGTGACCGAGCGCACTCGCCTCATCTTTATCAACAATCCCAACAATCCCACGGGCACCGTTTTATCCGAAAAATCTTTTCGAAACTTCTTTCAAAAACTGCCCAGCGACGTGGCGCTGGTCATTGACGAGGCCTATATCGAATTCACGCCGCCACAGAGCACCTTCAACGGGTTGAACTTCGTGAACAGCCAGGGGCCATGGGTTGTGACGACGCGAACCTTTTCCAAAGCTTACGGCCTGGCGGGACTGCGCGTGGGCTACGGTGTCATGGATCCGCAACTGGCATCCTTTCTGCATCGCGTGCGTCAGCCGTTCAATGTGAGCACGCTGGCCCAGGCGGCGGCTCTGGCTGCTTTGGACGATGACGACTTTCTGGAAAGAAGCCGTGCCGTCGTCCAGGAAGGTTTGGAATTTTTGTACCGAGGATTGGATGCTCTTGGCGTTCGTTATCTTCGCACGCACACCAACTTCTTTCTTATCGCCGTGCCCGTGGATGCTAAAAAAGTCTATGAAGCCATGCTGCACGAAGGGGTGATCATTCGAGCCATGAACGCTTACGGGCTCGACCGTTACGTTCGCATCAATGTGGGACTCCCTGAAGAAAACGAGCGATTTCTCAGGGCCTTTGCCAAGGTTTTGGAACAATTTGACCAATGATCATCGCCATTGACGGGCCGGCAGGTTCCGGAAAGAGCACGATCGCTCGGTGTGTAGCCGAAAAGCTCGGAGGTGTTTATTTGGATTCCGGAGCCATGTACCGTGCCGTGGCTTGGGCTTTGAGCTGCGAGCGTCTTCTGGATACCGACGACGCCGTTTTGGAACGTGCCCTGCCGAGCCTGCCCCTCGAGTTTGTGGTGCGCGACGCCCGGTTGCAAATCCTCTGGCGCGGCGCTCCTCTGGGGCTAGAAATCCGCACGCCGGACATCGCCCGCGCCGCTTCCGCCATCGCTCAAAAATCACCCGTCCGCCGATTCCTACTGCAACATCAAAGACGGTTGGCTCAGGATACCCTTGTGGTGGCCGAGGGCCGGGACATGAGCACGGTGGTTTTTCCCAACGCCGAGGTCAAGGTGTTTCTCACGGCCAGCCCCGAAGAGCGGGCGCGGCGTCGCGTGGCCCAATACCATGAGCAGGGAACGCACGCCGATTATCAGGTCGTATTAGAGGCTTTAAAGGCGAGAGACCACGCCGATGCTCATCGATCTCTGGCGCCGCTGAAGCCTGCAGATGGGGCTGTGGTGGTGGATACCTCGGGCCTGAGTGTTCCCCAGGTGGCCCAGGTGGTGATGGATCTTGTGGAGTCCGCGAAAAGCAAAAACGCTCGAAGGAAAGGATCTCGTGCAGATTAGCGTTGTCAAGGGTTTGCGCGTCTGCTATGGTGCGCACCCAGTAAAGACGGCATGTGCCGAAATTCGGTCAAGGGGGTAGCGAGTTCAATGGTCACGAAAGACACCGCGGAAAATTTAGAAGTACAACAGCAACAACCACAGGAAGCCGTTGCGGAACGAGAAGTCGACACAGACGATGTGGACGGCGACAGCTTTGAGAAATTCTATGCCCAGAGTTTCAGCAACATTCAGGAAGGCGAAGTGGTTCGAGGAAGGGTGGTCCAGATTTCGGACGATTATGTCATGGTGGATATTGGCTACAAGTCCGAAGGAGAGATTCCTATCGCCGAATTTAAGGACGAAAAGGGAAATCTGGAAGTGGCCATCGGCGACGAGGTGGACGTGCTTTTGGAGTACCACGACGACGACGAAGGAACCGTCTTCCTTTCCAAGGAAAAGGCGGAAAAGATAAAAGTTTGGGACGATATCAGTCGGGTCTACACCGAAGACGGGGTCATTCAGGGCAAGGTGGTATCCCGAGTCAAGGGAGGCCTGGCTGTGGACATCGGCATTCAGGCTTTTGTGCCGGGTTCTCAGGTGGATCTGCGACCCGTGCGCAACCTGGACGCCCTTATCGGCAAGACCTTTGACTTCAAAATTCTCAAATACAACAAGAAGCGCCGCAACGTGGTGCTGTCGCGACGCGTGCTTTTGGAAAAGGAACGTGAACGCCAAAAGGGCCAGACCTTGTCGCTTCTGGAAGAAGGCAAGGTCATGGAAGGTGTGGTCAAAAACATTACGGATTACGGTGTCTTTGTGGACCTTGGGGGCATTGACGGGCTGCTGCACATCACCGACATGAGCTGGGGCCGAGTGGGGCATCCTTCGGAGCTGTGCCAGATCGGGGACACCATCAAGGTCAAGGTGCTCCATTTCGACCGCGAAAACGAGCGCGTTTCTTTGGGTCTCAAGCAGCTGCAACCCGATCCCTGGACCCATGCTGCCGAAAAGTATCCCGTGGGCACTAAGATTCAGGGCAAGGTGGTGAGTCTCACCGACTACGGCGCCTTTGTGGAAATTGAAGAAGGGATCGAAGGCCTCATTCACGTGTCCGAAATGTCTTGGACGCGCAAGATTCGGCATCCGTCCAAAATCTTGAGTGTGGGGGACAAGGTGGAGGCTGTGATTTTGAGCATCGACCCGGGCCGCAAGCGCATCTCTTTGGGCATGAAGCAGCTGGAACCCAATCCATGGAGCGTCATTTCCGAGAAATACCCTGTCGGCACCGTCATCTCCGGCAAGATCAAGAACATTACCGACTTCGGCATCTTCATCGGCATTGACGAAGGCATTGACGGCCTGGTGCACATCTCGGACATTTCCTGGATCAAGCGCATTCGGCACCCTTCGGAAATCTACAAGAAAGGGCAAGAAGTTCAGGCAATTGTTTTAAACATCGACAAGGAAAATGAAAGGTTTTCTCTGGGGATCAAGCAATTGGAGCCGGATCCGTGGGAGAGTGTGGCCCAGCGTTATCCCGTGGGCAGCGTGATCACGGGACCGGTGACCAACGTGACGGACTTCGGCCTCTTTGTGGAACTGGAAGAAGGCATTGAAGGGCTGGTGCACGTGTCGGAAATCGGCAAGGAAAAGGCCAAAGGCGCGCCGGACGAATACAAGGTCGGGGATCAAGTGACCGCCAAGGTGATCAACATTTCGCCCAAAGAGCGAAAGATCGGCCTGTCCATCAAGAAGGCCGAAGAACACGAAGAACGCACCGACTACAAGGAATACCTCAACAGTTCCAAAGCCGCCACCACAAACCTGAGGGAAGTGTTGGAAGCGGCGCGTCAAAACGCGGAAAATACGCAGGACGAATAAAACTCGGGACTTTCCCGGGGCCTGAGGGTCGTGTTCTCTCACCTTAGGGGCGTCAAACACCCGGCTTAGTGGCATGCCGGGTGTTTGCTTTTAAGGGAGCAGCGCATGTTCAAGAAAATCCTCAAAGTTTTTCTCGTCATTGGCCTTGTGGTGCTTGTACCGTTTTTCGGCCTCTATTTGTGGTTTCTGGCGCCGCAATGGGAATGGACCAAGGAACCCAACCGCATCGGCGTGGTGGAAATCGAAGGGCTTTTGAGGGATGCTCGACCGGTGCTGGATTCTTTGGCCAAGTTTCGTCGGGATACCTCCGTCAAGGCTGTGGTGCTGCGGGTGGAATCCCCTGGTGGCGGCGTGGGCGCGAGCCAGGAAGTGTATCGAGAGGTTCGGCGCACGGCCATGGAAAAGCCTGTGGTGGCCTCTTTAGGGGGCATTGCCGCTTCGGGCGGTTATTACGCTTCCGCGGCGGCCACCTACATCATCGCCAATCCAGGCACACTCACCGGAAGCCTCGGCGTCGTGGCTCATTTGCCCAATTTGGAGGGTCTTTTTGACAAGGTGGGCTACCGCACCGTGACCATCAAAAGCGGCCAGTTCAAGGACGTGGGGAATCCAGGACGGGCCATGACCGACGCGGAAATCGCCCTGTTGCAGGAAACCCTTGATGGGATGCATGGGCAGTTCATCAAAGATGTGGCCGAAGGACGACGGCTGCCCCTTGAGCAGGTGCGAGCCGTTGCCGACGGACGAGTGCTCAGCGGCGAAAAGGCTTTGGAACTCAAGCTGGTGGATGCTTTGGGGAACTTTCAAGATGCTGTGATCAAGGCTAAGGATTTGGGAGGCGTCGTCGGGGAGCCCCGTATTGTGTATGCGGACAAGGAGCGCCGCAGTCTCCTGCGCCTGCTTCTGGGAGCCGCCGGGCTCAAGGCCCTGGATCAGGTGCTGGACCCGGCCTTGTGCCCGGTGCGCTATGAACTGCTCTTGGGGCAATAGCCTACGACGTTTGAAAGATTTCCACGTTGCCGCTCCCTTCTCGTAGGACTTCGGGAACGTCTTCGATAAGGGAAATCACGCTGGAAGGGCGTCCGGAAACGGGGCCCCCGTCCACGATGAGATCCAGAGAATGGCCCAAAACATCTCGAATTTCTTGGGGTGTTTCCAGAATGCGGCCGTTTTCCGGATCCGTGGCGGTGGTGCTGATGACAGGGTGCCCCAATTCCTTGACGATGGCGGTGCAAATGGGATGATCCGGCACGCGAATCCCCACGGCTTTGCGTTTGGTGAGCATGATGCGAGGGACAAGCCGGGAACCTTCCAAAATGAAAGTGTAGGGGCCGGGAAGAAGCCGTTTCATGGTTTTGTAGGCATAGTTGGTCACCTGAGCGTATTCGCTGATGCTTTTGAGGTCGCTGCAGATGAAGCTGAAAGGCTGCTGCGGAGATTGTCGTTTGAGTTTGTAGATTTTTTCGATGGACGGCTTGTTGAATAGGTCGCATCCGATGCCGTAGTAGGTGTCCGTGGGGTAGGCGATGACACCTCCCTTGGAAAGGATTTCAGCCACTTGTCGAATCTTGCGCGGTTCCGGATTGCGGGGGTTGATTTCCAAGATCATCGGCATTCCTCTCCTTCTTGTGGTGAAGTGCGTTGGAAGCCTTTTGGCGGATGTCGGCCCACTCGGCCGATCCCCCTGAAAATCAAGTAAACACAAAGGAAGCAAAAAGACAACGATGTCCCCAGCCTTTTGCGTGGAAAGTGGTCATGAAGCGCCGTGGGGTCTATACGGCGCCGTGGACATCGGATCCCATACTGTTCGCATGGTGGTGGCGGAGTGGCGCGACGACGGCCGCGTCTGCCCTGTACACCATGAGCGGCACGTAACGCGGCTGGCTCAGGGCTTTGGGGAAAAGGGCATGCTGACCCAAGAAGCCATGGAGCGCACGGAGGCCGTTCTGTCGGGCATAGCTTCTCGCTTGCGCGACTTCGAGCCGCGGGTGGTGCGCTGCGGCGCCACAGGTGTGGTGCGCCGGGCCGCCAACGGCCCGGACTTCCTGCGCCGCGTCCAAGATATGGCCTCCTGGAAAGCCTCCATTCTCTCGGAAGCCCAAGAGGCGGCCTTGTCGCTTCGAGGCATGCTCAGTGTCCTGGAACCTCCGGAGGACTTTGTTGTGTGTTTCGACCTTGGAGGCAGCTCCACGGAATTGGCCCTCGTGGATCGGCGCAACCCCTCGCCCTTGTGGATCGGCAGTGTGTTTGTGGGGGCTGCGACCCTAACCGAGGCCTATCTTCAGGAGGCTCCCACCTCCTTTGAGCAATTGTCCCGAGCGGCTCGGCACGCGCGTGGCGTCCTGAAGCCCGCGGTCGAAAACATTTGTGAGGAACTCCGTCGATATGCCGGGTCAGCCAAGGGGGTTACGGTGGCCGGAACGGCCGGCACCGTCACCACTTTGGCGGCCATGGAAAGCCGCATGGAGCGGTACATTCCCTACTGCATCAACAACCGAAGCCTAACCAAAGCATGGATTGCCGAAACGCTTCGGTCCCTGGCTGGCATGGGGCTCGAGGAGCGGGGCGGCATTGTGGGGCTGGAGTCTGGCCGTGAGGATATTATTGTGGGCGGAACCGTCATTGTGGAAGAGATCTTAAACAGTTTCGGCGTCTCCAGCCTGCTGGTTTCCGATGCCGGTCTGCTGGAAGGGCTTCTTTGGGACGGCATGCAAAGCTGTACGGCCCCGTACGATGTCCCGTGGCAATGGAGCGCCCAAAGTGCGTCAGGATGCAAAACGGCGATCACGCGGTCGGTGAATGCTCAGAACAGGGAGAAAGATTATGGATGAAAAGCTCATACGTCAGATTCCCGAAGCTCTGACCTTTGACGATGTCCTCATCGTTCCCGCCTATTCGGAAGTGTTGCCCACGGAAACGGACGTGAGTACCGTCTTGACGGCGGGCATTGCCATGCACCTTCCTCTGCTCAGTGCCGCCATGGATACGGTCACGGAGGCGGAGACGGCCATCAGCATGGCCCGAGAAGGTGGAATCGGCATCATTCATCGGAACATGAGCATCGAACGGCAGGCGCGGGAAGTGGACAAGGTCAAAAAGTCGGAAAGCGGTATGATCGTCGATCCCATCACGGTCCATCCTGATCAGCCTATCGGCGATGTCATGGAGCTCATGGCCCAGTACCGCATTTCCGGCGTGCCCGTGGTCAAAGGCGACCAGTTGGTGGGGATTATCACGAACCGAGACCTGCGCTTTGAAACGGATCCGACCCGGCCGGTTTCCGAACTCATGACCAAGGACAATCTGGTGACGGCGCCCATGGGCATTTCCTTGGAAGACTCCAAGAAGCTTTTGCAGGAAAGGCGCATTGAAAAGCTGCTCGTGGTGGATGACACCGGACGACTTCGCGGCCTGATCACCATCAAGGACATCATGAAAGTCAAGAAATACCCCAATGCCTGTAAGGATCATTTGGGGCGGCTGCGTGTGGGCGCCGCTGTGGGGGCTGGTTCGGACACTCCGGAGCGCGTTCAAGCCTTGGTCAAGGCGGGGGTGGACGTGATAGTGGTGGACAGTGCCCATGGCCACTCCAAGAACGTTCTGCGGACCGTCCAATGGATCAAGACGGAACACCCTCAGGTGCCTGTGGTGGCCGGCAATGTGGCCACGGCCAGCGGGGCCGAAAGCCTCATTGAAGCGGGTGCCGATGCGGTCAAGGTGGGCGTGGGGCCGGGGTCCATCTGCACCACGCGCGTCATCGCCGGCGTCGGTGTGCCTCAGATCACCGCCATCATGGATTGTGCTCGCGTGGCCCGTCCGCGCGGTATTCCCGTCATCGCCGACGGCGGCATCAAATACAGTGGCGACATTGTTAAGGCTTTGGCCGCTGGAGCCGACTCGGTCATGATCGGCAGCCTTTTTGCCGGAACCGACGAAAGCCCTGGCGAAACCGTGCTTTATCAGGGCCGCAGCTACAAGGTGTATCGAGGTATGGGCTCCTTGGGCGCCATGAAGGAAGGCAGCCGGGATCGGTATTTTCAGGATCAGGTGCAGGAAGCCACCAAACTGGTGCCGGAAGGCATTGAAGGCATGGTGCCCTATCGAGGTCCTTTGGCCTCCACGATTCATCAGTTGGTGGGAGGACTGCGTGCCGGCATGGGCTATGCCGGATGCCGTACCCTGAAGGAGCTGCGCACCAAGGCGCAGATGGTGCGCATCACCAGTGCGGGCTTGAAAGAAAGTCATGTGCACGATGTGATCATCACCAAGGAAGCACCCAACTACCAGGTGGATTTAAAATAAAGAAACGGAGTCCTTATGGACTGGCATTCTTTGCATCCGGACCGGGTGCTCATTCTGGATTTCGGATCCCAATACACGCAACTCATTGCCCGCAGAGTGCGGGAAAGTCATGTGTATTGCGAAATTCATCCCTGTACCATGGATCTGGAAGCGGTGCGCGCCTTCGCTCCAAAGGGCATCATCCTGTCCGGGGGCCCTTCTAGTGTCCATGATCCCAACGCACCCCAAGCGCCCCGGGCTCTTATGCAATTGGGTATTCCCGTGCTGGGCATCTGCTATGGCATGCAGCTCATGGCCCACCTGCTGGGCGGTGAGGTCGAACGGGCCGAAAACCGGGAATACGGCCCGGCTTTGCTGGATGTGGTGGATCCTGGGGTGATTTTTCAAGACATCGAGGCCAAGGATGTGCGCGTCTGGATGAGTCATGGGGACCGCATCGTGCACATGCCCGCGGGCTTTCGCATCCTGGCTCAGAGCGCTAATTCGCCGGTGGCGGCCATGGCCGATCCGGCCCGAAAACTCTACGGCGTGCAGTTTCACCCGGAGGTGGCTCATACGCCATGCGGCCGCACTCTGCTGGACAATTTCCTATTTCACATCTGTGGCTGCAAACCTACCTGGACCATGAAGAGTTTTGTGGAATCGGCCGTCATGGCGATTCGGGAAAAAGTGGGATTCGACCGAGTGCTGTGCGCCTTGAGTGGCGGCGTGGACTCTTCGGTGGTGGCGGTGCTGTTGCATAAGGCCATCGGTGACCAACTGCAATGCATTTTCGTCAACAACGGCCTTTTACGCAAAGGCGAGGCCGAAACCGTGGAACGCGTGTTTCGGGATCATTTTGAAATTCCACTGGTTTCCATCGATGCCACGGACCTCTTTCTGGACCGCCTACGCGGCGTGACGGACCCTGAACAGAAACGCAAAATCATCGGCAACCTTTTTATTGAAGTCTTCGAACGGGAAGCCTCCAAACTGCAAGGCACCCGCTATTTGGCTCAGGGAACCCTCTACCCCGACGTCATTGAAAGTGTGTCTTTTAAGGGACCCTCGGCGACCATTAAGACACATCACAACGTTGGGGGGCTTCCCGAACGCATGAAACTGGAACTCATCGAGCCGCTGCGGGAACTTTTTAAAGACGAAGTGCGTCAGCTGGGACGGGAACTGGGATTGCCGGAACGCATCATCATGCGACACCCATTTCCGGGACCGGGTTTGGCCATTCGCATCATCGGGGAAGTGACCGCGGAAAATCTGCGCATTCTGCGTCAGGCCGACGCTATCGTGTTGGAAGAACTGGAAGCGGCCAATTGGTATGATCGCGTCTGGCAGGCCTTTGCTGTCCTATTGCCCGTGCGGTCCGTAGGGGTTATGGGCGATGAGCGCACCTACGAACAGGTGGTGGCCGTTCGCGCCGTGGAAAGCGTGGACGCCATGACCGCCGATTGGGCCCGCATGCCCTATCAGCTTCTGGCCCGCCTTTCCAATCGCATCATCAATGAAGTATCCGGAGTCAACCGCGTGGTCTACGACATTTCTTCCAAACCACCTAGCACCATTGAATGGGAATGAAATGAGCGGCTTCGGGCGGGTTCACCGGTTCTATCGGAATTACCACAAGTCGGGTCCTGGTCATGTCTTTCGCGTCCAGGTGGAACAAACGGACCTGTGGGTGCGGGCCGACACCGACCTTTCCCGCCAAACCCATGATCTGGTCCTGACGTATCGACGCCAGATCCTTCAGTACGGCCGAACGGTTCCCGCCTTCTTGACGTCCCTGGTGCCATTGCCTGAGGACCGTATGGCCCCTGAAATCGTGCAACGGATGTACCAGGCCGGCCTTCAGGCTCAAGTGGGCCCCATGGCGGCGGTGGCCGGCGCCATCGCGCAGGCCGTGGCTGAAGGATTACTGCCGTGGACCGCGTCCGTGATCGTCGAAAACGGGGGAGACTGTTACGCGGTGGCCAAGGAAGACCTGGTGGTGGCCGTGTATCCGGGAGAGAACTCCCCCTTCCGAAATCGATTGGCCTTGAAACTGGCCGCAGAAGACCTGCCCATGGCTGTCTGCACCTCGTCGGGCACCTTGGGCCATTCCCTGAGTTTCGGCCGTGCGGAGGCCGCCACGGTCCTGGCCAAAGACGCCGCTTTGGCTGATGCCTGTGCCACCGCCTTGGGAAACCGCATCCAACACCCAGACGACCTTGAAAGGGCTCTGGCCTGGATTCAATCCGTTCCCGGCGTTCTGGGCGCCCTGGCGGTGGTGCAGGATCGCTTGGCCGTCTGGGGTCATATCGTTTTGACGGCGCCGTGAAAGCCAAAAAGGCCTTGTATTTCCTCAGTGCGGCTGGTATATCCTCGAATAACCATTGAAATTAAAAGCATTTTTTGAAAACCGAGCGGTCTATGACGATGAACATTGTGGTCCTTTCCGACACGCATCTCACCCGCGTGACGCAAGAGCTGCAAGCCTTGTGTGCGCGCTATTGCGACGCGGCGGACCTGGTGGTGCATCTCGGAGATTGGACCGCGGGGTGTGTATTGGATTATTTCGAGCAGTACCGTTTGGAGGCGGTCTGCGGCAATATGGATGATCTGGCGGTGCGTATGAGGCTGCCCACAAAGAAGATTTTTCGCGTGGGTTCCCACTGCATTGGGCTGACCCATGGGTGGGGATACGGCGGCGATATTCAGGCGCAGCTGCTGCAGGCATTTGACGGGGTCGACGTGATTCTTTTCGGGCACACTCATCGGCCGCTTGTAGAAAGAGTGGACGGGCGGTTACTGGTGAATCCGGGTTCGGTTTTTTCGGGACGAGGTCCTCAAGGGCGGACGTTGGCCTGGTTGAGGGCCGGCACATTGTTGCACGCGGAGATCATCGAGCTGTAGGAGCGGCATCATGCGGAATCTGTGGGCGCCGTGGCGTATGGAATACATTTTGGGAAAAAGGGAACCGTATTGCATTTTCTGCCCGGAGGGCGGTGGACTGAGTGATGCGGAACGCCTGATTCTTTATCGAGGCCGATGGACCATGGTGATGATGAACAAGTATCCGTACAATAACGGTCATCTCCTTGTGGCGCCGTGGCGTCACGTGGCCGGACTGGAAGATCTGACGGAAGAGGAAATGAGCGACCTCATGAAGAAGATGCAAATGGTCATCAAGATTCTGCGCCGCCTCATGCATCCGGACGGCTTCAATGTGGGGCTCAATTTGGGGGCGGCAGCCGGAGCCGGCGTGGAGAGCCATTTGCACTTTCATGTGGTGCCCCGCTGGGAAGGGGACACCAATTTCATGACGGTTTTTGCGGATGTGCGCAGCATTCCCGAACACCTACATCAAACCTACGAGAAGTTGCGACCGCATTTCGACAAGGAGAAAGCCCATGAAACTTTTTAGGCTCGTGACCACCCTGTTGCTTGTGGCCGTGATCGTGTTGTTTGTGCGACAAAACATGGCCACCTTTCAAAGGGATTTGGACTTTAGTCTCTATCTTTTTATTCGAGAAGACGTGCGCTGGACGCTCAAGGTGTCCACCGTGATCTTCTTGGCTGGCTTTGTGGGTCTTTTGGTGGGCCTGGCCTTAATGTTTCGACCCTTCAATCAGACACGCAAGGTCCTGCAGGCGGAACGGTCCGAAAAGGAACGGCTGTTGGCGGAAAGAGCCATGGCCGCGGAAGACATGCCGGCACGGCTCCCGGACGAGCCGCAGGCTCAGAGGCGGCCTGTGTCCGAGCCCCCGTCCAACACGGATGCGCCCGCCTAAGAAGCTGACTGGAGGCAGTGGGCAGAGGATGGAGGGCCGACAGCGTCCGGGCAACTGAGTGGGTTATGAACAAGATCACCCCCATGATGCAACAGTATCTGGAAATCAAGGCGCAGCACCCTGAAGCCTTGCTGCTCTACCGCATGGGGGACTTCTACGAGCTGTTCTTTGACGATGCGGTCACGGCATCGCGTCTCCTGGATATCGCCCTCACGTCCCGAGACAAAAATGCGGAAAACCCGGTGCCCATGTGCGGCGTTCCTTATCATGCCGCCGAAAGTTACATCGCTCGGCTGGTGCAGGCGGGGCACAAGGTAGCCGTCTGTGACCAGGTGGAGGATCCCAAAAAGGCCAGGGGATTGGTCAAGCGGCAGGTGACCCGCGTCATCACGCCGGGGCTGGTGCTGGAGAGCCACAACCTGTCCGCCAAAGATCCCAATTATCTGGCGGCGGTGGCTCGAAGAGGGGACCGATGCGGTTTGGCCTATGTGGATGTTTCCACAGGGGATTTTCAGGTGGTGGAAGTGGAAGGGCGCGAGGCGCTGCTGCGGGAACTTTCGCGGGTGAGCCCTAAAGAGATCCTGGTGGCCGACGAACAGGAAACTTCATGGATTTCTCAGGGAATAACTGGTGTGGCGGTCACGGTGATGGATGAATCGGCCTTTGATCTGGCTCGATGCCGGGAGCGACTGCTGGAGCATTTTCGCGTGTATTCCCTGGAAAGTTTCGGCATCGGGGACAACAACCCCTTGATTGTTCGCGCGGCGGGAGCCATCCTGGACTACCTTCGGACCAATTGCCTGGACGCCTGTGCGCATCTTCGAAAGATCACGCCGTATCAGCCGGGCGATTACATGGCCTTGGACGAAGCCACACTCAGGAATCTGGACGTGCTGCAGGCGGCCTCCACACAGAACCGCAAGGGCTCGCTGCTGCACGTGCTCGATGAAACCCTGACGCCCATGGGAGCTCGCCTGCTGCAGAAATGGATTCGCTATCCTCTGGTGGATGTGTCGGCCATCGTGCAAAGGCAGGACGCCGTGGCCGAACTCATGGACAAGGGGAGCATACGGGCACAGCTACGGGAAATTTTCGAAAAAATGGCGGACATGGAGCGCATCGTCGCTCGAGTGAGCGTGGGAACGGCAGGGCCGAGGGATCTGGCGGCGCTGCGTCGATCCTTGGAGATGTTACCGGCGGTGCGGGAACACCTGGGGCAACTGTCGTGCGCCTTTTTTTCGGCGCTGGCTCTCGACTGGGATTCCCTGGAAGAAGTGGCGCAGCACATTGCAGAAACCCTCGTGGATGATCCCCCTCATACCTTGGGGTCTGGAGGCGTCATTCGTCACGGCGTGGATGCGACGTTGGACCATTACACGCGCCTGGCCCTGGACGCCAAGGGCTGGATGGCGGAATATGAAGTGAAGGAAAGGGCCCGCACCGGCATCAGCTCCCTCAAGGTGCGCTACAACAAAGTGTTCGGCTATTTTATCGAAATTTCCAAAGCCAATCTGGCCCTTGTGCCCGACGATTACATGCGCCGCCAGACCTTGGTCAATGCGGAACGCTTCATCACCGAAGAGCTCAAGAACTTTGAAGACCAGGTGCTGCATGCGGACGAAAAGCGCCGCGAACTGGAAGAACAGCTCTATGAAGCCCTTCGGGCCTGGGTGGCGCAACATGCCGAACGGATTCTTAAAACGGCTCGGCAGATCGCGCATCTGGACGCCCTGGCTTCCTTGGCGGAAACAGCATCCCGTTGGGGATACTGTCGACCGATGGTGGATGACAGCGACGTGATTGATATTCGAGAGGGCCGACATCCCGTGGTGGAACGTTTCTTGGCCGACGGCGCCTTCGTGCCCAACGATGTGCATCTGGATTCTCAGGACCACCAGATTCTCGTCATCACCGGACCCAACATGGCAGGAAAATCCACCATTCTGCGCCAGACCGCTCTTTTAGTGCTTATGGCCCAAACCGGCTCATTCATTCCGGCTGCTGAGGCCCGCATCGGCATTGTGGATCGCATCTTTACACGAGTCGGGGCTTCGGACGACCTAGCTCGAGGCCGTTCCACCTTCATGGTGGAAATGCAGGAGACCGCCAACATTTTGCACCAGGCAACCCCAAGAAGCCTCATCATTTTGGATGAAATCGGCCGTGGCACGTCCACTTTTGACGGCATGAGCCTGGCCTGGGCCGTGGCCGAATACCTGCACGACCTACATGGGGTCGGAGTCAAGACCCTGTTTGCCACGCATTATCATGAACTGACCGAACTGGCGGAAAGACTACCTCGCGTTAAGAACTACAACGTTGCGGTCAAGGAATTTGAAAGCGACATTGTTTTCTTTCATCGTCTGCTTTCCGGAGGGACCAACAAGAGTTACGGGATCCATGTGGCGCGGTTGGCCGGGCTTCCCAAGGACCTTATCGTGCGGGCTCAGGAAATTTTGAGCCAATTGGAGGCGGGAAGCCATCGTCCTCCCGAGCGGCTGAAGGATGTGCCTCGCCCTGTGCCCCGACGCAAATCCCGAGCGGGGTTTCAGATGAGCTTGTTTCCACAGGGGGAAACGTGGCTTCGGGACGCCATCATGGGTTTGGACCTGGACCGCATGACCCCCCTGGCGGCCCTCAAGACCCTTTATGGACTCCAAGAACAAATCAAAAAGCGCCGAACTGCAGAGGGGCTCAAAAACAAAGAGACATAAAGTGGGGGAAGGCCTTTGAGTCACGTGAGCTTGACGGATGGGCAAGGCGAAGGTTCCCGATTCCCAGGTGAAGAGGATGCCGGGGATGCGCCGCGGCGCATCCCCCGGCCGCGGGGTGGAGAGGCGCCATGAGAAGGCGTGGTTTTAGAGCCAAGGGTTTTTGTATTGTGCTGCTTTTCGTGGCAACGACGGGCGCGCTTGACGCTATGGCCCATGGTGCGGCAATGCCGGATCTGGAAAGCCAATACAGCAAAGCGCGCCGTCAGTACCAAAGGCTGCTCAACCAGTTGCAAGACCCTCAAAGCCAGGCGCTTTTTCGAAAAAACATTGAAACATTTCAAGAAATTATCCGACAAGATGCCAAACAGCAGCTGACCGATCGATGTCTTTTCATGATCGCCCAGTCCCATCACCGCCTTCACGACGTGCTCAAATCCGAACACGATTATCGGCAGGCTCTCGCCTTTTACAAACGGCTGGCCCTTCGGTTTCCTCAAAGTCCCTTGGCGGATGACGCCCTTTTTCTTTCGGGCATTCTTTTGGAAGCCAAAGAACCTGCAGAAGCTTACCTGGAATTTTCCAGGCTCTGTGTCCTGTTTCCTCAGGGCGACTGGACACCAAAGGCTCGACAGAAAGCCGAAGCCTTGGCTAGCGCATTGAGCGGAACGGCTTCCATCGGTCCTTCGGCACCTTCGCTGACGGCGGCCGAGGACGGCAAGGCTAAGCCGGGAGGAAAGGGTGCGAGCTCAGACCAAGGGGCAAAGACTGCGCCAGACCGCTCGACGGCGCCCATGTCTTTGAAGGAACCCAAGGTGACTGTGGAAAAAATCCGGCACTGGTCCGGGGACGACTACACGCGCGTGGTGGTTTATCTCAGCGGCCCCGTGCGGTACAGCCGCAGCGAATTTCCGGCCGATCCAGAAAAAAAACAACCCCAGCGCATTGTTCTTGAACTGGAACGCTGTGGTGTGGGGCCCTCCATCAAACCCGTGATCCCCATCATGAACGGGTTTTTGCGAGATGTCCGGCTCAAAGCGTCTTCCGACGAAAAAACCCAGGTTATTGTGGACCTTCAGTCGGTGGAATCCTATCGCGTTTTTTCTCTGGCCGATCCCTCTCGCGTCGTCATCGACGTTCAAGGCAAGAAGAAGCCCACGTCCCAAGCGACAGCACAACCAACCACGCCAACCGCGTCGCTCCCTGCTCCCACGGCCAAGCCCGTTCTCCAAAAAGGCATGCCCAGCATCGTGGAACAGTTGGGCCTTACGGTTCGACGCATCGTGATCGATCCCGGCCATGGCGGGAAAGACAAGGGCGCCATCGGACCCGGCGGCGTGTACGAAAAGGACATCACCCTGGCCGTGGCCAAGGAATTGAAAAAGGTTCTGGAAAAGGAAGGCGGCTACGAAGTCTTTCTCACCCGGAACACCGACCGATACTTGAGCCTGGAAGAGCGCACGGCCATTGCCAACACCAAGAAAGCCGATCTTTTCATTTCCATCCACACCAATGCTCACGAAGATTCCAATCTGGGCGGCATCGAAACCTATTTTCTGAATTTTTCCAAGGACAAGGAGTCCGCGCGTTTGGCCGCCTTGGAAAATGCCACCTCAGCCAAGCCTATCAGTGACTTGGAGGCTATTTTGAACGAACTGTTGCGCCACACCAAGATCAACGAATCCTCGCGCCTGGCTCGTGAGATTCACCAGGGCATGATGCGGGGTTTGGAAGCTCACCCGAATCTGCGCGACCTGGGCGTGAAACAGGCTCCGTTTTATGTGCTCCTGGGTGCGCAAATGCCCAGCGTCTTGATCGAGGCCTGCTTCATTTCCAACCCTCAGGAAGAGCGGCTGCTCAAGCAACCCCAATTTCAGCGTGCTTTGGCCAAAGCCATCTCCAAGGGGATTCGTTCCTACAGGGACCGGCTTGCTCACGTCAGCCGTTTAGGGGAAGATGCATGAATCCATCTGAGGTGAGTGGGGTGAGCCCTGGGACGGTGGTGGAATTTTTTGAAGCCAAGGAATTGCTTCTTGGCGTCTGTCTGGCCGTCAAGGATCAAAAACTGCACGTGCTCACGGAAGCCAACCGGGAAATGGGCCTGGTGCTTCGGCGCGTGGTGTCGGCTTCGCCGAACAAATTGAACCCGGCCCAGCATCGAGACGACCTGTTGCGGGGGCTCAAAAGCCTTCGGCACCTGCGGGAGAGCCTGGCTGCCCAGGTGAACGTGGAGGAACTGTGGTCGGTGCTGGAGGGAGAATCCGAAGCCTATGGCCCTCAGGACTTGGCCGAACTGGTGTTTGCTTCCCAGGTGACCGATGACCATGTGGCCGCCGTGCAAAGGGTTTTGCTGGCGGACCGATTGTACTTTCAGTTCAAAGACGGCCTTTTTACGGCCCGAACGGCGGCACAGGTGGAGCGCCGCCGTGAAGAAATGGCTCGGGAAGCGGAAAGGGAGCGTCTTTTGGAGGAAGGCGCTCAGTGGGTGCGCCGAGTCTGGCAGGCAAAATCCGGGGCACGACAGGAAATCTTTGATCACACGGTTCTGGAAAAGATAAAGGACTTCGGTCTCTTTGGACAGGAATCGGAAAACGCCGCCTTTGTCAAAGAACTTTTCGGCCGTGCCGGAATCCCTGTGCAACCCGCTAGCGCCTTTCGGCTGCTGGTGCGTTTGGGCGTGTGGTCCGAAAACGAAAATCTCTACCTGCACCAGCAGGGATTGAGCTCGGAGTTTTCGGATAAAGCCCTGGCGGCCGCCGAGCGGGCCAAGGAACTTGTGAAAGGGGTCTGGACGGGTGAAGAACGCAGCGATTTTCGATCCCTGGAGGTTTTCACCATTGACAGTGCGACCACGCGGGACTTTGACGATGCCTTGAGTTTTCGCCCTTTGGGCCAAGGGCAGTGGGAAGTGGGCGTCCACATTGCCGATGCCGCCCATTTTGTGGGTTATCATGATGTGCTGGACGAGGAGGCCGCGTCACGGGCGACATCCATTTATCTGCCGGATCGGCGTATTCCCATGCTGCCTTCGGCCTTGTCCGAAGAAGCCTGCAGTTTGTGCCTGGGCAAGGATCGAGCCACGCTGAGTTTCATCATGGAAGTGGACGAGACGGGACAGATTCATCGATGCCTGATTCGGCCAGGGGTTGTTCGCGTGACCCGGCGTTTGACTTATGACCAGGTGGACGGCTTGGTGGAAACCGAGGAAGCGTTCAAGGTTCTGTGGCACTTGAGCGAGCGGCTTCGGGAACAGCGTCGGGAAAGAGGGGCCGTGCTTTTGCCGTTGCCGGAAATCCACGTCAGCGTCAACGACCACGGCATGGTTCAGTTGGTTCGCTATGAAAAGGAAAGCCCGAGCCAGATGATCGTCTCGGAATGGATGATCGCGGCTAACGGCCGCGCCGCCGCGTACCTGGCGGAAAAAAATGTTCCCGCCATTTATCGGTGCCAGGCGGAATGCCGTCCCGAAACGGATCAGGTGCAAAGCGACTATCCCATTTTTCACATCTATCGGCAGCGCCGCCTCTTTGCCCGGGCCGAACTGGAAACGCGACCGGGTCCCCACTGCAGCCTCGGCATGAACCCCTACACCACCGTCACGTCGCCCATACGCCGTTACATCGACCTTGTGGTGCAGCGACAAATCAAAGCCGCTCTTCTCGAGGGGCGCCTAGTGTATGCGGAAGACGAACTGGAAAAGCTGGTGACCCGGGTGCGCGTGCAACTGGGCAAAATCGCCCTTGTGCAACGCAAATGGACGCGCTACTGGATTCTTCGATACCTGGAGCAGGAAGATATTCAAACGCTGCACGCCATTGTTTTGGACAAGAACGCCAAGTTCGCCCACCTGCTCCTGCCCGATTTCCTCTTGGAAGTGCAGGCGCCTCTGCCCACGGACCATCCCGTCGCTGCCGGAGAAATGGTGCGCTTGAAGATTGAGCGGCTACATCCTCGAGACGATGTGCTGCGCGTCCAGATCGTATGAGGCATCTGCGCATTAGCAAGGCTTTGAAAGATTCCCGCCTTAGAAGCCTTTTGGTTGAGCCCGCACTGCTTTTTGGGCATCTGCACCATGTGCGTCGACCATGGTGAGGGTGGGGGTGGAAAGATTTTCGCTATGGCTGAGCGGATGGCCGTGACGCGTCCCTTGGAAAGACGGCCACAGGGCCGTCCTTCAAGAGCCGGGAAACTGGGGAGAGCCTTGAGTAAGGAAGAAAGGCTTTTGGGCGGCGCCCTTGCCGTTTGTGCCATGTCAGAGGGGGTCAGAAAGATGCGGCGGGCATAGAGGATTGAGCTTGAAGCTGATGGAACAGAAAGGCCTCCATGAAATCGTCCAGTTCGCCGTCCAGCACACTGTCCACGTTGCCTTTTTCCACCTGCGTGCGGTGGTCCTTGACCAGCCGATAGGGCTGTAACACGTAGGATCGAATCTGGTTTCCCCACGCGATTTCATCCAGGTTGTCGTGCAGCTCCTGCATCTCCGCTTGCTTTTTCTGCATCTCCCTTTCGTAGAGTCGGGCCCGCAGCACCTTCATGGCGATGTCGCGGTTTCGGTGCTGTGATCGTTCGTTTTGGCATTGCACCACGATGCCCGTGGGAAGGTGCGTGATGCGCACGGCCGAACTGGTCTTGTTCACGTGCTGGCCCCCGGCGCCGCTGGAACGATAGGTTTCCACCTGAAGGTCCGAGGGTTTGATGTCGATGACGACGGAATCATCCACTTCCGGGTACACAAACACAGCGGCAAAGGATGTGTGGCGGCGTCCACTGGCGTCAAAGGGGGAAATCCTCACCAGGCGATGCACACCGGATTCTCCTTTGAGCAGCCCATAGGCGTAAGGGCCGGTGACCGTGAAGGTGGCGCTCTTGATGCCCGCTTCTTCTCCTTCCAAAAGATCCACCACTTCGGTTTGAAAGCCGCGGCGTTCACACCACCGCAGATACATGCGTAAGAGCATTTGCGCCCAGTCCTGGGCTTCCGTGCCGCCAGCCCCTGCATTGATGCTCACGATGGCGTTGCGAGCATCGTTTTCACCGGCCAGTGTCTGGCGAACTTCCAGTGCCTTGATTTTCTTCTGGATTTCCTTGGCCTTACGCGCCACGTCCCGGATTGTGTCGCCGTCGTCTTCTTCAAGGGCCAGGTCGAAAAGCAGTTCGTTGTCTTCCAGTTCGGTTTTCAGGGCGTCGTATTCTACAACGATTTCCGAAAGCTGGGCTCTTTCCTTAAGCACCGTTTTGGATTTTTCGGGGTCCTCCCAAAAATCCTGCGCGGTCATCAAACGATCCAACTCCTGAAGCCGCCGGCGTTTTCCCGCAATGTCAAAGATAGCCTCCCAGCGTGTCCACCCTTTGGTGCAGATCTTTCAAAGCGCCTCGAAGTTCCGTGGTTTCGATGACCATAATGTTGTCCTCCTTGTCAACCGTCCTGAGACCGTATTTTTAATAATAACACTCGGAAAAGGTGCTTTCCAGGAGGCTGTCCAAGAAGACTTTCTGGAGGTCCTGCCAGCCCTTGTCACGATACATGTAACCCAAGTTTTCCGGGGAGCAGAGCAAGAACGCCTTCCGTCGGAGCGGCGCAAGCCAGCATTCCTTATCGCCCCTTGCGCCGCTCTGCCGTCTCAAGCCGAAAGGACGCGGCCAAACTATTCTTGGACAAGCTCCAAAAGGCGTCTTTTGAAAAGCGCCGTCGTCGAGCGCGCTCCCCATACACGACACAGAGCAGCGCCGTCAAGGTGCAGCCCCACGCAAAGACATCCCCGTAGCGCACATAAAAAGAAGGCGTTTTTGTTCCGGGGAAAACGGCGGCCTTGGCGGTGGCGGCCACGTTTAACGGCAGAGCGGTCACGGTTTTACCCGTGGCATCAAAGACGGCGCTGATTCCCGTATTGGCACAGCGCACCAAAGGCACACGGGTTTCCACGGCGCGCCAGCGCGCGATGTCCAGATGCTGGTATGGAGCGGCCGTGCGACCGAACCACGCGTCGTTGGTCAAGTTCACAAGCACTCGAGCGCCGTGTCGTACGGCGTCCCGGGCCAATTCCGGAAAGATGGCTTCGTAACAGATGAGCACCCCGACAGAGGTGTCCTTGAAGGGAAAGACCGAAGGGCCTTTTCCAGGCACGAAATCCCCGGCGGCGACCACGAGTTTTTCCACAAAGAAGAGCACGCGCTTCAAGGGCACGTATTCTCCAAAGGGGACCAGGTGGCGTTTGGCGTAGAAAGCCACAAGACCGTGGTCGGGATGCAGCAGCACGGCGCGGTTTTGCAGGCGCGGGGAGGCGCCGTCGGGGATCACCCAGGGGATACCCAGAAGAATGGGCACATTGACAGACGTGGCAATGTCATGAAGCTTTCGCGTAGGGATGTCTTCGTAGCCGTAGAAAAAGGGGGCCGCCGTCTCCGGCCAGACCAAAAGGTCCACGGGTTTGTCCTGGACAGCCGCCTGCGAAAGATTCTCGTAAATGTTCAGGGTCGCTTTTTGATACTCCGGGTCCCATTTGACGGACTGGTCGATGTTTCCTTGAACAAGGGCGACTTCCAGGGGCTGCGGAGGGTCCTGACGGGGAATTTCAAAAGATTTTTGGCGCCACAGGCCGTAGCCCACAAAGAGCATGGCGCACAGAGCGGCGGTGCACACATGGCTGAGGGCAAAGCGTCTTGTGATAAGCCTTGCCAGCACCGTATTGCCCAGAACCACAAGCCAGCCCACACCGTAGACGCCTGCCAGATCGGCCGTCTGCAAAAGAGGGGTCAACGTCGTTTGCGTGTAACCCACATTGGTCCAAGGAAAACCCGTCAACAGATGGGCTCTCCCCCATTCCAGCGCGATCCACAGACAAGGAAGCCCCCAAACTTCCAACCCTTGAGATCTTTGCCAGCGCTGAGCGGCGGCAAAAAAGAGCGCGTGATAGAGGGCGAGATAGGCGCACAGAAGACACAGCACCGCCGTAGACAAAGCTGCGGGCAGGTTACCATAGCGGCTCACCACATAGGTGATCCAGTAGAGCGTGGTCAGGTGATGAAGAAACCCGGCAAGAAAACCCAGGGAAAACGCCGTACGAAAAGAGACCTTGTCTAGATGGACCAGAAGGGGAACCAGAGCAATCCAGCCGGCGAAGGCATAATGCCAGGAAGGAAAGCCTGCCGAGAGCAGCAGGCCCGTGGCGCACGCGGCCGTCCAGGGGGAGCCGAGCAGGCCCATCAGGGGAGGGATCCCTCTCAATGGGAGGATTCCGATTCCGCCGAAGTGCTTTCCAGAAGCCCTTCATGGCGGCGGATTCGAACCTTTTGCACCTTACGGCTGTCGGCGGCTTCCACAATCATTTCCAGGTTCTTGAACACGACCTTTTCATGGACGACGGGCACCCGGCCCAACCGGCTGATGATGAAACCGCCCACGGATTCAAACTTGCCCTCAGGAAACTCCAAGTCCAGATAATCCTCCAGCTCTTCCACATCGAGCCGAGCATCCACCAGGATGGAGCCGTCTTCTTGTTCCACCAGCCAGTTCTCTTCCGCGTCGTACTCATCCATGATGTCACCGATGATTTCTTCGATGATGTCTTCCATGGTGAGGACGCCCGCCGTGCCGCCGTATTCATCGATGACGATGGCCATGTGCGACTTGCGATGCCGAAGATCCCGCAAGACTTCACTGATTTTCTTGGATTCGGGAATGAAATAGGGCGCTCGAAGGATCTTTTGCAGATCCAGCTCGGTCTTGCCCCAGTGTTGCAACAGATCCTTGGCATGCAAGATGCCGATGATGTTGTCGATGGAATCCTGATAAATGGGAATGCGCGAGTGACCCGATTCCACGATAAGGGCGATGAGGGATTCCACGGTGGATTCCTGGGGAGCGGCGACGGTGTCCGTGCGCGGTACCATCACCTCGCGAGCCACCGTGTCCCGAAAGGAAAAGATCCCTTGAATCATTTCCCCTTCGTCTTCAGAGATGAGCCCGCGCTCTTCGCCCTCGTCAATGAGCTGCTGGATCTGCTTTTCCAAATCCCTGGGTTGGTCGATCCGCGCAAGGCGGCGCAGAGCTTTTTTCAGCCAGCGCGACAAGCCTTTGGCAGGTTCTTCTTCCAAATCGTTCCCTCTACCTTGCAACACGGTCCCTACAGCCGAAATCCTCTGAGGATCGGCAGACACCCATGATCTTACGCAAATCTAACAAGCGCCGTCAAAGCTTGTCTAGAAAAATATGGGCGAGGATCTTGTGGACCAATCGTGCGGCAAGAAAATCCGGGGCCACCATGCCCGGAATGGGGCACAATTCCATGACATCGAAGCCCACAACGCGCCTGTGCGACGTCACTGCTCGAATGATGGACAGAAGATCATACCAGCCCAACCCTCCCGGCTCCGGTGTCCCCACCGCGGGCATAATGGAAGGGTCCAGCACATCCAAATCAATGGTCACATACACATCGGGGCCCAGAGCGTTGAGGATTCGAGACACCGCCGAGGCGTCTCGGACCACTTCCTCGGCAAAAAAGGATGGCATCGCCCTGCGCCGAACAAGGTCGTGTTCTTCCCGGGTCATGGAACGCAGACCCGCCTGGACCAGAGTCGCCATGTCTAACACGTGGCGCATGACACAGGCATTGCTGAACGGGGTGTGCTGGTAGGATTCCCGAAGGTCAGGGTGCGCGTCCAGATGCAGCACCGTGAGAGATCCAAAGTGTTCGCAAGCTGCCTGAATCATGCCCAAGGACATGAGGTGTTCGCCGCCGAGGAGCACCGGGATCTTTTCTGCGGCAAACAAGGCCGTGCCCACCGCTCGCACCCTTTCCACCATGTCTCGAGGAGAAGCGGCCGTGACCTGAATTTCCCCAAGGGTGGCGATACCCTGTCGATACGGTTCCGTGCCCGTGTCTTCCTCGTAGCACTCCAGTTCCCGCGACGCCGCAAGGATCGCTCGAGGCCCCTCGCGCGTGCCGGATCGAAATGTCGTGGTGCCATCGTACGGCGCCGCGACAATCACGGCCCGCGCCTTCTCCACGGATTGGCTGTATTCGGGCAGTCCCAGAAAAGACAAACAGGGACCGATGTGCTGCATCACCTCGGTCCCCAGCCCATGCGCGGTGTGCTTCATGAACGGTCAGCGGCTCCGCTGGCGCAGCACGCGGTCCATGCGCACCACGTGTGTGGAATCTTCAATGGTGTTAGGAAATTCCTGTCCCCGATCCAAGACGTTGATTTCGCACTTTTGAATGCGAAACCGTTCCTTGACGGCCGCCACCGCTTTGTCGGTATCGAAAGGCTTGCAGGAAAACATGTCCAGGCTGAGATACCTCTTTTCGGGGAAGGTATGAATGCTGATGTGGCTTTCCGCGATGAGCACGAACCCGGAAATGCCCCAATCCTCAGGAACCGTCCCGTTGTAACGAAAGACATAAGGGGGCATGATCTTGGTCATTTCCATCTCTTGGGGATACTCGTCCAAGAAATTGTAGATCACGTTGATGTCCTGCAAAACTTCAGGATCACATCCGTACCCGTCCAGCATCAGATGGACCCCGAAGCCGAATTCCGGTTTTTTCATCTTCATCTCGTGCACCTCCCCGACCTTTCCATCCATCGACCCGGAAGCCCAAAGCCGCCCGTGACGGCAGAGCTGGATCTTCACTCCAGAGACCTCAAAACCGGGACTGGCTCACCACCCACAACAGATGGGCTTCACCCCGGCCGGCATTTTCCACCCAGTGCCGCGTGGAACTCTTAAAGTAGAAACAATCGCCCACGTTGAGCCGATGGGGTTTGTTGTCAAACCACAGCGTGATCGATCCCTTCAGGACCAAGCCGAACTCTTCCCCCTCATGAGGGGTGTGCTCCAAGGTTCGGGCCCCTTTTTGCAACCACACCATCACCGGATCCATGATCCGGCCTTGGGCTCGGGGCAGCAAAAAATAGATGGCGCACTCCTGCGTCGATTCAGAACTGAGCACCCGCGCTTTCTTGCGAGCCACCACCGAAGGGCTCGGCATGTCTTGGAAAAACTCGGCCAGATCCACTCCCAGCACGTCCAGAATGCTTTTCAAAGTGGCGATGGACGGGGACGTCAGGTCCCGTTCCAGCTGGGAAATGAATCCCTTGGTCAAATAGGCCCGATTGGCCAGTTCCTCCTGGGTCAAGCCGTTTTCCATGCGAAGCCGTCGAAGCTTATCGCCGATCCTGAGGCCGTCCTCCATGGTTTACCTATATTAAACAGAAAGTTTAAAAAAGCGCGCTTTGTATAAGAGCGCGGACCGACAATGTCAAGAAAAAATTCTGAGGCCAATTGCAGAGCCAAGAACGCCGTTCACTGGCGGAATCGGCGGTGCAGGCGGGTTCAGCGAAGGGATTGAAGGGGTTTGGCGGTTGGGGCGCAAGCGCTATCGGGGGGCTTGTCGCTGTCGCCGTTCAGGCACAGCCGGTTGCCGCCCAATCCCTTTTTGGCTCGATACTGGGCCTTGTCGGCCCTGTGAATCATGTCGTCGATGCTTTTTTGCACGTCGCCGTCCAGGTATCGGAACTGGGCGGCTCCAATGGAAAGGCTTGTGGGGGTGGCGTCCAGAGCGGCGTAGCGCCTTTGAATGCGTTCCACCACCAGGCGCACTTGTTCGGCATTGAGGTGCGGCAGCACCACGGTGAATTCGTCACCACCGTAGCGAAAGGCCGAATCCACGTGTTCGCGAATGCACTGTTGCAAGATGGTGCCCAGCTCAACGAGCAGTAAATCTCCGGCCTGATGCCCTTCTTGATCGTTGTACTGCTTGAAGAAGTCGATATCGATGAACACCAGAAAGAGCGGATGACCGTAGCGCACCGAACGGACCGCTTCCTGCAGCAAAACGCTGCGAAGATGTCGGCGGTTGAACAGCCCGGTCAAGGGATCTCGAATGGCCAGCTGCTCCAGTTCCCGCCGCAGGAAACGCTCGCGCAGGAGCCGCCGAATTTTGGCTTCCAGTTTGTCCAACCCAAAGGGCTTGGTGATGAAATCCGCGGCTCCGGCCCTGATGACGTCCACGTATTTGTACTTGGTGGCATGCCCTGTGATGGCGATGACATCCGTGTTCGGGTAATGTTGTTGAATGTGCTTAATGAGCTCCATGCCGTCCATGCGGGGCATATCCATGTCGGTGATGACGATGTCATAGGTATCGTTTTTGAGCTTTTCACAGGCATCCACGCCGTCGGCGGCCAGATTCACCTGGTGGCCGATATAATTTAAGCTTTCCGCTACCAATTCCCGCACGCTGTGCTCATCATCCACCACCAGGATGCGCTGCAACCCGAAATGCTGATCTTGCAATGGGGGTCTCATGCGTTCTTTTCCCACGAAGCGTTTGCACAAGTTTGATTTTTACATTACGTTGTTTGGGCAGATTTGGCAACGGATTTTGCAGGTCCCTGAGGCGTCTTGTTCAGGAACGCCTTTTGGAGCAAGAGTGCCGGCGGACAGGTCATGGAGAGGATTCTCATCATTCATAAAAAAGGTCGTCCCGATGCCGCCCGACTGGCCGAGGATCTTGCGGCGTGGCTTAGCCGCAAGGGCTTTTCCGCCACGGCTCGAGAAAACCTCCCCGACACGGGAACCTTCAGCCCTCCGTCTCCGCCACCCATGGATGCCGATGCCGTCGTGGTGCTCGGCGGTGACGGCACCCTGCTCAGCGTAGCCCGCCAGATGGGGGACCGAAACATTCCCATCGTGGGCGTGAATCTAGGCGGGCTGGGGTTTCTGACGGAAATCAGCCGCGAACGGTGTTTTCGGGACCTGGACCACGTGTTGTCCGGAGCTCACGAGATCGAAGAGCGTATGCGGCTGCGGGTCTCTGTTCAGAGGCAGGGGCACGAAGTCTTTGTCCAGACGGTTCTCAACGACGCAGTGATCAACAAGGGGGCGCTCGCCCGCATTGTGGATTTGGATACCCACATCGACGAGCGCTACCTCACCCATTACCGCGCCGACGGCCTCATTGCCGCCACCCCCACGGGATCCACGGCCTATAACCTTTCGGCCGGCGGCCCAATTGTTTATCCCACCGCCCAAGCCGTGATTCTCACCCCCATCTGCCCCTTTACCTTATCCAACCGCCCCATCATTCTTCCGGCATCCTCGGTCATTCAAGTCAGGCTGGACGACAAAGCGCAGGACGTGACGCTGACCTGCGACGGGCAGGTGGGCCATCGTCTGGCCCCCAACGATGCCATTGTTATTGCCAAGTCCCCTCATAGCCTCAAGCTCATCAAAGCCGCCAGCATGGATTACTTCAACATTCTGCGCACCAAACTCAAATGGGGTCAGAGCTGTGCGGGTTAAGGGACAAAGCCGGCCAGAGCGCCTCACAACGCCCGCATCCATTCCGGCTTCAAAGGCACCCGTCGGTCCAAGGCGGCATCGATGAGCGCCAAGCCCTTTTCCTTGTCTGAGGGCATTTTCACCTTAAGGGGCAAGTAGTTGGAAGCGTGGTTGGAAAGAAACAACCCCCGGGACATGTGCGTGTGCGCCAGCATTTCCCGCAGTTCCTTGAGGAGTTCCAGGGGCGTGAGCAGGGGAAATTCCCCGCGCCGCACCTGTTCGCCCAGGGGCGTGTTGGGCAGCACCATCAGGGTCAGGGCACCCACATAATGGGGATCCATGGCCGTCAGCAGGGATCCGGTCGCCTGCGCATGCTCCAAAGATCGATCACGGCCCGCGATGCCCAAAAGGACGGTGACCGAGAGTTTCATTCCGGCTTCGCGAACCCGCTGACCTGCCTCGATCAATTTCTCCCGAGACACGCCCTTTCGAATGGCGTGAAGGGTTTGTGGATCGCCGCTTTCCACCCCCAAGTACACAATGCCCAAGCCCAGATCCTTGAGTTCCGCCAGTTCCTGAGGTGTCTTGCGCAAAATGCTCTTAGCGTTGCCGTAAAGGCCCACCCTTTGAATCCACGGCATGGCGCGGCGGATCTTTTGCAAAATGCCGACGAGCCGAGGCTGGGGCACGATGAGGGCGTCGCCGTCGGTGAGGAACACGCGGCGTAAGAATGGAAAATGCGTTGCCGCGTAGGCGATGTCCTGGTCAATGCTGTCCTGGTCCTTGATCCGAAAACGCACGCCTTTATACGTGCCGCAGAACGTGCACTTGTTGTGGCTGCACCCGACGGTGACCTGCAAAAGAATGCTCTCTGCTTCACTGGGCGGCCGAATGATCGTGCCTTCGTAATGCATGCCGTCCACGAATCAGCGTCTCCTCCTTTGCATGTTTGGCCGAAACGGTGCGTACAAAGACGGGTCATTGAGCGTTTGAGATTTGCAAACGGTTCCTTTATAGTAACTCGCTTAAAAATTTTCAAGTCAGGAGGCTTTCTTGATGACGGAACGAGACATGATCCTTTACGAACCTTTTACCGCCAGCATGGGACGCCGGTTTCGGGTCCGGCGCGTGATCCACACACAAAAGACGGCTTTTCAGCTCGTGGAAGTGGTGGACAGTCCCGATTTCGGTGTCACGCTTTTTCTAGACCGCCGTTTTCAGACCTCGGAAAAGGATGAGTTTTTTTACCATGAATCCCTGGTGCATCCGGCCATGATGCTCCATCCCGATCCGCAGCGCGTGCTCATCATCGGAGGTGGCGACGGAGGCGCCATGGAGGAAGTGTTGAAGTACCCGTCGGTGCGCAGCGTGACTATGGTGGAATTGGACGGGGAAGTGGTGGCCATTGCCAAGGCTTATCTACGCAGCATCTGCGGCGGGGCTTTTGAGGACCCTCGCGTGCGGCTCCTCATCGGGGACGGCCGCCGGTTTGTGGAAGAGACGGCGGAAACCTTTGATGTCATCTTGTTGGACCTCACCGATCCCATGGAACCATCCAAATATGTGTATACCCGAGAATTCTACGCTCTGTGTGCCGCACGGCTGCGCCCAGGGGGCATCCTGGCTTTGCACAACGATTCCCCGTTTTTCTTTCCCGAAGCCTACAACGTCATCACCAAGACTTTGGATGCCGTCTTTCCTTATCGGCGCCAGTACGCCGCCTATATTGTGGGCTACATGCTGGATTTTGCCTTTTCCGTCTGCGCCATGGACGATGTGCTGAACGTGGAGGAAACCGAACTGGCACGGCGCGCCGCCGACCGCGGCATTCATGACCTTATGTCGTATACGCCTCAGCTTTTGGAAGGGTTTCGCACCCTGCCCGGTTATATGCAGCGGATTCTGGATCAGCCCTGTGCCGTTTCCACGGATGCGGCACCCTTTGTCATTTCCACGGAACCCTCTGACGACTGAAAAGTCGAGGACCAGGATGAACGCAGGAGAAACAAGGCCGCTTCCTGCATCGGCCAAGTGCACGCGGTGCCGGCAGCGGGCCGTTATCGCTTTGCCCAGTCATCATGCGAATTTTTGTGAGGCGTGCTTTGGTCTTTTCTTTCGCCGTGCGGTGCTGCGCGCCATGAAAAAATTTCCCATAAAAGCCCAGGAGCCCATTCTGGTGGCCGTGTCGGGCGGCAAGGATTCCCTGGCTGTCTGGTCGGTCCTTCACGATCTGGGGTATGCCACCAAGGGGATTCACTTGGACCTGGGGATTCCCGCCTTTTCCGAAGTCTCCCAAGAAGCCATTGCCGCCTTTGCGCATCGAAAAGGTCTTTCGTGGACGAGCTATGCGCTCAGGGACCTCATCGGCTATTCCATTGAAGAGATTCGACGAAAAACCCGCCGCCCCATCTGTTCCGTGTGCGGTATGATCAAACGACGGCTCCTGAACCGCATAGCGGTCCAAGAAGGGTTTCGCCTCATTGCCACGGGCCACAACCTGGACGACGAGGCCGGAAGGCTTTTGGGAAATCTCGTGCGACACCGCCGGGAATACATCGAGAAGCATTACCCGTACCTCCCTTCGGTGCACCCGCGGTTGCCGGAAAAGATCAAGCCCCTGTATCGGGTTTCCGCTGAAGAAATCCGCACCTACTGTCGCGTGGAAGGCATCGAATACTTGGAAGGCGCGTGTCCTTTGTCGCGGGGAGCCACAAGCCACATGTTCAAGGAAGCTTTAGACGTGCTGGAAGGCAGGATGCCGGGCACGAAAAGGGATTTCTTGTTCGCCTACATTGAGGCGCGTTCCGCGCCGAAACCCGTGGACGATTTCGGCACATGCGACCGCTGCGGGGAACCGTGTTACGGAACCCGCTGCAGTGTCTGCGCTCTGGTGGAGCGCCTTCAAAAGCCGCCCCGAAAGGAGTCCTGAAGCCTCTGTGGGCGCAGGAGACCCCTGAGCGCCTCCTAAGCGCTAAGCGCTCAGGGGACGCGGCATGATGAAGGGACTGTTTTTCGTTCGGGAAGAACGAGGTTCAGCACCACGCCGCTGATGCCCGCCGGCCCGATGCCTTTCATGGTGAATTCCCCCGCCGAGATGGGCATGCCCCCGATGGCGAAAACCATCACCACGGCCACAATGGCCATGTTTCGCGGTTCCATGAGGTCTTCGCTGGCGCGCACCAGGGTATTCAATCCCACCACGGTGATGGCACCAAAGAGCAAAATGAGAATCCCGCCCATGACGGGAACAGGTGTGGTCTGCAGCAGGGCGCCCAACTTGGCGATGCAGGCCAAGGCGATGGCGCACAAAGACGCCAGGGTCATGATGGCTGGGTTGAACACCTTGGTGAGCGCCACGGCGCCCGTGACTTCCGAATAGGTGGTGTTGGACGGCCCCCCTAAAAAAGCGGCGAGGGCTGTGGCCAATCCGTGCCGGCGGAAGCCAACCCGCACAGGGTTCCGGGAACGCCCCATGTTTTCACCCCGTAGATGATGGGCGCGATGAAGGCGAATGAGGACGCCAAAAAGATCGGTACTTTTCCCCGCGTGATGAGCTGAAACAACAAGGTACTGGCGCCGGCGGTAAAAAGAGCCACGTTGGGGTCGAGGCCCGTCAGGAGCGGTACCAGGACCAAAGCACCAAAGGCCACAAAAAGCATTTGGGCTCCAAGGACCATATCCCTCGCCCTTAACCGGTACTCCGTGGAATGGACATTAGGGAGAATGTCACCGTCCGCGTTGACCTTCTCGTCCACGGCCGCCACATTGACATCCACGTCCGGATGGGCCGCTTCCAAGCGGCGAATCCCCTCGGGGGCCGCCACGAGGAAGATGCCGCGAATATTTCGGCAGCCGGCTTCCTTCAAAAGATCAATGGTGATGACCAAAGTGCCGCCGGTGGCCAGCATGGGGTCGAGGATCAGAGAGATCCGCTCACGCATGTTTCCGGCCGGCTTCACATAATAGCGCGCCGGCTCCAGCGTGCTTTCATTGCGGTACAGTCCCACCACGCTCACCTTGGCGCTGGGAATAAGGTCCAGAACCCCGTCCATCATTCCAAGACCTGCTCGAAGAATGGGCACCACCGTGATCTTTTTCCCTTTGATCCGTTCTACCTCCACAGGGCCGCTCCAGCCCTGGATAAGCCTCTTTTCCGTCTCCAGGTCCTTGGTGGCTTCGTAAGTCAAAAGGCGGGCCAGCTCGGATGCGAGTTCCCGAAAGTCCTTGGTGCTGATATTATGTTTGCGCATGAGGCCCAGTTTGTGGCGGACCAGTGGATGATTGACGATGTGTACGGGCACGGGTGGCTGCTTTCTGTTTTACGAATCGTGGGGTTGTCGCCTTGGGCGGAGCCTATAGAAGAAAGGCAGGGGGGTGTCAAGAAGGCGCCATGGCGGTGTGGAGTGATCTGGCGGAATCTTGTGGGTTTTGGATAGGGGCGCATCGAGGAGGAATGGCTCTGGGGCCGGAAAACACTCTGGAGACGGCCATGCTGGGTTTTCAATGCGGAGCCCATTTTTGGGAATTGGATGTGCAGTTGTCCGCAGACGGTGTGCCCGTGGTCATCCACGATAAGACCCTTCAAAGGACCACCGATGCCCCGACGGTGTATCCGAAACGACGCCCTTGGTACGTGTGGGACTTTACGCGAGCGGAACTGGAAAGCCTTGGTGCATGTTCGAGAAGAGCTTTTTCAGGAAACCCTGCGCCTGGGCGAACGCCTGTGAAGACATCACCCCTCCTGTTTTCAAAAGATTCGGTTTTGAACGCGCTTCTCGGCAAAACCGCCCTGAACGCACCGAACCCGGCGAGCCGCCCCGGGGCATTTCAAAACGTGAGCGAGCGCAAAGTGTCCGCTGTGTGCCGTATTCCGACACTGCGTGAGGCCTTGGACATGACCCGCAGACTTGAATGGCTGGTCAATGTGGAAATCAAAGGGAAAGCCGAACACCGTGACCGGCTGGTTCAAGAAACCCTGGCCCTGATCACCGAACTGGACATGGTGCCCCGCGTGCTTGTGTCCTCCTTTCACCTGGATGTGCTTTACCGAGTCCGAGCCTTGCACGATCAGGTGAAGATCGGGGTCTTGGTCAAGGAGGCCGTGAGCGATCCCGTGCAGCTCGTTCGCGATGTGAAAGCCTATGCCTTGCATCCCGCCCGAAGGCACCTTCGCCGAGAGGCTGTGCGGCGGTGCCGAGAAGCGGGGATTCCCGTTATCACCTGGACGGTCAACGATTCGGCTGAAGCCCGGCGGCTTCAGGGTTGGGGTGTTTCGGCCGTCATTTCCGATCGGCCGCAGGAACTCATCGGGGAAAAACAATCAAAGGAGGATGCTCCGTCATGGTGACCCTTTTGGACTACGGCGCCGGGAATGTGCGCAGCGTGGTCAATGCCATCAAGAACCTTGGATATGCCGTGCGCCTTGTGGAACGTCCAGAGGATATTTTGGCTGCAGAAAAGCTCATTTTCCCCGGCGTGGGCGCCTTTGGGTCCATGATGCGGGTGCTGCACCAAAAAGGATTTGTTCAGCCGCTTCGTCGGTACCTTGAGCAGGATCGGCCCTTTCTCGGCATCTGCCTGGGTCTGCAGGCGCTGTTTCAGGCGAGTGAAGAGGCGCCCGAAGAAGAAGGTCTTGGTTTCCTGAAGGGGATGGCGCGCCGGTTTCGCGTCGATCTGGCCGTGCCGCATATCGGCTGGAACGGCATCAAGCCCCGAAAGCCTTCCGCCCTTTTTCAGGGTTTGACAGGTGAGGAAAAGCTCTATTTTGTGCATTCCTACCATGTGGATCCCGAAGATGCAGGCGTGGTGCTCACCACCACAGACTACGGCGTAGAATTCGTGAGCGCCGTGCAAAAAGGGCGGGTGGCGGCCGTGCAGTTTCACCCGGAAAAGAGTGGTCCTACGGGGCTGAAGATTCTTCAAAATTTCCTGGAAGGCTCGCAGGCGCTCAGTGTGCTTCCGCCTAGAGCGCCTGCGCGAACGCATCTGACCAAGCGGATCATTGCGTGCTTGGATGTGCGCACCAATGACCAGGGTGATCTGGTGGTGACCAAAGGGGACCAGTACGACGTGCGGGAAAAGGGCCAAGTGCGCAACCTGGGAAAACCCGTGGACCTTGCACGACGCTACTACGAGCAAGGTGCCGATGAAATCACCTTTCTCAACATCACGGGTTTTCGGGATTTTCCCCTGATGGATGTGCCCATGCTGGAGGTGCTGCGCCGAACTTCGGAAAACGTCTTCGTTCCCTTAACCATCGGTGGCGGCATTCGGGACTACGTGGATAAAGACGGCACCGCCTACAGCGCTCTGGACGTGGCGGCGGCTTACTTTCGATCCGGAGCCGACAAGGTGTCCATCGGTAGCGACGCGGTGCTCATCGTGGAAGAGGTGCTGCGCACAGGAAAGGCCACGGGCCGAAGCGCCATTGAAACCATCTCGCGCATCTACGGCAGTCAGGCGGTGGTCATTTCCATAGACCCGCGAAGGGTCTATGTGCCGTCGCCCACCGCGGTGCCCCACCGCGTCATCGAAACGGCGCTGCCGGGCCCTCAAGGGGAACGCTACTGCTGGTATCAGTCCACCGTCAAGGGCGGGCGCGAAGGCCGTCCCCTGGATGCCATCACCCTGGCCCAGGTGTGCGAACAACTCGGAGCCGGGGAGATTCTTCTCAACTGCATCGACCGCGACGGCACCAATTCCGGGTTCGATGTGGAACTCATTCAGGCCGTGAAGGAAGCTGTCACGATTCCCATCATCGCCTCAAGCGGTGCCGGATGCGCCGAACACTTTCTGGAAGTCTTTACGCGCACCAAAGCCGAATCGGCTCTGGCCGCCGGCATCTTTCACCGCAACGAAGTGCCCATCGGGGCCGTGAAAGCGTACCTGCAGGGCAAGGTTCCCATTCGACCCGTTCCATAACGCCTTAAAAAACAAAAAACCGGCGGTGCCTTACGCAGCGCCGGTTTTTTTTCGGCTTCTGGACCCTCGTCTGGGCTTGTCTCGGTCAGTCCATTGTGGAAGGTTAGCTTTTTACGAAGACTTCTTCTCAGCGCTTTTCTTTCGAGCCCGCATATACCCGGCCAATCCCACAAGCCCTGTTCCCATGAGGAGCATCGAGGCGGGTTCAGGTGCGTGGTATTGCGGCGGAAGAGGCAGATTGACACTTTCGTAAACGACGTCGTTGGCGCAATTCACAGTAAACCCGATGCTGAGAATCCCGGCATCCAATTTAATCGTGTCAGTAGGAAAGACGAACGTAAGGGTGTTCGTTTGCCAGCCGGTAAAGTCCACATCCCCAAGGGAGCCGGTGGTGGGAGCGGCGGGTAAGCCGATGGGGTGGGCGTCCCGAATAAGGTAGCCTTGCCAGTAGTCAAATCCGTCCATGCCTGAGATGGCGTAAGCGGTTTTGTCGTTCAGAGCAAGATCAATGGCGTAAAGATTGTAATCCCACACCGTGGGTGTCGCGCCGTCCAACTTCTGCGGGTTGTTGTCCGCATAAACCACGTATTCCCAGTCGGTATCTTCATCGACGCTCAGGAAAAGATCCCCGGGCTCCAACTTGCCCCATGCCCCTCCGGTGCCCCAACGCTGCATATTCAATGTAATTTGCGTTAAATACCACTGGTCCAGCTGGACCGTACCCCCTGTAAAATCCGGAACCCCAATGGTGTCTTTTGAATCATCGACGGTGCCGTTATTGTATCCTGGCCAATATTTGGAAATGTCCCCAAAGGATATGATGTCCGCGTGCACCGACGACGTCCCCACAATGCCCAACAAAAACGCCCCCGCAACAAAAGATCCCAGTATGGCCCTTTTCATGCGCAACTCCATCTTCCCTTTCTCATCTCCGCACGAACAAGCCGCCGTTCAGCGGCGCACCTAGCGATCCTAATTATAGGCAAAAGGTCGGCCAAAAAGGCGCACGCGGACGCAGCAAATAAAAGATTTTCTTTTAGTGAAATCAAGAAGTTGATGGGATATGTCTCTGCCTCGGTTTAGGCGTCTCGGCGGAAAGGCCAAAAGGTGTGCAAAGGTGGAGCACGGAAGTGTGAAATAAACTGCACACTGTGAAATGTTTTGTCATGAAAAAACGCTGAGGCTTTTCTCGTGCGTGCTCGTGGCCGCTTGCCGTGTTTTTTAAAAGGCATTCTTTGGGGGGATTCTATGGCCAAAATTTCAAAAGGCTCATCCAGGCCACCAACAAAGAAAACCCCAGACCCATCGTCCACTGCAGCGTGGTGAACCGCTTGTCCATGGCTTCGAACCGCTTGTCCATGGCTTCGAAGCGCTTGTCCACCGCCTCAAACCGCTTGTCCGTGGCTGCAAAGCGAGCGGTTATTTCCCTTTGCAGGGCCTCAAAGCGCTTTTCGGTCACCTGGAAGTGGGCCGTCTGAACCTCTCGAAGGGCTTTGAGTTCCTCTTCCACGCGAACAACCCTTTCCATAAGGGCCAGTTCGCGGGCGCGGCGCTCGTTTTCAGTGACGAAAGCGGCAAGCTTTTGGGCAATCAGCTCATCGGCCCGTTCCCGAAAGACTTCGGCCACACTCTGGGCGATCCATTCTTTGAGTTCCGCTTCGCTGAAGGGAAAAGTCGATGCGGTCATGGTTCGGTCCCATGTGTCGTGTTGCCTGGTGCCCTTTTGTAGCACGGAGGAAAAGCCCTGGGCAAGGACGGGGCGCACAGGAAGCTGCTTTTGGGGCAACCGCCAAAGGCGTGCAAAAGGCCGTGAAAAGGCTCTTTCGACCGCGGGGATGGCGTCCCTTCGAGCTGGACCCGAGACCGACCCCCTGGCATCGGTGGCACGCGCTCTTGCGCGTCCTGCCAACGTGCGTACTGCGGTGAACGCGGTTCCCTCTATGGATCCATCCGCGCCCGAACCAATGGCAGGGAAGGCATGGTCGAACAGTGCACTACGCCGTGAGGTTGTGGGCAAGGGCGGCGGCTTCGGCCACCAAGCGACGCACCGGAAGGCCCTGAGGACATCGGGCTTCGGCGATTTGAACCCGTTCCCAGTTCAGATTTTCAAAAACCCGCAGATCGGCAAGCTGTGCCAGGGCTTCGCGGGCGGCTTGGGTGTCGCCGTAATCTCGGGCGTACATGAGGCCCCGCATCATGTCGGCGATGGGCACTCCGGCGGCGTTGCCACAGATTTCGGCGCATCCGGCGCAATAGCTGTGCCGGGTCGCTTCAGCGTAGCGGGCCAAGCCGTTCTTTTCGTCTTGGCTGAGCGTCGTTCGGTCGAGTGCGGCGGCCACATTGCTCATGAGAATGGTCATGGTGGGCATTTGCGAACACAGACTGCTGATGCGGTTATCTTCCCACACGAGCGTGATCTTGGCTTGTTTGTCCGTGAAACCTCGCGCCAGAAGCTTTTCGGCCAAAACCCCTTCCTCGGAAGCGTCCACTCGAAGGGGGCCGCCGCCTTGGGTTTTCATGGCTGTGAGGCCGATGCCGGCCGCCGTGCATAGGTCAATGGCCCGCTTCATGGCTGCATCGTGCATGAGTCGAAAATTGTACGTGAACATAATGCCGTCCACCCAGCCCAGCCGCGCCGCCCCTTCCAGGCACCGGGCCATATTGCCGTGTGTGCTGAAGCCGAAGAGACGGATTTTTCCTGATTTTTTCGCCTGCTCCGCCCATTGCCGCACATCTGGGCTGAGTTCTTCAAGGGAACCTACTGCATGCAGAAAATAGAGGTCGATCCAGTCCGTCTGCATGCGCTGCAGGCTGCGCTCCAGCAGCTTGGTCATTCCGGCTGGGTCTCGCGCATCGGATTTGGTCACGAGAAAAACGTCTTTTCGGGTTTCGGGAAATCGGGCGAAAAAGGCGCCGATTCCTTCTTCACTTCGGCCGCCTCCGTAACAGTCCGCCGTATCCCAGTAGGTCACCCCCCAGCGCAGAGCCTGCCGAAGCAAGACGTGGTTGGACCCCGTATCAAACATGCCGCCCAAAGACAAAATGGAAACAGGAATCTTGGAGGCACCAAAGGGCCGTTGCGGCACTTTGTGCGGCACGGGGCCGTCCTGGGCTATCGCCAGAGACGGAAGATTCAGGGCCGCGGCGGCACCGACGCCGAGTCCTACGGCGCCCGCCGCTTTAAGAAACACTCGTCGGGAAAGGCCGCTGCCCGGGCTTTGAGCTCTGTCCAAAGTTTTACGGTCCATAGGGCATCCTCCCGTGTGCAGATTCTCGGTCAACGGGAAACAAAACCTCAGGTGTTGGGGAATGTCTTTCCTGCAATCAAGGATCGCTCCGGATGACGCGACTCGTTTTCGGCTGACACTCGAATAGCCGGAACGCCCCGCACCGGGCATTCATGCTCGCAGATGCCGCATCCCACGCATCGTGTGTGGTCCACCATGGGCTTTTTGAGGCGCACGGCAAGAAAAAAGGGGCGCTTCGCAGTCGACATATCGGCGGCTTCGTCCTTTGTCTGGTCTGGTGCGAAATCTACGTCAATCCATCCTTGCCCCCAGGCTCGAATGGGCCATTGCAACGAAGAATCCGAGAAGTCGGCGACCAGCCACAGGTTTTCCAATGGCGGAGGCATGTCGGGCGGCTGAAAACCTTCCACAATCCAGCGGTGATTTTGGCGTTCGCCGAGGCACAGGAAAGGCCTGGGTAATTTTTCCAAGGTTTCAACGGTCTGAATCGCCTTGGGGCTTACCGGGCAGTTTTCTTCGCATACAATGCATGGCTTGCCAAAGGCCCACGGCAGGCATCGGCTGCGGTCCACAAAGGCGGCTCCGATGCGAACCGGCCCGCGGTCGGCAAACGCCCCGGTGCCGTGTTTTTCTTCCAGACTCAAAGGCCGAATGGCGGCCGTCGGGCAGACGCGGCTGCACGCCACGCACTGGTACTGACAGCCGCTGGTTCCGGCGCGAAAATCCAAAACCGGTGTCCATAACCCTTCCAGGCCCGCTTCCCATAAGGCGGGCTGAATGACGTTGGTGGGACAAATGCGCGAACATTGACCGCATTTGATGCAGCGGCGTAGAAATTCTGTTTCGGGCAAAGATCCCGGAGGCCGCACCACCAAGGGTGGAAACCGACGCTGGGCCAGACCTTCCAGACGGAAAACGGGTGCGGCGAAAAGGCCCAAGCCCAAGGCGGCTAAGACTCGGCGGCGGGACAGAAGCCCTTCGCCGGATGCGGCGGTCGAATTCGGTGAAGGAGCCCAGGTGTAGGTGATGGCCTTTTCCGGGCACACCACCAGACAGTTGCCGCACAAAGTACATTCGCCGGCAATGGGGTTCGATGAAGGGCGGCAGGCGGCATCGCAGACGGCCTCACAGCGTTTGCAGTCCGTGCAACGGTCGACAATTCGGGCCATGCGCCACAGAGAGCGTTGTCCCACAAGATGCATCAGCGCCCCGGCGGGACATAGGTATCGGCAGTAAAATCGAGGCTTAAGAAAATTCAATGCCAAGGCGGCGAAAAAAACGAGGCCGAGAAGCCAAGAGCCCTGCGTCCACCGACTTTCGGCGAGCCCTTTGGGCTGAAAAAGTCCCAGAGCAGGAAGCACCACCTGGTTCATGGACCTGTGGATCAGAGGAAAGGGATCCAATAACCCTGTTTGCAGCGATCCCACGGCGGCAGGGAATCGACCCAGAGCCAATCCCAAGGCAAAAAGGACCAGACCCATCAGCCCTTCTTGGATTCTTGAAGATGCACGTGAGGCCACGGGGTTTTCTTGAGCTGACATTCCCCAAACCAGTGCGGCCAATACTACAAAAAGGCCAAGGGTTTTTGCGGCCAAAGCCCAGTCTGTCCAGCGGGCGGGTGTCCACAGAGGACCGGACACCATGCCGAGAAAGAAAAAGAGAACATAAAATTTAAGGCGGTGAGCCCAATGATAGGCGTTGCCGGCCAGCTTTTGCGCAAAGCTTTTATGTCGAGCTCCTAGCCAGCCCAACGCCTGGTGCAGCGTTCCCAGAGGGCAGATCCACCCGCAAAAGAAACGCCCTACAAGAAACGTCCAAGAAAGGGTCACCACACCCCACAGAAGGCCGGCAAAGAGAGTTCCCGTGCCCAGAGCCGTGCTCACGGCCGTCAGGGGATCGAGCTGCAAAAGCCAGTTGACGGGCCAGGCGCGAATCTCTGTCCACTGAGTGCCCAGACGCGTGACGGCGCAGAAAAACACAAACAGGAACAGGAAATACCCTTGGCTGAGGCGTCGCACATGATGGATGCGCATGGAAAGCTCGTCTTAAACGCTGATGTGATGCAGGGCGATGGCATCGAGGTTTAGGCTGCCTGCTCCGAGCCTCTGAGCGTGGTGCAGATAGGGCAGCTTGTGCGGATCGATGTTCAAAATCCGGGCGCCCAGAGCATCCGCCGCCACGGGATCGGGGCTGATGATAAGCGTTCTCGCTTCTTTCACGTCGGCCAATGAGCCGCCCGTGGGGCCGTTGGTCATCATGGCGGTGATGCCGTCCAGTACAACCAGAGTCGGTCGGAACAAAGCCGCCAATTCCCCGATGACGACATGAACATTTTGGTGAAGCAGATTTCGAGCCCCCCCCAGAAGCCCGTACCAGTTCTTACAGATCATGGAGGCTCCCGCGCGATGATGATGCTTGACCGGGGCCAGGTTAATGACCTTGTCGGCCTTTCGAAAAGGGGCGGCCCATGCGGGCCATTGGTGTAAGTAGCGGCCGTCGGGAAGGGTCACCGATTGAAAACGACGCGATTCGGGAACCCACAGCTCCCCGCCACCCAATTGGACCGCTTCGGCGATCCCCGTTAAACGAAAGCAACTTGCCGGATCATTGATCGGATTGTCGGAAACGATCACGCGGGACGCTCCGGCTTCACGACAGTGACGCACCACCGCCTGCACCAGATCGGGATGGGATGTGGCGCCGAGGGACGGAGGACTGGCAAAGGCGGCATTCACTTTGATGAAAACGCGATCTCCCGAAGAGACGAATGTTTTAATGCCGCCAAGGGCCGCAACCCCTGCGGCGAAACACGCAGCTCGGTCCAATCCTGTCACCACGGCCACCGCTTTTGGGGCGTGGGAAATGGACCAATCCCACGGTCCCACCAGGGCGTTGTCCCTTGTTATGGTTACTTTGGGGCCTATGCCGTCTCGAAGACTCAGACCCAAAGCCCACAGCGCCCCTAAGCCGAGGCCGTAACGCAGGGCGCAAAGCAAAATACGCCGTCGCGGAGGATACGTCACAGACGGCTCGAGATGATTTTCCATGCCCAGAACCCCATCCCAAAAGTCGATCCGGTTGCCACGCGCAAGACCATAAAGGCTTTTGAAGCCGCCGTTCCTTGCAAGATCATTCAAAGCCGTTTTGGAAAACCGCCTTTAGATTTTTCCTGAAAGGTCGGCCTCAAGGTTTTTCATGTGCTGCCACAGATGTCGCGCTGCTCGTTCCGCCACCTTCTGCTCCTGGGCCTCGTGGACGCCGGCCACCAATCCTCGATGGGGAAAGACCACTTCCACGAATCCGAAATGATCCAGCACCACCATGTCCCCTTCGGCATGAACCGGCGAAAGGCGTCGCGCGCCGTTTTCTTCGAGGAACTCCACATAGGCTGCGACGGCCGAAGGGCCGTCTGTGGCTTTGTGGGCCGTCACGATGAAGACCGTCATGGCCGATCCGTCTTCCAGAATCGGCACGGCATAGGTTCTCTGAAAGCCCTCATAGCCAAAAGCGTTCCCCAAATAAAGCACCGCCTTTTCATGAGCTTTCATGGACTCGGGAAATCGTTGCAAGGCCTGAAGAATGTCGGCCGACGGGGGTATGGATTTTATAAGGGGCGTGAGGGTTGACGCCACGGCCTGCATGAGTCGAGGGTCTTCCGAGGATCCAATCCCTTCCAAGTAGAAGTTTCCGGCGGCCGCACAGACGGCGTTGGCGGCTCGATAACCGAAGGCCATGTCCGGCAAGGGAACAGCCGACGAGCGCCTCTGTTGGCTGAAAACAGCATAGGCGCTTTCTGAATGGTTCATGGAAAAAAGAAAAAACTCCGCCCACAGGCTGGGATCTTCCTTGAGTGCCACGCGTTGCGTGCGAAGGGATGTGAATCCCGCTTCCAGGTACAGTTCCGCCTTGCCGTCGATTTTATCCGCCAGGGTCTGGGCGTCAAAGGTTTCCATGGGTCCCGCTGTGGTCAGGTCTTTGGCAAGTGTTTGGGCCCAGTCGGGAAAGGAGAAATTCGAAACTGCCTTGGGCGGCATGGGTTCCCCGGGACCCGCGGTTCCCGCTTTTCCCGTCAGGAAAGGATCCTGGCGAAAGGAAGCCATGAAAACCCCGGTGGTGATCAAAGCCATCACGCCCAGCAAGGCCCACGACAGACGTCGTTCGCTTCGGCTCGGTTCCGGCTTGGTTCGCACTGCCACCTTCGTCCTCCCGATCGTGTCATTTGATGTAGCCGGCGCGTTCCAGATAAAGCAAGACTTCCTGGGCGGCTTCATCGGGAGTGAGTTCCGTCGTGTCGATGACCACCTCGGGGGCGGTGGGTGGCTCATAGGGGTCGTCGATGCCGGTAAAGCCCTTGATAAGGCCTGCGCGAGCCTTGGCGTACAATCCCTTGCGATCGCGGCTTTCACACACTTCCAAGGGCGTGGCCACATAGACTTCCACAAAACCGCCGTAGTTTTCGATCAGGCTTCGAATTTGCCGTCGGGTGGCGGCATAAGGGGCAATGGGAGCACAGATGGCGATGCCGCGGTTTTTGGTGATTTCGCTGGCCACAAACCCGATGCGACGCACATTGATGTCGCGGTGTTCCTTGGAAAAGCCCAGTTCACTGGAAAGATTGCGCCGCACCACGTCTCCATCCAGCAGCGTTACGGGCCGACCCCCCATTTCCAAAAGCCGGGCGTAAAGAATGCGTGCGATGGTGGACTTTCCCGCTCCGGAAAGCCCTGTGCAGAAAATGGTAAATCCTTGCTTGTGTCGAGGCGGGTAACCTCTTTGCAGCTCCTCGATGACTTCGGGAAAGCTGAACCATTCCGGCACGCGCTTGCCTTCTCGAAGCCGGCGGTGAAATTCTTCCAGCGTCAGGGATTTTACCGTGCTCTGGGGCGGCACCTCGCGAAGCGGCATATAGGCGTCTTCTTCAAAAACATAGACCAGTTCTTCAAAGGGAATGATTTCAATGCCCAGAGCCTCCTGACAGGACAGCGCCGTTTTCATGGCCGCTTCGGGCTCGTAAAATCGGCGGCCGTTCGGGGTTGGAGCCGGGCTGGCGTGGTCCCGACCCACAATGAAGTGGGTGCAGCCGTAGTTTTTACGAACGATGGCGTGCAAAAGGGCTTCTCGAGGACCGCACAGGCGTATGGCCAAAGGCAGAAGGCTCAACAGCATCATGTTGGGTGGATAATATCGGCTCACCGCCTGATAACACCGAATCCTCGTATAGTCGTCGATATCGCCCGGCGTGGCCCGGCGGGCTACGGGATGAAGCAGCAGGTTCGCCTTGGCACGGTCCATGGCTCGAAGGGTCATTTCAAACTGGGCTCGATGCACGGGGTTTCGCGTTTGAAACCCCACAATGCGGCGCCAGCCCAGTTTTTTAAAAAGGGCGCGCATTTCATGAGGGGTATGCCGCAACCGTTTAAAGGCGAAATGGAGGGGCAACTGCACCCCTTCCACCGTGCCGCCCACATAATGTGTGCCATAACTGTGAAACAAGGCATCCACCCCAGGGTGTGCGGTGTCCGTGGTGCCGTAGATGATCTCAGCCTCCCGTGGCTTATCGATGGGCCAGACGTCCTCCACATGCAGCACGGCCACCATAAACCCTTCCATGTCACGCAAAGCCACCGACTGGCCGGCGTCCAAGGAGCAGGCTTCGGCTTCCGATACATCGAGGCAGATGGGCAGAGGCCACAGCACGCCGTTTTGCAGCTGCATGCGATCTAACACCGATTCGTAGTCGGCGCTGGTCATAAAGCCGCGCAGGGGCGAAAAGGCTCCGTTCAGGAGCAGTTCCAGGTCCGACAGTTGTCGGGTGTTGAGCGTCAAACTGGAAAGCCCTCGGCTCACATCCCTGAGCATCTGAGCTCGAGTTTCATTCACCACGAGATTAAGCAGTTCGCCGCCGTGGGCCGTCGCGGTGCTCTCGGTCATGATTTCACCCGTTGCCGATGTCGTGTCCCTTGCCTTGAGCTGGAGCGTTTATTCCTGTGAAACAATGCCGCGTGGCCTGTTCTTACCATGTCCGGGCGTGTTTTGAAATGCAAAAGGCTCACGGCCCCACCCCCCTTCATCGTGCCGTTTCGGTCCATCCACAGGTTTAGAACACATCCTTTCGGCGGTTTTGCAGTGAAGGAAGCTTTTGGCGCACGAATTCAATGCGCGCGGAAGACACGCACGCGAGAACAAGGTCTTCGGTTTCCGTAGCGGAGGCAATGGGAATGCCAAAGGGGTCGAACACCGTGGATCTTCCGCAAAAGGACCTTCCGATCAAATTGCACCCGGCCACATAGTAAGCGTTTTCAATGGCGCGGGCTCGAAGGAGCGTGAGCCAATGGTCTTCCTTGACGGACCCCTGATACCAGGCCGATGGGACCAACACCAGTTGGGCGCCCTGGTCGGCCAGGTGACGAAAGATTTCCGGAAATCGTAAATCGTAACAAATGGTCATTCCCACACGAACCCCGTTCAAGGTCACGACCGAAGGGGGGCTTTCCCCAGGAGTCATGGTGTCTGATTCGCGGATGTTCAGGGCATCAAAGAGGTGCAGTTTTCGGTACCTGGCAAGGACTTCGCCTAGAGGGCTTAAAAGGACGGCTGTGTTGTAGACCCTGTGCGGATCCGGTGAGGGTTCCCAGCCGCCGGCGAGCACGGCCAGGCCCAAATCCCTGGCCAGGGCCGCCAACCTACCGAAAAAATCGACGCCCGATTGGCGCAGGAAGGTTACGGGAGGACGACCCGCCGCGGGCAGTCCCATGAACATTTCGGGAAAGACCACCAGGTGGGCCCCTTTTTGGGCCGCCATCTCAATATAACGGCGGGCGGTCTCAAGGTTCTGCGAAACATCCTCGCTGCCCTCCACTTGCGCCAAAGCCAGCATGAGCGTTGTGTCCATTTGAGGCTCACCTCCTGCCGATGTCTTAGTAAACGAAAGTTTCCCCTCTTTTAAGTCCAAGGTTACTTGACTCATATCACATTGTCGGTTAGGAATTTGTCCGAGGACATCAATATTGGCTGATCTTGGCCTTGGCTCCAGCTGAAACTGAAAGCAGTAAACCAGCAAAAACGAGTTCTCGGGCGGTCACATAAACACCTTTTTCCTGAATTTCTTTTTGTCCGGTGGGGCTTAATCTATATGCCATCCAAGGGGGTTGCCAAACCGGCTCTATGAGCGATCTCATGATCGACGCCTTTTCCTTTAGGATCATGCTGCGTATCATGATGGTCGTGTTGGTTGCTTTTCCTGAGCTGGCACTTTTCCTAGCACGCTCTGTTTGCGAAGGAGAGTGAAGGCCAGAAAATGTTGTTCGGGAGGCGGTGACAAAGCGCGTTAACGATTCAAACAATTTTGCGCACTCCCACCTCCGTGAACTTCTCACCCTTCATTGTCGGGGCGCATAGCACTTGGCCACTTTACTAGGATGGGCGATTTTATCAAGAAGTCACTTTCCGACAGGTATCAGAAACGCTTCGGCCTATAGCTTCCCTATGGCTCTGGCTCTGCAGGGCCGAGAAGGCGGGTCATGAGCAACGGGTTTATCAGAACAGGGAGGTGTATTCATGAAAGGGTGGCAACGGATGTGGCTTCTCACGGTGTGGGTGGTTTTGGGTCTGGCTTTGGGGCCGGCGGCACCACAGGCGGCGGATCCTCTCAAGGTGGGTTTCGTGTACATCATGTCCGGACCCTTTGCGACGTATGGTCAGTTTGCCAAACAGGGGGCTGAAATGGCCGTGGACGAGATCAATGCCGCCGGAGGCATCATGGGGCGTCCGGTGCAGGCCATCTTTGAGGACTCCACGGGAAAACCCGACGTGGCGGTGCGCGTCATCCGCAAACTGGTTTATCAGGACGGTGTGATAAGTGTTATCGGATTGGATTCCAGTGCTGTGGCCAACACGGTTGTTCCCCTCATGCCCGAGATGCAAACGCCGCTCATTGTCACCCATGCCGCAACGCCCGATGTCACGGGAAGTTTGTGCAACAAGTACACCTTTCGCATTTCCGTCAGCCTGAACCAAAATGTTAAAGCCGCGGCTCTTGTGGCTTCCGCGTCCAAAGCTAAGACATGGACCACAGTGGGGCCGGACTATGCCTTCGGACATGAGTCTTGGGAGTATTTTCAGAAATACCTCAAGGCACTGCGTCCCGACGTGACCTTTATGCCTCAAGACCAAACAGCCTTTGCGCCCACCAAAACCACGGATTTCAGCGCCTATATAACCAAGATCATGAATGCCAAGCCTGAAGGCGTGCTTATCTCCCTCTGGGGGGGCAATCTCATTGACTTTGTTCGGCAAGCCTCCGAGATGGGGTTTTTCAAGGGTGACTGGGAAGTCCTCATGACCCTGGGCGCTGCGACCGAAGTCCTTTATGCCCTGGGGGACAAAATGCCTGAAGGCCTGTGGGTGGGAACCCGCTACTGGTTTCTTGCCAACGATTCCCCAATCAACGTGGCCTTTCGCGACAACTACAAGAAACGCTACGGTCAGTTCCCTTCCTACAACGCTCACGGAGCCTATGCGGCCCTCTATGCCTTGAAAGCCGCAGCGGAAAAGGCGAAAACCTTGGATAAGGAGGCCATCATCAAGGCCCTGGAAGGACTGACACTGGAACTTCCCGTGGGAACCGTCACCTTGCGGCCCGAAGATCATCAGGCCTGGACCAATGCCACGTGGGGTAAAACGGCTTCAGATCCCAACTATCCCATTCGCATTTTGAAACCGATCAAAATCTTCCCAGCTGAAGCGGTCACACCGCCGGTGGAAGAAACAGGCTGCCGCATGAAATGAGAAGGGTTTTTCATGGAAGTGATGGTGGTCAATGTCCTCAACGGGTTGAGCTGGGGTATGCTGCTTTTTCTCATTTCGGCGGGACTCACGACGGTTTTCGGGGTCTTGGGCGTGCTCAACTTTGCCCATGGTTCCCTTTTTATGTTGGGAGCCTATGGAACTATGACCGTGATGCGCTTCATCCCTTCTTTTTGGGCCGGAGTGCTGATTGCCCCCCTGATGACGGCTCTTTTAGGCATGGGCATAGAAACCACATTGCTTCGACGCGTGTACTCCCGCGACCGGAGTTTTCAGTTGCTACTCACCTTTGCCGTCCTTTTGGTGTTGGATGATGCCGTGCGCGTCCTTTGGGGGGCGGCGTACCATGTGGTGGATCCTCCGGACCTTTTGGCGGGAAGCGTGAGGCTTTTTTCTCATTCCTACCCCGTCTACAGACTGTTTTTGATCCTGGTAGGGCCGGTTCTGGGCATGGGGTTGTGGGCGTTTTTTACCTGGACACGATGGGGAAAGATGATTCGCGCCGCCGCCCAAGACCGGCACATGGCTGAAGGGGTAGGGATTCGCGTGCCGTTGCTTTTTACGCTGGTTTTCAGTCTGGGTGCATGGCTTGCGGCTCTGGGAGGGGCCTTGGCAGCCCCTCACCAGAGTGTAGGGCCAGCCATGGGGGAGAGGATCGTTATCGAGAGCTTCATCGTCGTGGTGGTCGGGGGATTAGGCAGTTTTCCCGGAGCCTTTGTGGGAGCTCTTCTTCTTGGGCTCTTGGACGCCTTCGGAACCCTTTTTGCCGGTCGGTTGCAGATGGCCTTGTCTTACGTGTTGTTGGCTTTGGTGCTGTTGGTGCGGCCACGAGGCCTTCTGGGCAGGGAGGGATGATGGCTCACAGATTCCTCAGCGGCCTGCCCTTTGGTCTTGCCCTGGCGGGACTTCTCCTGGCGTATCCTCTATTTGCACCTATCTATTGGGTGCTTTTGGCCACGGAAATTCTTATCATGGCCCTCTTTGCCATGAGTTTCAACCTACTCTTTGGATACACGGGCCTGCTCTCTTTTGGACACGCTGGCTTTTTAGGTGTAGGCGCCTATGTGGCCGCTTTGGGCATGATCCACTATGGGTCATCCCTGTGGCTCATTTTGCTGGCCTGTGTCCTTTCGGCGAATCTTGTGGCTTTCTCGGTGGGGTTCTTGTGCGTTCGTCGGGATGAGATCTTTTTTGCCATGTTGTCCCTGGCCTTTGGGATGATGCTTTACACCCTAGCGCACAACTGGAGGGAAGTGACCGGGGGCAGTGACGGCCTGCCTGTGTTTTCCATGCCGTCGTTGTCTTTGGGACCATGGAAGTTTTCTCTGTGTTCTCCGTCGGTCATGTTTTATTTCACTCTTTTTTGGTTCCTTATGGGAGCCCTCTTTTTATGGTCCGTGGTTCGTTCCCCTTTCGGACTTATGCTGCAGGCCGTACGGGAAAATAAGCAGCGATTATCCTTTTCCGGAGCCGACGTGAAGGTCGTGCGACTGGTGGCCTTTGTCATCGCCGGGGGGCTTGCGGGCCTGGCCGGGTTCCTTTTGTGCCTTTTTAATCGAATGGCCGCTCCGGACATGCTTCATTGGAGTTTCTCCGCGCGGCCTGTGCTCATGACCATTCTAGGCGGTGCCGGAACCTTTTGGGGGCCGGCTGTGGGATCAGCCATTTTCTTTGTCCTAGAACACTGGGTAACAGCCTTTACGGAAAATTGGATGATCGTGCTGGGAAGCCTCCTCATTCCTGTGGTGCTCTTCTTCCCGCGAGGCATTTGGGGGACATTGACCCACGTCTTTGGTGAGCGCACGAAACGGTTTTGACCAGCTGGCGGAAAACGGCTCATTGTCGGACAAGGTGATCCATGGCCCAGCAAATCATCTTGAGTGTGGAGGATGTGCATCAGCATTTCGGAAGGTTTGCCGCTCTGAACGGCGTTAGCCTTCAGGTGGAAGAAGGCCGGCTCACGGCTTTGATCGGCCCAAACGGCGCGGGCAAGACCACTTTATACAATGTGGTTTGCGGGCGATACAGGCCGAGGGCGGGTAGGGTGGTCTTTCTGGGGCGCGATGTGACCGGACTGCCCCCTCATCGACTCTGCGCCCTCGGGCTGGGACGCTCTTTCCAAATCACCAATGTCTTTTCACGGCTGACGGTTTTGGAAAACATTCTGGTTCCTTTGATCATTAAGAACGGTGGTGCACTGTGTTTTTGGCGCAGGCTGGATCGGGACCGAAAGCTGGAAGCGACGGCCATGAAGGTTTTGGCCATGGTGGGTCTGGTGGACAAGGCGCACGTAGGCGTGCACGAGCTGCCCTACGGAGACAAACGCCTTGTGGAGATGGCCATTGCCCTGGCTCCTTCACCCCGCATGGTGCTTCTGGATGAGCCCACGGCGGGGATGAATCCCGAAGAAACCGAACATATGATTCGATTGATCAAGAGCCTGGCCGATACGCATAGAACCAACTTTTTCATTACGGAACACGACATGAAAGTCGTCTTTTCTGTGGCCGATTATATCTACGTGTTGCATCAGGGAAGTGTTCTTGCCCAGGGAACGCCGGAAGAAATTCGAGCCGACCGCAGAGTGAAAGAGGCGTATTTAGGAGGAAGTCTTGAGCCTTGAAGTTTTGGATATTCACGTGTATTACGGTGACAGCTACATTCTTCAGGGTGTGAGTCTGGAGGTTTACGAAAAGGAAATTGTCTGCCTCTTGGGACGCAACGGTGCCGGAAAGACCACAACGATGCGAAGCATTATGGGTTTTGCGCCCCCGAAGCGCGGCGAGATTCGCTTTCAGGGTCGGGTGGTGAGCGGTAGGCCCGTGCATGAAATTGTTCGCAGCGGAATCGGCTATGTTCCAGAAGACAGGCGAATTTTTCCCGCTCTGACGGTGGAAGAAAACTTGGAAGTGGCCATGTTGCCGCCTCGCCCAGGCAAGAAACCCTGGACGCCGGAGCGCGTCTTTGAAGAATTTCCATTGCTGGCACGGCTTCGCAAAAAGCGTGGGGGTGAACTGAGCGGCGGGGAACAGCAGTTATTGGCCATTGCTCGCGCCCTCATGGGCAATCCTCTTTTTCTGCTTTTGGATGAGCCTTGCGAAGGCCTGGCCCCGGTGGTCGTGGAATTTCTGGGTGAAGTCATCTCTGGTCTGAAAGGGGACATGGCCATTTTGTTGGCTGAACAGAATGCTCGTTTTGCGTTTTCCGTCGCCGATCGTGGTTACGTGATGGAAAAGGGGCGTGTGCAGTGCCATGGCCCCGTAGACCAGCTTCAAGCCGACAAAGACATTCACCAGCGTTGCCTCGCCGTCTGACCTGCGCCCGCTAACACCTAAAGGGGGACGGCGGTCTGAAGGCCTTGTGACCACCACTACCCCTCCATACCTTGCGAAGCCATGGGCGCAAAGGAGAACCTCCGATGGAGTGGAATCTTTTCTCCTTGAAGGTTTTCGCCGAAGTGGTGCGCCAAAAGAGCTTTACGAAGGCAGGAAAAACCCTGGGGCTGACGCAGCCGGCCGTCAGCCTGCAGGTACAAAATCTGGAAAAGCTCATGGGCTGCCCTCTGATGATTCGAAAGAAGACCGGTGGACTGACACTGACCAAACCCGGCGAAGTGCTCTGGCTTTATACGCAAAAAATGACCGAATTGTTGGAAGATCTGGAACGTGAACTGCAACCGTGGACGTCGCAACGAGACGCAGGCGTTGTCGTGGGGTGTTGCTGCATCGCGGGAGAGCACATCGTGCCCTTCTACACCACCATGTTCCAAAAAAGGCGTCCTCAGATTGCTCTGCACTGCCACGTGGGGCGATGCAAGGACATTTTCAGCCGCCTTCTCGATGGATCCCTGGACGTGGCCATCGCGGGAATCGTCCCCGATGATGTTCGTCTCGTGCACCATCCGTTTTTACATCTGCCAATGACCTGCTTTGAGATTTTCGGAAATGTCTCGCGGCGCGTTTCCATCAAGGCTCTCGTGCGGGAACCCCTCATCCTTCGCGAAGAGGGCTCGGGCACCCGCAGGGCCTTTGTGCGGTTCCTGGAGCAACAGGGTCTGACGCTGGACCGATGCACCATCGTGGCCACATCGGAAAGCAATGAAGCCGTGAAGGAAATGGTGGGCAGGGGCATCGGATGGTCCACATTGCCGTCCGTGGTGATTCAAAGGGAGCTAGACCAGGGCCGCCTGAGCCCCATCGCGCTCGAGGAAGGGTGTCCGCTCCACGAATTTTATATAGTATACAGAAAGCACAAGCTCTTCAATGGCCCTCAGAGAGAGTTCCTCCAGTTCCTTTTGGATGTTGCCCCAGATGGTTTGATTTAGCAGCGAAGGCGGGGCATTTTTTTTCGGCGTCTTTTCAGCACCATTCCATTAAAAAAACTTATAAGCGCAGAAAAAATTCTCATTGGACAGGATGCTCTGTGCCGCTTATGCAAAAAGCGTCACAGAGCTGCCAAGCCGGCATGCGCGCGGCGAACCGAATCCTCAGAGACAACTTTTTCAAAGCACACAGTCCTTTTTTCCGTTGCTCATCACTTGGCGACGCGGCTCGTGTTCCCCCTTTGCAGCGCGCGCCTCAGGCAGGATGGACTCGTCAGCGGAAAAGAATTGGTTTCCATAGTGACCATGCTTAGCCACAGATTTAACCGGTGGGCCCGAGAGCGGCCCGGGGACGTGCGGCGGGTTCGAAAAGCGAGAAGGATTCCCTATGGTCCAATGGAGTTGGCGTCAGTTTCTGCAATGGAGCACCGGAGGGCTGGTGGCCGCGGCTTTGTCCGACTGGGTTTTTTTTGAAAAAACCCTCTGGGCGGCTGCCCAAGATAAAGACAAACAATTTTACCACGCCTGCCACATCTGCGACTGCAATTGCGAGATGATCTACCGGATCAGGAACGGTCGCCTTGGGGAGATGCGGGGCAATCCGGCGGACAAACTCGGCGCTGCCGGAAAGTTGTGCGTCAAGGGCTATTCCGCACCGCGTCTCTATCATGATCCTTGTCGCTTGTCCTATCCCCTGCGGCGGACGAACCCTCGAAAGGGACGGGATCAGGATCCGGCCTGGAAAATCATCTCCTGGGATGAAGCCTTCAGCGTGGTCGGTGAACAATTTCGTCGCGTCTACGACCAGCACGGGCCGGACGCCATTGTGCTTTTTGCCAGGCCCAAGGGCTGGGACGTGCACCTTCAGTCCGCCATCGGCACGCCGAACCAGTTGTGCCATGTGGACACGTGCTACATTAACCACGAGGTCGTGGGAAATGCCGTTTGCGGCGACCGCATTTGGGGATGGGATTTTTCACACGCGAAATACATCCTTGGATTTGGTTACGATCAGCCGGGAAAGAGCAAAAATATTCACCAAAGAGAATTTATGGAGGCGCGCCGCAACGGCGCCAAGATCGTCATTTTTGACCCCAGGCTTTCGGAAACGGCCCAAAAGGCGGATGTGTGGATTCCCATTCGACCCGGAACCGACACCGCTGCTCTGTTGGCCATGATCCATGTGATTGTCAACGAGGGCTTATACGACAAAGAGTTCGTTGAAAAATACACCGTCGGTTTCGATAAGCTCAAAGCTCATGTGGCCAAGTATACACCCCAATGGGCTCAAAGGATATGCGACGTTCCCGCGCAGACCCTCGTTCAGATCGCCAGAGAGTTCGGTTCCACGCGACCGGCGACCCTGGCTTATCACAAACGAGACGCGGGCGGGCCAGTCTACATGTGAACTCCTTTATGACGGCGCATGCCATGGTCGTGCTGCAGAGCCTTGTGGGCACCATGGACAGACCCGGTGGACTCTATTTTTCAAGGACCCCCAAGATTCCTTCCTTGAAGGATGTTTATCAGTTGTCTTACCCGGATTTTCACGGCAAGCCACGGTTTGACGATCCGGAAAACATCACCCCTTTGGCCTTCAAAGCCAAGAAAGCGAGATTCAGCACGGCCGCCGACGCCATCCTTCAGGACACCAAGCCCCGCGTGGCTCTTTTTCATAGCTATAACACCACGTCTTTCTCCAACCCGAGGCGTTTTGAAGAAGCCTTGAAAAAACTGGATTTCATTGTCAATGTCGATATGTACCTCACCGAACTGGGCATGTACGCGGATATTCTTCTCCCCGAAAACCTGTGGATCGAAAACAGCGGTTTTACGGTTCGCAGCTACCAGGCCGAACGCCCTCAGGTACTCTTGGACGAAGGGGCGCCCAAACTCCGAGACACGAAGAGTTATGGGGAAATTGTCAATGGCATTTTGGCGGCCATGAAACTTTACGACTTTGTCGTCGATCCGAAGAAACTGGCGGGAGCACAGCTGGGGGCCATAGGGCTCGACAAAGACAAACTGCGCCAGGCCAATGGGGTGTTTGACAGCGGCGAGCCCTTCAGGCCCAAAGAAAAGTTTCGAACACCCAGCGGCAAGATCGAGCTGTACAGCACGGTTCTGGAGCAAGCGGGCCACAGCCCCATGCCGGAGTGGGTGGAACCCGCCTCCAAACCCAGCGCGGACTATCCCTACTACGTGGTGACCCACCATTTGCCCTGGATGCGCATGCTCAAAAACGCCAACGACCCCATTCTCAAGGACCTTCAGTGTGAAAACAAGGCGCACATTCACCCCAGCGTTGCCAAAAAAATCGGGGTCAAGGACAAGGACCTCGTGTGGCTGGAATCCCCCGTGGGGCGCATCAAGCTCAAAGTGGCCATCACTGAAGGCATTCGGCCGGACACCATCATGACCGAACACGGTTTTGGCATTTGGGCCAAGGGCCGATGCCGAGGCTTTGGGTGGGGTCAAAACGAAGGGGAAATCCTTCCCGACAGAACCCTAGCGGAGATGAAGCAATGGAGGCGGTACGCCGCGGGCCGAGGCGTGGGGATATGCGACACGACGGTGCGCATCACCAAGGCCTGAAGCCGTTGGATCGTTCGCGGGCGGCCGTTTTGAGCCCGATGCTGGCCTGGGCCAAAACGGCGGCGCGCTATCCGCAAACGCCGGAGCATCTGGAGACGCTTTTAGAGTCTTCAGAACCTTTGGTCCACAACCTGGGTTCCGCTCAGCCCTTTTTGGAAGAGCTGCTGAGCCGATGGATGGAAGGGCCGCACACGGTGCTGGAAGCTCATCAGGTGGAATACACGCGGCTTTTTGTGGCGCGTTGGGGCGGCGTTCCTGCGCCTCTTTATACCTCTTGGTATCTCGATCGAGAAAGCTATGCAGGCAACGCCATGGAAGCGGCCCTGAGCTTTTTTCAGCGCTGGGGTGTGATGTGGCAGGAGACGGCGCTTAAAGAGCCGCCGGATCATTTGGCGGTGGAATTGGAGTTTTTGGAAATCCTGTGCGCGGCCGCACAGAGCGGACCCGAAAAGCGTGGAGAGTACGCCGAGGCCGCCTCGGTGCTCTGGAACGATTTTCGGCGCACCCACTTCGATCTTTGGGTGCCTCGATGCGTTCAGGCCATGGAACGGCATGCCACGATGCCGGTTTACAAGATTTTGGCTTTAATTCTTCGTCAATTGTGTGAGGGAGAATAGGGCTATGAAAGAAACCGTTCGAGACCGATATGTCATGATCTACAATGCGAATTTATGCATCGGCTGCGCGGCCTGCAGTGTGGAGTGCCGCCGCTATTATGGCTTAGACGAAAAGGGAAGCTTTCGTGTTCGTGTGGAAACCGAGGAATCGGGCACCTTTCCCGACGTGACTTTGGACCACGTGAGGATTTCTTGCGCCCATTGCATCAATGCGGAATGCATCAAGGAATGCCCGACGGGAGCCACCTTTCGCGCCGAAGACGGCTTTGTGCTCACCACCCAAGAACGATGCATTGGGTGCGGTGCCTGCGTCGAGGCCTGCCCCTACGGTGCTCGGTACCTGCGCGAGGTGGGCCAGATGCTCAAGGCCGACAAATGCACGTGGTGTTACGCCAGGGTCTACGAGGGGCAAAAGCCCGTGTGCGTGGAAAAGTGCATCACCGGAGCGCTCCTTTTTGGTTTATCTTCCGACCCGGCCATCAAAGCCGCTTTGGAAGCCTCCGACGTGGATGTCTATCATCCGGAACACAACACGAAGCCACAATTATACCGTAAAGCCGTCCGGCCTCGCCAAAAGGATCTCAAGGTGCTGGCCCACTGGCCCCAGCCCCTGGCCTGAGCCCGCATGGGCTCAAAGGGCCCTCTGAAAATATCTCTCATGCAAGCGGCGCAAGGCGACTTTAGATCGCGCCGTGCGCCGCTTCCGTCCTCCAAAAGAAAGCCGCGTCCCAAAGTTACCGTCGTGGATGTTCCATATAGCTGGCGCGGCTCGCCCCTTCACCCCAGAAGCACCTCATCCGAAAGGCACAGTTGCAGGCTCGTGACGACGTTGTTCCTCCCCCTCCCTGAAAAGGCTTAAGTTGTCGCCCTCCCAGAAGGCATTCTGACAGAAAGTTTATGATCGAGCCCACGGCGCCTAAAGATGTCGCGCCTTGAAGACTATTGAGATTTGGCAGGCGTGTTAAAGACACCGTGAAAAGACTTAAAATCTAAAGGGCCAGGCCGAATGGCCTGGCCCCTCGTTTTGTCTGGTGGGCCGTCAGGGACTCGAACCCCGAACCTCCTGATTAAGAGTCAGCTGCTCTACCCATTGAGCTAACGGCCCTCAGAGTTGTGTGGTACGCCCGGCAGGATTCGAACCTGCGGCCTGCGGATTCGAAGTCCGACGCTCTATCCAGCTGAGCTACGGGCGCATATTCGCGGTCACGAACGGGGTCTTTTACTAGACCAGGGGGGCATTGGTGTCAAGAAACTTTTTCGGGATTGGGGCGTGAACACGCAAAGATGGCAAAATTGGCTGAAGCAGGCGAAGCAGGACTTGGAACACGCCCGCAGGAGCATTGACCTAGGCCATTTTGAATGGGCCTGTTTTGCTTCTCAGCAGGCGGCCGAGAAGGCAATCAAAGCGTTGCACTTTCATCAGGGGACGGTGGTCATCGGCGAGAAGGTTATGACATAGCAAGAGGGATGGGGTGTGGTGGCTCTCGCCTTGGGGGATGGAGTTTGGCCGGCGAATAAGGAGAGAGTGAGGGAGCGGTTGCTGGCTATGCTTTCGGCAGGAGAGGTGTGGTGGTAACATTTCAATTGCCCGGCGGTGGAAACGGCGGGTGACCCCGGGCTGTCAGCGGGCGGATTTCATGAAAAAACCGAACAGGAGAAGACAAAGCCCCGTAAAGACGGCTGCGCCGAAGAAAGCGAAAAAATAGCCTTTGTGCGTGATCACGATGCCCATGGCCGCGGAAGCCGCCATAATGCCCATGTAAATGGAAGTGTTGTACCCTCCCATGGCCAGACCTCGAGAGCGGGGATCGGCGACCACCGCGATGAGCGCTCCAATGGAGGTGAAGGCCAGAGCCAGCCCGGCTCCCAAAAGGCCGGCCCACAGCAGAAAGTGCCATAGCAGGTGAGCGCCGCCAAAGCCCAGCATGGCGCCTGCGGTGCCCAGAGACCCCAGGGCCACCAGGCGTCTTCGGTCCCGAGTCCGGTCGCTCCAATGCCCAAAGGGAATGCGAAACAGAGCGTTGGAGATCCCTTGCACCATAAAGATCAGCCCGATGGAGGCCACGGGAATACCGGTTTGCCGGGCGTGCAGTGGAATAAAGGTGACAAACATTCCCAGCCCAAAGCAGAGACCGAGTGTCACGAGCCAGCAGCCCCACAAGGGACGAGATCGAAGCACGCGCGGAACCATAAGAGCGAGCCCCGGTTTCTGCGCGTTTGAAGCGGCTGCGGGCGGCGTCGGCAAAAAGACGGCCAGCACCAGAAGCAATCCCGCCGTGAGCACGCCCGAGGCCACGAAAACATCCTGAAAGCCGAACCGCTCGGCAATCCAGGCTCCGATGGCCGGCCCTACACTCATGCCCACGTAAAGCGACGTGGTGTACCAGCCATAGGAGCGGCCCACGTGGGTCACCGGGGAAATGTCGGCAACGTAGCTCATCATGGTCGGGCCGTATGCCGAAAGGCCCACACCGAAAAAGAAATAGATGGCCATCAAATGGGCTGGAGTGCCTGCCCAGGTCAGAGCGAAACAAGTCAGACTGACAACGAAGACACCTCCTAAGGCCACCCGCTTTCGCCCCCAACGATCCGACAACAGCCCCACAGGCAGGGAAAGACATCCGGCGGTCAAAAAGAAAATGGAATTGATCCAGCCTACGGTGGCCGTGTCGGCCCCAAGACTCTTGGCATACAGCGGCACCACGGGAATGCGCATGTAAGAGGCGGTGTAAAATCCAAAGGTGAGCGCGCAAGCAAGAAAAAGGCTCAAGCGCAAGGACGGCACCGGACGCCCGGTCCACACGTTAAGGAAGGCCATCAAGGGTCGTCTCACCACACGGCGCCTTTCCCACATGGCTCATGGTGATTGTACTTTTCCAAAAACATGCATGTTGGGGCAGCAATCCATTTTCTTAAAAGCAATGCATTTTCTTGAGGACACGGCCCGTCCCACGGGAGCGGACCGCGAGGACATAATCCCTGCAAGGCGAATCATGGGGCACGCCCTTAGCCTTGGAGGGACGCGCTCCTGCGCGTCCGAGCACATGCGGACCGGCAGTCAGGGAACATGCACGGTCCATCCGAATGGAGCGGACCGGCAAGAGCCGGTCCCTTCGAAGGGTGCGGACGGTGAGGAGCCGGGGTCCCTCCGTTGGAATGGGCGGGCCCCCACGAACGCTTCAAAAGCGTTGTGACTCAAGCTCCTATAGCACGCCGTGGAAGCGGCCGAAAAGGGGGGCACGGGCCGAGGCGCCGGTTTGAGAATGGGCTTCAAGGCAGTGTCAAAATACTCTATGATGAAATGGCGTGAGAGAAAACCGAACATGGAATCCGTTCCATGAGGGATGCCTTGTAAAGGAGGTTTGCCGTGCCGTCCGCATCACCGTCCGCTGCCATGCGCTTTGAAGGCACCGAGCGCTATTACCTGAATCCGGAACTTCGAGAAATCGTCAACATCGCCATGGTCATGGAAAAACCGCTGCTGCTGACCGGCGAAGCCGGCACGGGAAAGACGCAGCTGGCCTTTGAGATCGCCCGCGCCCTGAACCTTCGTATGGAAGAAGCTCGATGCAAATCCACCTTTAAGGGCGAAGAACTGTGTTACGTTTACGATACGGTGTTGCGCCTGAACGATTCCCGGTTCGGAACGGGGGACACGGGTCGAGACGTGAACAATATCTGGGACTACATTCGTTTCGGCCCCATCGGCCGCGCTTTTACCTGTGACGATCGTCGCGTGCTGCTTTTGGACGAAATCGATAAGACGGATTCCGACACTCAAGACAACTTGCTGGACGTCCTGGAAGACGGCGCCTTTATCATTCGAGAGATCAACCACAAGGTGCAAGCCAAACAAAGACCCATTATCATCATCACCAGTAACGCCAAGCGCGAACTGTCGGACCCCTTTTTGCGACGCTGCTTTTGCCATTACATTCCTTTTCCGGGCCCCGAAGAGATGGTGAAGATCGTGCGGCTGCATTATCCGGATATTCCCGACGCCTTTTTACAGGCGTCTCTGGAAACCTTTTATCGCCTGCGCGAGGAAGGATTTGAAAAACCTCCGGCCACCGCCGAGCTTCTGGATTGGATCGGCGCCATGCGGGCCAGCCGTGTGCGGGGCCCCGGAGCCGGAAAAGACATCGCGCATATCGGCACGCTGCTCAAAAGAACCCAAGACATTCTGCGATTCAAAGGTCTTCGACGAAGCCTTCGGTTTTGAGACGGCGGTTCCGTCAAAGGCTGTGATCCGGCACCGGCTCAACGGCGGCCGTCAACAAAGGCCCAAAGGGCAACGGGCATGATGGATTTCATTTACGCCCTGATGCGGGCAGGGATTCCGGTCAGTGTGCATGACATTTTGGAGTTTTATCGAGGTCTGCGTGCCGGCCTCGCCCGTGACCTGGATCGCCTCTTTCTTTTGGCGCGTCTCGTGTTCGTCAAAAAGGTGGAACACTATGACGCCTTTGAACAGGTGTTTCGCCGGATCTTTCTGGGCGATGCGTCGGTGTCCGCTGAAGATTGGGAAAACCTGTTGAGGGGCAAGCCCTTGAAAGAATGGCTGCGCCGTGAAGTGGCCGAAGGCCGGCTGCCGCCGGAGGGTCTGCGCACCTTCGACAACGAAGAACTCCTGGAAGGGTTTCGACGCACCGTGGCAGCCCAGGACGGCGCACATCACGGTGGGGAGACATGGGTCGGCACCGGCGGTCGGTCTCCCTACGGCCACAGCGGCCGGCACGGCGGCGGCCTGCGCGTTCACGGAGAAAGTGTTCACGGGACGGCGCAGAAGGTCATCGGCGCCCGCCGCTACATTCACTACAGTGATGAAACACCTCTTCGCAGTGAAAATCTGCGTCAGGTGTTGTCCACCCTCAAGAGCCTGCGTCCCATCGGCCCCGAAAATGAACTGGACGTGGATGGGACCATTGAAAGGACAGCCAAAAACGGTGGTGAAATCGAGCTGGTCTTTCAAAGAGAACTGAGAAACCGCGTGGAACTCTTGGTCCTGGTGGACAACGGCGGCTATTCGATGCTGCCCTATGTGGATCTGGTCAAAACGGTCTTTAACAAGATTCGCGAGGGCTTTCGCGATGTGCGGTTTTTCTACTTTCACAACTGCATCTACGGCACCGTCTATGCCGATCCGCAGCGCCGCCAACCGGTATCGTGGGACCGCCTTTTGGCGGCCGGTAAAAAAACGCGCTTGATTCTTATCGGCGATGCCAACATGGCCCCGGCGGAACTCATGGCTTCCTATGGATCCATTGATCCTGCCACAGCTATACGGAAACCGGGTTTCGTGTGGCTGAAGGAACTGCGGGAAGCTTTTCCCGTCAGTGTCTGGCTGAACCCCATTCCCCGGGACCAGTGGGCGCACCACAGTTCCACCATCGGCCGTATCGGGCACATCTTTCACATGGAAGATCTCACTCTGGGCGGCATCAAGAACGCCACGGCCTACCTCAACGTTCAAGGCCGGGCAGTGGATCAGGCGGCTTAATTGTGGCCTACATCGAACAGGACGTGCGAAAACTGGTGGGCAAGGCGATCCACCACTACGACTTGATTCATCCCGAGGATCGCATCGCCGTGGCCGTCTCCGGCGGCAAAGACAGCCTGCTCCTTTTGTGGCTTCTTCGCGAAAGACTGCGCCACGTGCCCATCCGCTACTACCTGGTGGCCGTCCATGTGGACATGGGCTTTCAACCCGGCACAGCCGAAATCTTGGAAGCCTTTTTCCGCGCCGAAGGCTTCGATTACCGCATTCTTCGCACCGATTACGGCCTGCAGGCGCATAGCTCAAAAAATAAAGAAAACCCTTGTTTTCTGTGCGCCCGACGGCGTCGAGCCGCCCTCTTTCGCGAGGCGCAATCCCTGGGCTGTTCCAAGCTGGCCTTGGCCCACAACCAAGACGATTTTATCGAAACCTTTTTCATCAATATTCTCTACGGAGCCCAGACGGCGGCCATTGTGCCGCGACAAAGCTTTTTCCAAGGCGCTATCGAGGTCATACGGCCTTTAGTCCTGGTGGACAGCCAAAAGGTGGATCGCATGGTGCGTCGGCTGGGCCTTCCGACGCTGAAAAATCCCTGCCCTTCGGCGCAACGTAATGCGCGCTCTCAAATCCGCGAGTTTCTCTTTAAACTGTACCGGTCTAATAGAAAGATTCGTGGCAATATTTTTCATGCCATGAGCCACGTGAATCTGGAGTATTTGCCGCCGCCGTTGCTTCAAACGCGGGGTTCGGTTCGAAAAGTCGGAAAAGATACGGCCGTGGAGCGCGAAGGCTATCCCGAGAAGCGGGGGCAGCTCTAGGATATGAAAAGCGCAACGACGGTCGGTAAAGCTTCACGGAAGGAGCCGCACGAGATGGCGGAGACCAAGCCGACCCTTTACCTTATCGATGCCAGTTCCTACATGTATCGGGCCTATTATGCCATGGGCCAGCGTCTGACGGCACCCGACGGCACGCCCACGCAGGCCGTCTTCGGCTTTCACCAAATGCTGCAAAAGGTGCTCAGGGAAAAGCAGCCGGAACTCCTCTGCGTGGTTTATGATCCCCCGGGCCCCACTTTTCGTCATGCCCTGTACCCTCAATACAAGGCCACACGGGATCGCATGCCGGAAGATCTCGTGGCCCAGGTGCCCGTCATCAAGAAGGTGGTGGAGCTCATGGGGCTGCCGTCCCTGGAGCTTCCGGGCTACGAAGCGGACGACGTCATCGCCACAATGGTGCGTTTGGCCCAAGAAGAAGGCCACCCTGTAATGATTGTTTCCGGAGACAAGGATCTTCACCAGCTGGTGAAGGAGCCTCTCGTGCTTCAATGGGATCCGCAAAAGGACGAGCTCTACACGGCCCGGGAAGTTTTTCGACGCCTTGGCGTACGCCCGGATCAGGTGCGGGACCTTTTGGCCCTCATGGGCGACAGCGCGGACAATATTCCCGGAGTGGCCGGCGTGGGGAAAAAGACCGCCGAAGAGCTGTTGCGCCGCTTTGAAACCCTGGACGGTGTGTGGCAAAGACTGGACGAGATTCCCAGTGCTTCCGTGCGTCGAAAGTTGGAAGCGTCCAAAGAGGCGGCGGTGCTTTCCCGGGAATTGGTCAGCCTGCGCCAGGATGCGCCGGTGCCGGTGCGCCTGGATCAATGCCGAAGGCGATCACCCCAGACACAGGCTTTGGCCGAACTTTACGAGCGCCTTGGGCTTCGACGCGCTTTGGCCGATCTGGCCAAGGATCTTCCGGTAAAGACCTCGCCTGAGAGCGCCCAGGCGCGGCCGCGCCACGATCGCATCATCGAGGACGAGGACGCTTTTCATAACCTTTTGGAAGAGATTCGGCAGGCGACGATCCTTTCCATTGATTTGGAAACCACGTCCCAGGACGCCATGCGGGCGGAAATCGTCGGCATCGCCCTGAGTTGGCGCGATCACGAGGCCGCCTACATTCCCATCGGGCACCAGGTGGACCTGAGCCGTCGGCAGCTGCCTTTGGGCTTTGTTTTGGACGGGCTTCGGCCCGTCTTGGAAGCCGAAACACCCAAAAAAGTGGGGCAGAACATCAAGTACGAATGGGTGGTGTTCAAGCGGCACGGCGTGGCATTGCGGGGCATCCATTTTGACACCATGGTGGCCAGTTATCTTCTGGATCCGGGCAATCCATCCCACCGGCTGGAACGTATCGTGGCGGAGCATCTAGGAGAAGCCAAGGAAGCCTATGGGGATGTGGTGGGGTCCGGCGCCAAGGAAATGGCGTTTTTCCAGGTTCCCATGGATAGAGCGGCCGCCTATGCCTGCAGCGATGCGGAAACCACGCTTCGACTGGTGCCCGTCTTGCGAAAGAAGCTGGATGAAGCCGGCCTTTTGACCCTCATGGACACCCTGGAACGGCCCCTCATCGACGTGTTGGCCCGCATGGAAATGCGGGGCGTTCGCGTCGATACGGAGAAACTTCGAGAGCTGTCGAAAATCTTTGAAGAAGGCATGCTCGAGCAGGAGCGGGCCATTCATGAGATCGCCGGCGGGCCCTTTAATATTCAGTCGCCCGTGCAGCTGCGGGACGTTCTGTTTGGAAAGCTGCAGCTTCCGGTGATCAAAAAAACCAAAACAGGCCCGTCCACAGACATGACTGTGCTGGAAGAACTGGCGGCCCATCATCCCATCGCCCAACGGATCCTGGCGTACCGCAGCCTGGCCAAACTGAAAAACACCTATGTGGACGCCCTGCCGCTCATGGTACATCCCCAAACGGGGCGTATCCACACCAGTTACAATCAGACCGTGACCGCCACAGGGCGGCTGAGCAGTTCCGAACCCAATCTGCAAAATATTCCCGTGCGCACGGAGGAAGGACGCCGCATTCGCGAAGCGTTTGTCGCCGATGCGGGCTATGTGCTTTTGGCCGCGGATTATTCCCAGATCGAACTGCGCATCTTTGCCCATTACAGTGGGGATGAGCGGCTTGTGGCGGCTTTTGAGGCCGGGGACGATATTCATCGGCGAACGGCCGCGGAAATGTTCGGTGTGCCGCCGGAAAACGTCACCCCGGAAATGCGCCGGCATGCCAAAACCATCAACTTCGGCATCATTTACGGCATGGGGCCCTTCGGGCTGGCCAAACAGCTTAAAATTAACCAGACCAGCGCCAAGGCGGCCATCGACCGGTATTTTGAGAGGTACCAGGGGGTTGGGCGCTGGATTCAGCAGGTGATTGCGGAAGCGCAAAAGCGCGGTTTTGCGGAAACCCTTTTGGGACGGCGTCGGTTCATTCCCGAACTGCAGAGCCGCAACCGCACCGTGCGCCAGCAAGGGGAAAGACTGGCCGTCAACACCACCATTCAGGGTTCGGCGGCTGACGTGATCAAAAAAGCCATGATCGAGATCGACCGAGAGATGCTTTCCCGCCCGGTTCGCAGCGCCATGCTGCTGCAGGTGCATGACGAGCTGGTCTTTGAGGTGGCGGAGGAGGAACTGAGCTGGGTGCAAGAGATGGTCAAGGAGCGAATGGAACGGGTGCTGGCTTTGCGGGTGCCTCTGGTGGTGGACATGGGCTGGGGAAAAAACTGGGCTGAGGCCCATCCTTAAGGCTCTAAAAAAGTTTTTCTTTATGTGGTTTTTGAGTAAATGGAGCGTGCGACGAAGCGGTTTCCTCACTGAAATTTTTTACGGACCTTTGAAGCACAGGAAAGGGCGCCCACATGGAAAACACCGAACGGCAATGGCGGCAGGAATCTTCCGGTGTTCTTGATGAGTCTGTGGAGGCGGAGGAGCCTCCAAGCGAACCTTCGGGTGCAGACCCCGAAGAGGCCTCACCTTCCCCTCGGCGGATCCTTCGTCTTTCCTCACGCCGATCCGCCTCCATGCCCCTCAGTGACGCAGCCAAGGAATTCAAGCGAAAGTATTTTCCGCACATCAGCGCGGCGTTGTGGAACGACTGGCACTGGCAGGTGCAGCATCGGTTCCGGTCCGCCAACGCGCTCAACCGCATCATGCGCCTGACGCCCGAGGAACAGACCGCCTTGCAAAACCCGTCGAAACGGTTTCCTGTGGCGGTGACACCCTATTATGCCGGTTTGTTGAACCCGGAAGACGGCCGACATCCTTTGCGCCGATCCGTGGTCCCCCTTCCCGAAGAATGGATCCGCAGTTCTGAAGAATCCGAAGATCCCCTTGGGGAAGACAGGGATTCTCCGCTCCCCGGACTCGTGCATCGCTATCCCGATCGCGTGCTCTTTTTGGTTACGGGTTTTTGTTCCACCTATTGCCGTTATTGCACGCGGTCGCGGCTCGTGGGGCGCGGAGAATTCCGAGGCCATGCCGGTCCGCGGCTGTGGGAAAAGGCCATTGCCTACATTCAGGCGACTCCCGCCGTCCGCGATGTGCTCATTTCCGGCGGTGACCCGCTCACCTTGGCCGATGAAGCCCTGGCATGGCTTCTGACCCGGCTTCGAGCCATTCGGCATGTGGAAGTGATCCGGATCGGCACGAAGGTGCCGGCCGTTTTGCCGCAAAGGATCACGCGAGACCTGGTTCGGCTTCTGCGCCGCTATCATCCCTTGTGGATGAGTCTGCATTTTACCCATCCCCAAGAGCTGACAATGGAAGCGGCCGAGGCGTGCGCCCGGCTGGCCGATGCGGGCATTCCTTTGGGCAGCCAAACGGTACTCCTCAAAAACATCAACGACGACGTGGCGACCCTGAAAACCCTCTTTCAGGGCCTCATGCGCCTTCGCGTGCGTCCCTATTACCTCTATCAATGCGATCCCATCTGCGGCTCAGCCCACTTTCGAACCACCATTCATCGTGGCCTTGAATTGATGGACGGATTGCGCGGCCACACCTCCGGATACGCCGTGCCCTCCTACGTGGTGGATGCCCCTGGAGGCGGCGGCAAGATTCCACTGCTTCCCGATTACGTGCAGGGAGTGGATGGGGGGGATCTGGTCCTTCGAAACTATGAGCATCGCCTTTTTCGATACCCCAAGGCCTTTGATGGGCCTTTGGCACAAAGCCCCATGGTTCACGAGGCGTTCTGAAGGGGTTAAACCAATGAAGATCGGTCTCACCTATGACCTTCGGGACGTCTATCTGGCCGAAGGGTATTCTGAAGAAGAGACGGCTGAATTTGACCGTGCGGACACCATCGAGGCTTTGGAAAGGGAACTCCGCGCCCTGGGGCACCAAACGGAGCGCATCGGGCGCCTCAAGAACCTGGTGGAGCGTTTGGCCTCGGGGGATTGCTGGGACTTGGTTTTCAACATCGCCGAAGGGCTGTGGGGATCGGGTCGGGAGGCGCAAGTGCCGGCTTTACTGGACGCTTACGGCATTCCTTACACGTTTTCCGATCCCTTAAGTCTGTGCGTCACGCTGGACAAATCGGTGGCCAAACGCTTGGTGCGGGATGCCGGATTGCCCACGGCCCCCTTTGTGGTGGTCAATGACCTGAAAGATCTGCCACAGGTGAGGCTTCCCTGGCCGATTTTTGCAAAGCCTGTTCGTGAAGGGACGGGCAAAGGCATCAGCGGGGCATCCAAGCTCGGCTGTTCCGATGAACTGGTGAAAGTGTGCGCCAAGCTTTTCGCAACATTTCGCCAACCGGTGCTTTTGGAAACCTTTCTTCCCGGACGGGAATTCACCGTGGGCCTCTTGGGTTCGGGAAGGACTACTCGTGCCCTCGGGGTGATGGAAGTGGTGCTGCGGGAAAACGCCGACGCCGAGGTGTATTCCTACGCCAATAAGGAATGGTGTGAGGAGCGCGTTCTTTACCGCCTGGTGGATGACGATGAGGCACGGGAAGCGGCCCGAGTGGCCGTGGAGTCCTGGAAGGTGCTAGGATGCCAAGACGCCGGCCGCATCGATCTACGCTCCGACGATGCCGGCCGGCCTCAGTTTCTTGAAGCCAATCCGCTGGCGGGGCTGCATCCCCATCATTCGGACCTGCCCATCCTGTGCGCGCTTCAGGGGATTTCCTACAGGGAGCTCATCGGCGCCATCCTGGACGAAGCCCGGCAGAGGGTGGCTGGGAATGTGGCGCTTTGTGAATCTCGGAAGAGCCATGAGTCTCTGGGTAAAGGGGCGGCAAGGGAAAGGTGGGCGTGATGCGATCGGTTGTGTTGCACTCCGCTGTGCCCCCCGATGCCCCTCCCGATGAACAGGATGTTTTGGTGCAGGCGTGCTTGATTCGAGAGGCGCTCCAGCGGCTCGGCTGGAGCGTGATCTCATTACCCTTTGCCCACGATCTGGAAGCCGTGCGCCGGGTGCTTCGGGACTTTGATCCGGATGTGGTGTTCAACCTTGTGGAGACAGTGCTGGGCACAGGCCGGCTGATTTATCTTGCGCCCGCTTTGCTGGACCAGGAAGGGCTTTCCTATACGGGCTGCGGACCGGAGGCTGTCTTTTGCACGTCCCATAAGGTGTTGGCTAAAAAATGGCTGAGCGCCTTTGGGTTGCCCACGCCGCCGTGGTGGCTGCCCAACCGGGGAACGCAAACCTTACCGAACGACGGCCTTGTCATTGTGAAGCCCATATGGGAAGACGCCTCGGTGGGCATCGACCAGGAAGCCGTTGTGTCCCTTGAGGATCCTGAGGCGGTAAGGCGGGCCATGGCTCGAGCCGAGCGGCTCTTTGGGTCCAGTGGCTTTTTTGTGGAACGCCTGATCGATGGGCGGGAATTTAACCTTTCGCTGCTTGCAGGACCTGACGGGGTTCAGGTGCTGCCGGCAGCGGAAATACGTTTTGTGGATTTCGGTCCCCACCGACACCGCATTGTGGACTACGAAGCCAAGTGGGCCCAAGGCTCCTTTGCCGAGCAGCACACGGTGCGCTCCTTTTGTTTCCCTGAAGCCGACGCACCGCTTGTGGACCATTTGTGCGCACTGGCTCGACAATGCTGGGACCTTTTTGGGCTGGAAGGGTATGCGCGGATCGATTTTCGAGTGGATGCGGAAGGGCGTCCATGGATTTTGGAAATCAACGCCAATCCATGTCTTTCGCCCGATGCCGGATTTATGGCCGCGGCTCTCGAAGCCGGTTTGGCTGTGGAAAGCGTGGTGCAACGGCTCGTGAACGACGCTCTCGGAACCTGGAACCCGTTCCGCCAGCGGCAAAGGTGTGCTCAAGGCGCCGTGGGACAAAAACAAGAGGCCGATGCATCGCCGGGGGCTGCAGCGAAGCGATGCATGGAGCTCGGGCACGGCGTGACGTTAACGTTCAGGAACCATGTGCGGGTTTCCGATCTTGAGGAAATCCGACGCCTGACGGCTCAAACCGGCTTTTTCAACGAAGAAGAAATCTTCATGGCTCGGGATTTGGCCCTGCAAAGCCTCACCTCGGGCCCGGCATCCGGCTATTTTTTTATTCTCTTGGAACACGCAGGACATGTGGTCGGCTATACCTGCTACGGGCCCATTGTGGGAACGGCAGCGCGTTTTGACCTCTACTGGATTGTGGTGGATCCGGCATGGCAAGGCCGCGGTGTCGGCCGAAGGCTTCTTGAAGCGGCCGAAGAGGCCATCATGAATGCCGGCGGTCAAAGGGTGTATGTGGAAACGTCGTCTCGAGCGCTGTATAAATCCACGCGTCGGTTTTACCTTCGTGCCGGCTATGTCCTTGAGTGCACCCTTCCCGATTTTTACGGGCGTGGGGATCACAAGATCATCTATTGCAAAGACCTTTGCTGAAGAGCATCTTTGGTTTCAAGGGGTGGGCCCTTTCCAATCGGAGGGACGACCTCCTGACCGTCCGTGAAGATTGACGGAGAACCGACGGGTACGCCCTTGATATGGAAGGGACGCGCTCCTGTGCGTCCGGCTCCAGGAAGAAACCGTTCGGCTAAAGGCGTCGAGAGGAAAGTCATGAAGTCATGGACGACGCGGGTGCGTCATCTTCTCCATCGAGACTGGAAATCCCTGGGCGTGAACCTGGGCTTGATCGTTACGGGAAGTGTCATCTTCGTTCTGGGTGTCCATGCGGTGCTCATTCCCCAAAAGCTCCTCAGCGGCGGCATCGTAGGTGTCGCCGTCATTCTGCATTACCTTTTCCCAAGCGTGGACGTGGGGCTTTTTTACCTCGTGAGCAACATTCCTCTCATGGGGCTGGGATGGTTTTCCATCAGTCGCCGTTTTATGGGATACACCCTTTTTGGCATGTTGTTTTTTTCGCTGGCGGCTTCCTGGCTTAAAGTGCCCCCAGTGGCCCTGAGCGACCCGCTGCTCGCTGCGGTGCTGGCGGGAGTGTGGTGCGGTCTTGGGGCCGGCATCGTGCTGCGCTCCCTGGGTTCCGCCGGAGGACTCGACATCCTGGCCGTTTATCTGAACGTGCGATGGGGCATTCGAGTGGGAGTGACCTACATGGGCGCCAATGCGTTGATCCTCGGCATGGGCGGGTATTTTTTCGGCCTGGAAAAGGCCCTGTTCTCCATTGTTTATGTTTATGCCAGCAGTCGTGTGGTGGACGCGGTTTTGGTGGGGTTCAATCGGCGTAAAATGGTTTTGATTATGACCTCCAAGGTGCAGGAAACGGCCGACTTTATCCTGCATCACATTCACCGTGGCGTGACTTTTCTAAAAGGCAAGGGTGGCTATTCGGGCGAGGATCGCGATGTGATCCTTACCGTGACCACCCTCACCGAACTGCCCAAGCTCAAAGAGGCCATTTTCCGCTTGGACCCCCAATCCTTTGTCATCATCAACGACACTTTGGAAGTTCTGGGTAAACGCCATGGCCGGTTGAAGATCTACTGAACGCATTTTTCGTCTTTTAAAAGGACCGGATCACGGAGAGGGTGCGAGACATGCTGGAAAATCTCTGGACGCTGGAAAATGCCGCGGCTTTGATCACTCTGACGGCCATGGAATTGGTTCTGGGAATTGACAACATCGTTTTCATCGCCATCGTGACGGAACGCCTTCCCAAGGAACATCAGGGGCGCGCTCGGCGGCTCGGGCTCTTTGGCGCGATGTTTCTACGTATCGGTTTGCTTTTGGCCATTACCGTCATCATGAGACTGACCAGTCCCCTATTCCGTCTGTTTTCCCATGCTATCTCAGGCCGAGACCTCATTCTTCTTGCAGGAGGTCTGTTTCTCATCGGCAAGGCGACTCATGAAATCCATAACAGGCTTGAAGGAACTTCGCGGCCTCAGACCCCGACAGGCAAGGCCCATGAGGATTTCAGATCGGTGCTGGTGCAAATCCTTTTACTGGACATGGTGTTTTCCCTGGATTCCATTATCACCGCCGTGGGGATGGCCCGGCATCTGACCGTCATGATTGGAGCTATCGTTCTGGCGGTAGGAGCCATGATGTTTTTCGCCGGCGTGGTCAGCGCTTTCATTGATCGGCATCCCACCTTGAAGATTCTGGCCCTCAGCTTTCTCCTTTTGATCGGGGTCATGTTAGTGGCCGAAGGGTTTGGCAAGCACATCGAACGGGGTTACATCTATTTCGCCATGGGTTTTTCCGTCTTTGTGGAAGTGTTGAACCTCCGCGTGCGACGGCAAGCGCAAACCCTGTGACGCCCCAAGGACGGCCCTTAACGAAGAGGTCCAAAACAATGTCCTGGAAAGCTCGAGCCTTGTCTTTTCTATGGATGCTGTGGCTGGTGTGGGCGGGGATGCCGCCCCTCCTCGGGGCGCAGAGCCCTTCGGTTTCGACAAGCGACCCTCAGGACCCTTACGCTGAGCTGTCTTCTTCCTTGGAAAAGGCCATTCAGGCGGAAAAAAAGGATTTGGAACAACTCACCAAGGGGCTTGAGGAGCTCAAGCAAGGGCAGAGCACCTGGGCGAGGGAACTCCAGACCGCCCGGTTACAAATGTCCGCCGTGGGAAACCTCGTGTCCCTGTCCTCCCCATCCCTGGAAGATCTGGACAAGGCCCTGGGGCCGTTGAAGCAAACCGTGGAGGATGCGGTCGCCCGCGTCAAGGCCCTTCAGGAAAAGCAGACCGATCTTGACGCACAGCTCAAAGCCTTGGCGGAACAAAGGGCCGCCAACCAGAGCCGCATGGAAAGCGTGAAAATTCGGGGCGATGAGTTGCCCTCGAGCCGCACCTTGTCGACGCAGCTCAAGGAAGCCGATGAATTGTTCAAACAAAAAGAAAAACGCCTCAAGGATTCTCTGGCCATTTACCAAAAGCTCATGGACGACTGGAGCGCCCTGCGAGACGAAAGCACCGCTCTATTGGACCAACTCAACAAACGCATCGCCGAACGCAAGCGTGAGGAGCTTTTTCGTCGAACCCGAAACCCTCTCCTGGGACTGAGTGGGACGCAATTTCGGCAGGATCTGGACACCGCGGCGGCTTTGATCACCCAGGCTCTGCAACCTCGCTTCTGGGTCGACGCGGGGCAAGGGCTCTGGAAGGCCGGGGGCGTTCTTTTGGTCACCTCACTTCTGGTCTTTGGCGTGGTGGAATGGCTGTGTTTCCGGTTCCGTAACCTGTGCCGTGCCGTGCTGGCTCGCAAGGACGGCCGTGATAGACCATGGTTCCTGCTGACCATGCATCTTCTCAGCCGTTCCCTTCCCCTTTTGGGAGCGACGGTTTTCGTGCATGGCTACACGTCCGCGCGCGATCTTTATGATACGTCCGTTTTCCTCAGAAGCCTGTGCCAAATCTTGCTCCTGTGGCTGCTCAGCTCCTGGGGGATCCATTTTCTTGAAGCCGTTAAGGAAAACTTTCGACCCGATCGGTTTGCCTTTGTGGTGCGGCGGATTCGCCTCCTGGTCTCCTTGGGACGATGGTTGTTTTTGGCCTACGTGGTCGTTCAGGAGAGCCTGGGTCGCTCCAGTGCCCTGCTGCTCCTTTACCGTTTCGCTTTGGAATCGGCCTTTCTGGCCTGGAATGCCGTATTTTGGCGGGAACTGCGGGGACGGCTGGCCGACGGGGCACCATCTTGGATGGCTGCTCGACCTTGGGTTTTGCATGTCGGCATGGGATGGGGATACGGCCTTGCCTTGGTGGGCATCCTGCTGGAACTGGTGGGCTACGCCCTGTTGGCGACTTTGTGGTACGTGGGTTGGGGACGCAGCCTGATCGTGGGACTCTGGGTCTTTCTCTTTTACAAGTGCTTGCATGAATGGGAAGCGACCATGCGCACGGCCGCTGTGTTTGCGCCGCAAGCTGAAAAGGACACGAACGGTTCTTTTTGGTGGTTGACCGTCAAGGTCCTCTGGGTTGTGTGGTTTTTTGCGGGCACTGTGGGAATTTTACTGGCCTGGGGTGCCAAACAAGCCCTCATCGTGGGCTTCTTTCATCTGCTCAACACCCCCGTGCCTTTGGGCAACCTGAACTTTCGATTCCTCGGCCTCATTCACGCCGGTGCCATCCTGGCTTTGACCCACGTGGGCAGCAGGTGCCTCAAGCACTTTGTCAAAAACCGTGTCTTTCGCCACAGCGGTTTGGAAGTGGGACTGCAGGAATCCATTGTGTCCGTGGCAGGCTATGTCCTGTGGTTTGTCGGTATTCTGGCTGCTCTCAATGCGCTGGGGTTTTCGGGTACGTCGCTCACCGTAGCTTTTGGCGCTTTGGGCGTAGGCCTGGGCTTTGGGCTACAAAACATCTTTAACAACTTCATCAGCGGCTTGATCCTCCTTTTTGAACGGCCTATTCAGGTGGGCGATTCCATCGAGATTGACGGTGTCTGGGGAGAAGTGCGTAAGATCAATGTGCGTTCCACCATCATTCAAACCCTGGATAACGCCTCCATGATCGTTCCCAATTCCGAATTCATCAGCAGTCGTGTGGTCAATTGGAGCTTCAAGGACTTGAGGATTCGGCGCAACATCAATGTGGGTGTGGCCTACGGGTCCGATGTGGAACTGGTCCGGCAGACCCTTTTGGAGGTGGCCCAAAGTCATCCTCTGGTTTATAAGCAGCCGGAACCGAGCGTGCTGTTTGTGGACTTCGGAGACAGTGCCCTGATCTTTCGACTGCGGGTGTGGACCACCGTGCCCGTGTGCCTGCAGGTGGAAACGGATATTCGTTTCGAAATCAACCGGTTGTTTCAAGAAAGAGGCATCGAGATCGCTTTTCCTCAATTGGACGTGCACTTGAAAACGGCCTCTGTGACCGGCGGCGACGGCACACCGTCATTCCGTGGCCACCCTGTTGAAGATGCCACGTCCCGAGGCGACGTTCATAGGGTCAAGGATGCGGGTTCACTCAATGAGCGGTAAAAGATTTTTGGTGTTGGGATGCCATGAAAAGACTTCGCCGATTTTACGATCAATTCATTCGCTTGCGCGGAGACCCGAGGGAAATTGCCCTGGGGTTTGCCTTGGGGCTTTTTATCGGCACGTCTCCCACCATGGGATTTCAAATGATTATTGCCGCCTTTTGCGCGTCCTTGCTGGGCTGGAACAAATGGAGCGCCGCCGCAGGGGGTTGGATCACCAATCCTTTCACAGCCCCTTTTGTGTATTCCGCAAACTACTGGGTGGGCTCGAAACTGTTGTCGCAGGCCCCTAAAGCGACGGCGCATGCCCTGGCGGCCCTTGAGCGCGCAGGGCCCATTGTGCAGAAAACACCCCACGTGGCGGCTTCATTGATCCTGGGCGGTATCGTTGTGGGAGTGCCCGTGGCCTTTGCCGGATATTGGCTGGCTCTGTGGGCCGTGTCCTGTTACCGCGCCCGCGTGAAAGCGCAATTGGAAAGGGCTCGCCAAAAAATGCGGAAAGAACGGGCGAAACGCCGCGGCACACCATAAACAGTCTCCAGAGCGCCGGAAGCACGCGGCGCCTTCGACGGCTTGGGCCGAAAGGCCCTTCCGGGAATGCGGTGGAAGGGGGCTCGTGTGCGTATCGAGGCGTGCTTTTGAAGGGATGGCCTTCCGGCCGTTCGCGAAGGTTCGGACCGCAAGGATTGCGCGTCATGGAATGATGCGGACGGCGAAGACACGATCCCACCGAGCTGAATCAGATGGGCGACCCTTTGACGTCGGAGGGCCGCGCTCCTGCGCCTTCGGAAAGCCAGGAGTGCGGTGAACGCTGTCTCTGGCAAGGACACGGACCGAGGAAGCGGGTCCCTTCGAACGGCATCAGGTGAGCGCTCAGGCCCCCAGGGGCTGTGTCGGACAGGCCGGGAATCGGTGTGTCCAACACAGCAACCAGAATGTGGCCGATTTCTCGAGGACTAATGGGCTTATTCGGCCTTAGTTTCCGGCTTGTGTTCCGGAGTGTGCGGGGCGGGAGCCGGTTTGGCTTCGGCCGGCGCCTTGGCTTCCTTCATGGCCGGAGGCGGAACGCTCGCCTTGGGTTTAGCCGGCGCCGTCTTTTCCTCCACCACCCACGCATTGCCTTTCTTGACCAAGGGCAGTACCGTCTTGACATCAATGGTTCCCGTCACGGAAACCTTGGCGCTGTCCGCCGTCTGTTCCACCACCTCGTATTTCAGCTTGGAGCCATCCAGCTGAAATCCCTTGTGCTTGGCAAGCTGTTCCTGCACGTAGGCTTTGGCCGCATCCGGAGGTTCTTTCTTGGCGCAGCCGAAGGAGACCACAAGACCCAGGGCCATGAACACACAAAGTAATCGTCGCATACGCACTCCTTTTTTATTTTGGAGGATTCTGAGATGAAACAAGCGCTCCCGTGAATACTTATACATGATCTTGTCCGCAATCGGAAGACCTTAGGCGATGGTCCACCGGGTCACCCCGGTGAAAAAGCTCCAGGCGGCCCGCAGGCCCCTAGTAGTCGTATTTCCAAAAGATTCCGCCGCCGGTGCGGGAATGGGTGCCGACCTGGGTTTCCAAAGTGATATTGGGCGTGATTTCCACCTCCACGCGCAGGCCCACGTCGCCTTCTTCCAGGCGCTGATCCACATCCACGGTGACGTTTTCTCCGAGGTATTTTCGAAGCCCAACCCCGAGCCCTTCGCCCAGGCCGGCCCCCAAAAGCTCCAACTGGTCCAATCCCAAAAGGTTCCGGGTTTTTTCCATGACGTTGAGGTCGGAACCTGCGCGGGTGCTCAAGGCTTGAAGTGTTCCGGCCAGGCGAAAGGCTTGCAGAGGGCTCAGCGTGGTGGCGCCGCGGCCGAAAAGAATCTGGGACAGGATTTCTTCCTGGGGCCTTTGAGGCAGGGAGGTGAGGGTGAGTTGAGGATTGGCGGCTCGCCCCGTGAGGCGCACCTGGGCGGTCATGTCTCGCAGGGTGACCTCTCCCAAAAGATCGATGGCCGGATTGGGCGGTGATTCACCGTAAAACGCTATGTAGCCCTGGACGAGTCGAAATATTCTGTTGAGAAAATCCAGACGTCCTCGAGTGAGATCCAGGCGGCCGGTGATGTGAGGCTGCGAGGCGTTTCCACTGATGTGGAGGGTTCCCTTCCATTCCGCTTCCAGGCCCCAAGGCGAGACGATGCTCAGCTTGGGCAATTCCAAGGCCAGGTTCGTAGAAACGCGATGCCATGCACCCGATGATTTCTTCGGTGGCCGAACCGAGGGGCCTTCGGCGTCGGGTTTGATCTCTTCCACGTCCAAAACCACCACCTGGGGTGGCAGCCTCTTAGGCAGTTCAATGCGCAGAGGGTGCACTCGCATGTTTCCCGCCAGAACCGTTTCGCGAAGGGTTCCTTGGACAGTCAGCATCCCGTTGAGATTTCCGGAAACGTCGTCGCGATGCAGCGGGGAAACCTCCTCCAGGGTCACCTGTGCGTTCCAAGGAAAACCGGCATCGGCATCCAGCCGACATACACCGCTGCCGCGAATGGAGCCTTTCTTCCCATCAAGGGCTTGGAATTCCCGCACGCGAAGGAGATTTTTCGATCCTTCCAGCACGGCCGTGATGTTCGACAGCACGATTCCCAGATCCTCGTGTTCGTAACGGCCGTTGGAGAGCAGGAGTTCTCCGCCGAGCTGCGGGCGGTTGAGGGTGCCGTCCAGATGCACCTGGCCGCCCAAGGTGCCGTGGATTCGGTGGGCTTCGAGCTCCAAAAGGCTTCCCATGCGTTCCAAGGCAATGTCCAACGCAAGAGTGCCGGTCAAGGGTGCATTTCGAACGAGACCCAGCTCCAGAGGATCCATGTGAAAGCGGATGGGCACGACCAACTGTGCTCGGGTGGGTTGCGCTCCCAGACCCGAAAGGCTGGCTTCAAGATGCAGGGTTTGGGCATCGGCTCGAAGGGAGGCTTCTGCGGAAAAGGTTTCCGACGAAGGCCATGCCGGATGGCGCAGGGATTCCAGTTGCAGATTCGCCAAGGCTTCCGGGTTGTGTCCCTGGCGGCGTAGCATGGCGTTTGCGTTCAGGCGTCCCTGAATGGATGGTCCTCCAAAGTGCTCCATCAGTTCCAAGGGCAGGTTCTGCACCTTCAACGAAACCGACGGCTTCTCACCGCTCCATTGCCCGTGGGCGACCACACGTCCTTCTCCTACGCGAAACGCCATGGCGGACGTCTCCACGCGCTCTTTATCCATTACCATCTTCGAGGGGCTCTCCAGCTGAATGTCGACGGCGCCAGTGCGGGCGGAAAAGGTTTCGAGCCGAATTTCTTTGCCGCCGGAACCCAATCGGGCCGATGCCGTCGAAGACAGAACAAAGGGATATTGAAGAATGCCTTGCATCTGCGTGGAAAAAGTCATTTCCTGCATGGTGCCTTCGGCGTGGGCTTGCGCTTGGGCGACCTTAAGGGGAGGTTTTTGAAAATCTTTGAGCCTTAACGACACCGTGCCTTGAAGCGACGGGAACCGGCCCTCTAGATGGGCGGAGACATCCACGGCATCCACGAAAACATCGTTGTAGGCCAGGGAGCGCCCCGTTAAATTTCCTTGCAAACGTTGGCGTTCATCGTCGTCCGAAAGGGAGACCTTGGCATCAAGGCGTCCACGAATCTCCTGATGCAAAAGGGGCTGAAAAATATCCAGCCGTGGAATGGAAACATCGAGGATTCCGACAGCAAGAAACGTCTCCAGATGGGCGCGCAGGGACCCTTGCACGAGGGCGTCGTGGTATTGAAAGGTGACCCGAGGCAATTGGAGCTCCGGGCCGACTTTGGCGAATTCCATTTCCAGATGCCAGGGACCTTTGTTGTCAACGGCCCTTGTGGTGAGCTTTGCCTTGGGGTGGTGGGGAAAACCCGTGCCGTTCAGATCCAGGTTCCAGTCGTTCCAGCGCGCTGTTCCGTAACCGAGACCGGTTCCAGACATCGTTGTCTGAACGGTCATATTGTCCCAAGGGCCGGATAGGGTCACGTTCCCGTGCAGATTTCCCGCCATGGGCTGAGGTGTGAGAAAGGAAAAGAGGGAAAGGTCAAATAGATGCAGGACACTTTCCATATGGGCACGGCGCTGGGGAAGATCCAGGTGCCCGTGGAGTTCCGTTTCACCTAGATCGGCCGCGCGCACGTGAAGCTTTTGGAGTTCCACACGGCCCTGGTGGGTCAGCTTGGCCGAGGCTTGGGCGCGCATGTCATGAAGGGGTGGGCCGGAGGCCCTGTGGACATCAAAGGCCGAAGCCTCTCCGTCAAACTCCACGGAAATTTCCGGAAAAGGTGAGGCGGCTTCCTGCTGTAGAACCCACTGCCAGTGCATGCGCCCTTGAGAGAGCTTCCAAGAAGGGCTATTCATGGAGTCCAGCCGCACGGTGAGTGTTCCAACCATATGTGACAAAGGCCCTTCCACGGTGCCTTCAACCTTTGCGGTGCCCTGCAAAGAAAGCCCGCCACGAGCGACCAAGGGTTCTAAATTTTGAATGTCCAATTGGAACCTTGTGGGTTCCAAGGCGCCGTTGCTGAAGCGAAAACCGCCATGTGCCGATAAACTGAAGGGTTGCGTCTGCACACGCAACGCGTCCACTTGGAGTGTGCCGCTGGGATCTTTTGAAGTCTCCAGGTGCAGGTGCATCTGGGCGTGAAGATCGCCGAAGTTTTTCAAAGCAAAGCGCGTGGCCACCCAGCCGTTTTCTTGTTCGAAGAAACTGAGATTTCCAAACAATTGCGGATCCCTTTCTTGAAGGACGGCATGAATCGTGAGGGACGATTCCCGGTGACTTTGATTAATCACCATTTTGACAAAGGCTTTTTGTGCCCGCTCCTTAGGGTCACAGGCGACGGAACCTTCCAGAGCCGCCGTGAGCGGGCTTCCTAAGACGGGAGCGTCCACAATCACCTGATGTAGAAAGATCTTACTCACGATGATCGGTATGGGCGGAAAGGGGATGGCCCCACCGCGAGGTTCTGCGTCCTCCGGTGAGGAAGATGTGGCCTGCGGAAGTCGCTCCAGGTGCACCTGTCTGGCGCTCACTAGGTCGGCGAAAAAGCGGCCCCGCAGCAGCGCTCTGAACCGCCAGTTCAATACCACATCGTGTGCGGTGAACCACACCCCCTGAGCATCGGCTACTTCCAGCCGGCTCAGCTCGATTTCGAAAGGAAGCCACCCGCTCAGGGCTTCAAGGCGAACCGTGGTGTGCGGTCCGGAAAGTTTTTTGGACAGTTCTCGAGCCAAAAACTTCTTTGCCGCCGGGCTTTGCAGAGCTCCCCACAAGGCGGCCGCACAAAGGCCGACCGCGCCGATGACGGCCGCCACAGCTCGAAGGATGCGCTTCATGTGCAGAAGTCGTTGCCCCTATGGAAATTCACGGCAAAAGGCATCGCAGTTCCAGCACGTGAAGATCCAACCCGGGATTGTGTTCATAAAGATGGGCATTGGACAGATGCTGGAAGCGATACCCGATGGAAAAGTACTTGGTCAGGGCCAGGTTGACCCCGATTTCTTCCGTAAATTGAATCTCTCCGCCCAGGTTTTCTTTGCCGAAGACATGATCTTCCAAGAAAGCAGGCCGCACGGCCGCCATGAGCGCCACCCGCTTCCATGGGGTCTGCAGGGTCACCATGGGGCCGGTGGAGATCAAAACAGATTGCTTGGCGGCGGCACTGAGAATTCCAAAATGGATTTCCCAATAGGTGTCCAGCGTCCAGCCGCCGTTCCATTGCCAGTCCCACGGCATCGTATGGTAGGCGACAAGTTCGTGAAGATGAAAGGTTTCCTCTTTTTTGATGGCGGAAAAGCCGGTTCGAACCCCGATGCCGAACTCTAGCTTTTCGGCGCTCCACGCCACGGGCCCGTTGAGGATAAGGGCAAGGGCTAGGAAAATCATGGAGCTTTTGAGGCGCATGCACATCTCCCGGCCTTTAAGGCATTAAAAAGCCTGGCCCAAACTTACATAGATTTGATAAGCATCGTCAATGCCCGCGCGACGATTAAGCGGCACCGCGACGTCAATTCGAAAAGGGCCCAAGGGCGAATAATAGCGAAATCCAAGCCCGGAAGCCCACCGAAAACTTTTTCGAAAATCGGGAGCCGCCCTCTCATACAACGTCCCGCCGTCCAAAAAAGCCACAAGCCCGTAGCGTTCTCGAAAACGCCGACGCACTTCGCCGTTCCAGGAGACAAAGGAGAGGCCGCCTACAGGATCGCCGCCGTCTCGAGGTCCCAGGCTTTGATAGGCGTAGCCCCGCACACTGCCGCCGCCGCCCACATAGAACCGCAAATCCGGAGGAACCGCCTCGTGGGTGGCCCCGGCGATGGACCCTGCAGCCAGAACGGAAGCCAACACGAGTCGGCCGTCTTCGGCCCAGTCATAGTAAGTGCTCACGGTCGCGGAGGTCTTCCAAAAGAACAGAGAGGTATCCGTTAGATCCCAATAAGGGGCGGTCTGAAGGTGGAGACGGAATCCCTTTGTGGCGTCCAGGGGATGATCCGTGGTGTCCATGCGCACATAGGCGGGCACAAACAAAAGTGCGTTCGTTTCCCGCGTGGAGGCTTGTTCCACGTTGGAAAGCCGAAATCCGCCTCCCACACTGGCGCGCACCATGGGGTTCAGGTCACGAACCACAGAGGCGGCGGCGCCCAGGCTGCGCGTCCAATACGCGTCCCAATCCTCTTCGGCGATGCGTCCATCCACTTGCAGGAACTGGTCTGTGCGCAGAAAATCCCGCCACAGCACCATGCCGTCCAGAGCCTTTTTTGGCGAGGACATGGCCGCTTGGGCCGCCACCTTGGCCCGGCCTTTTGAAACGTTTCGGTTTTCCCAGGAAACATCCAGTTCCGGCCCCACATCTGTGGAATAGAAAAGCCCGCCTTTGAAGGTGCGAGGCTTTCTTTCCACGACCGTGATGTGTACGGGCAACCGACCCTGAGGGTCCGCAGACGGGGCATGGTCCAGTCGAATCACCGCAAAGAGATCCATCTGAATGAGGGTGTTTTGCGCCTTGAGCAAGAGTCGGGAATCAAAGAGGTCCCCTTCCTTCCATGGAATTCGAGGGCGCACGATGTCTTCGCGCACATTTTTCAGCCCCTCAATGCTCACAGGCCCGAAAAAGCATTGAGGCCCTGCGGCGATGCGATAATGGGTTCGCACCGTTTGTGTGTCGTGGCGAACAACCACACGTCTTTGTTCAATGCGGCTCAAAGGATGGCCGTTTTGGGCGAGAACTTCGAGGATCTTTGCGTCCGTGGCCTCGATTTGGGCGGCCAGCGCCGGCGAACGGGAAGGCAGAGACGAGCGAACCGTCTGCTCCAACAACTCGAGCACTCCTGGATGGAGGTCCGGCGCCACCAGTTCCGCCTCTTCAAGAAGATAAAGGGGGCCGGGGTTGAGGGAAAAGCGCACCGCCACCGGATCCGACATCTGGTCGATGGCAAAAGTCACCGCTGCGGCGTAAAAGCCTTCCGATCGAAGCACGGTGCGAAACAAGTCGGCATCTTTCTTGACCCGGCGCCGAAGCTGGTTCAAGGACGCAGCTCCTTCCTTTTCTTTGGCCAAAGTATCGCTGAAGGGCGTCAGATGCTGCACCCAGTGGGGGTCGACGTTGTCCTCAAATTTGGCGGCATACTGTATGGGGGCGGCGACGCCGACGGCGTCGGGCATGCCGAGGAGCAAGAGTAGGGCGGCCAAGATCCAGGGCCGTGACTCCGGACGCCTGTGGGTCCGGTGTGGCTTCACTCGTGCCTCCGCCTTTCGAAATCTTCCCGATGGATTCCTTTTCCTTTGCGCAATTTGTAAAGGGATTGTACTGAGTCGATGAAGAAAGTCAAAGGGTGAGGCGGACTGTGAGGTAACAATGGAGGTTATTGTGTTATGGCGTCAAAGCGGATTTGCATTGTCGGAGGGGTTGCGGGCGGAGCTTCCTGTGCGGCGCGGTTACGCCGGTTGGACGAGCAAGCGGAAATTATTCTTTTCGAAAAAGGCCCGTTCGTCTCCTTTGCCAATTGCGGCCTGCCCTACTACGTGGGGGATGTGATTCGGCGCGAAGAAAATCTGCTGGTGGCCACTCCCGATCTCTTTCGACAGCGGTTCCGGATCGAGGTGCGCCTGTTTTCGGAAGTGGTGGGCATTGACCGAGACCGTCGCCGCATCAGGGTGCAAGATCATCAAACGGGTCGAAATTATACGGAAACCTATGACGCCTTGGTGCTTTCCCCGGGCGCATTCCCCGTGCGGCCCCCGATTCCAGGGCTGGATCTGCCGGGTGTTTTTTTTGTGCGCACTATTCCGGACAGTCGGGAAATTCGGCGCATGATCGAGGAAAACCGTGCCCAAAGGGCCGTCGTCATCGGTGGTGGTTATATCGGCCTGGAGATGACAGAGAACCTGGCCCGGCGTGGATTGGACGTGGCCTTGGTCGAGATGCAACACCAGCTCATGCCCTTGTGTGATCCCGAAATGGTGTGGCCCCTTTACCTAGTGCTTCAAGAAAAAGGGGTCGTTGTGCGTTTGGGAGCGCAGGTGGACGCCATTGAAGGCGGGGTTGACGGGCAGCTTCGCGTGCGGCTGCGTTCCCAGGACGAACTGGCCGCTCATCTGGTCATCGTGGCCGTCGGTGTGCGCCCCGAGGTGAGGCTGGCTCAGGAGGCCGGCCTCGCGTTGGGTCCCCTGGGAGGCATTCGCGTCAACGAGAAGATGCAAACCAGTGATCCGTCCATATGGGCCGTGGGAGACGCCGTGGAAGTTTTTCACGTGGTGACGGGGCAACCGAGCCTGGTTCCGCTAGCCGGCCCCGCCAACCGACAGGGACGACTGGCCGCGGACGCCATCTGTGGACGAAACGTGCGGTTTCGAGGCGTTCAAGGAACGGCTGTGGTGGGCGTTTTCGACCAGGTGCTGGCCATGACGGGCCTCAGCGAAAAGATGCTGAAATCACTGGGGTTGTGGAATGAACCGTACAGATGCGAAAAAATCTACCTTCATCCGGGCCATCACGCCGGCTATTACCCGGGAGCGGAAACGATGGCCATGAAGCTCATCTTTTCCAAGATAGACGGAAAAATTTTGGGATTGCAGGTGGTGGGCAAAAAAGGAGCGGTCCGGCGCACGGACGTCATCGCCATGGCCATGCAAAAGGGCGGAACCGTCTTCGATCTGGAAGAGGCGGAGTTGTGTTACGCTCCGCAATTTGGATCCGCCAAGGATCCGGTGAACCTTGCCGGCATGATCGCCGCCAATGTGCTTCGAGGGGATGTGGAGGTGGTCCATGCCGAGGACATGGACCAGCCGCCCCAGGACGTGCTGATTCTCGATGTGCGGGAACCTTTTGAGTATCGGCGTGGCCATATTCCCCATGCGGTCCACATGCCTTTGGGAACCATAAGGGAGCGCATGGCGGAGCTGCCAAAGGATCGGGAAATCTGGGCTTATTGTTATGTGGGACAGCGCTCGTACCTGGCCGCTCGAGCCCTGCGCCAATACGGTTATCGCGCCAAAAACCTCAGCGGCGGCTACCGCACGTACACCCTGTGGCGACAGGCCGCACGCCCCTCCCAGGAGAAGCCGTGACGGAGACCCTATGTTTCTCGCGAAGGCCGTCTGAAAGAGGCTTCATTTGGCCCCGATACGAGCCCTCATGCCCCGACGCAGCGACGGTGTCCTGTTTCGCATTAGTCGTTTTTTCGAAGGGACCGGCTCCTGCCGGTCCGCATATTCGTCGAAGCGCGCGCGTGTCTCTCGGCGGAGGAATAAGAAGGGGATGCGCCGAAGCGCGTTCCTCAGACAGAAGGGGCCCACACATTTACCCAACGATGCAGCACTTCTTTAGGGGCGTGTTCGCGGGGACGGCCAGGAGGCCGTCCCTCCGATGGCACGAGGCGCGCCCCTTGGTGCTTCTCGAAGGGACGGCGTCCTCGCGGTCGGTTCGTTCCGCATCGGTTGTTTTTTTGAAGGGACCGGCTTCTGCCGGTCCGACGATTGGTGGACGGGCCGCGAGCCATCCTTTGTGAAAAACGTGGGCTCAGAAAGGCTTGATCGAAGCGGAAGAACCGTTGGACCGCATTCTTGCATGGGCTCCAGGCAAAGGGTATCGTGATGGTCGCATCGATGTCCCGGACAGAGGTTTTTTTGGGGCGCGAAAAGGCCGGCGCCAGCGTCGGTAAGAGAATGGCCCAATAAAAAACGCCTTCCATGGGGGAAGGCGTTTGGGCTGTCGCATGCTTGTCCACACTTTAGGAAGCGGACTTGGCCTTTTCCAGTTCAGCCTTGAGCTTTTCCACTTCCTGTTTGTACTTTTCGGCTTCTTCCTTGTATTTGGAAAGATCGTCGGCGGCGGGTTCCGCAACGGCTTCTTCCTCTTTTTTCTTGCCGAAGGGGAGCTGATCCTTCACTTCATCGTAGCCCAAATAGGCCGCCATGGCGCCGCCCAGCAGCAGCATCAGGGGAATGGCGCCCGCCAGCAGGTTGAGAAAAGGTTTGAACCAAATGAAAATACCAATGATGCCGAAAAACGCTGCGGCTAGGCCGCCTAGAAAAACCTTCATCGTCTCGCCTCCTTTTGCTTCATCCTTAGACTTGTGACCTGTCGCTGATCCTTACGGCGAAAACCCCATAAACCAAAACCTTCTGCCGCATTGGCAGCCCTTGGCATGATAAACATTTCACGCACCCTCTAGCATGCCCCAATGGCTTTTGCAAGGAGAAAGTCATGGCGAAGTGGTGTCGACGGTAAGGGATGCCTTGACGCGCCGCACATGGGGTTCCACCGTTTGTCTCTTTCGTGGCGAGGACTCGTGGGCTTGTCCGACGTTGTCGTTCGCGGCGCCGGCTCAGGCGGGAACTTCGAATGAGCCTTGCAGTGCTCTCGCACGACCAAATGAAAAGGAGCTGGAAATCCACTGCCGTAGAGGTTTCGAGCTGAACGGCCTAGTCTGGATGCACAAGGGCATGCGCGGCCGAGGGGGTATCTAGAGCCTATTTATGCAGATCTCGTTAGGGGTTGACGCTGCCCGACCGGGAAACGTATAGATACGTGATTTCTGACAAAAGCGATAAGCTTCGGTGTAGAGCTCAAAACGGGGGTGGAAGGAGATGAACAGTCGCCGCATCTACATGGATCATATTGCGGGAACGCCGCTGGCACCAGAAGTCTTCGAGGCCATGATGCCGTATCTGGTGGAACACTTCGGCAATCCCGCCAGCATTCATCATCTGGGCGAGGCGCCTCAGGACGCCATCTTTAAGGCGCGGTCGCAGACGGCGGCGCTTATTGGAGCGGAACCCGAGGAGATCATCTTCACTTCAGGCGGCACCGAAGCCAATAACCTGGCCATAAAAGGCGCCGCCTTTCAGCGCATGCGCCAAGGGCGGCATCTGGTGGTTTCGGCCATTGAACATTATTCTGTTCTTTATGCCGCCAAGGCCATGGAACGGTTCGGCTTTGAAATCACCCTTGTGCCCGTGGACGAACACGGCCTGGTGGACCCCGATAATGTGAAAAAGGCCATGCGGCCCGATACGGTGCTGGTCTCCATCATGCATGCCAACAACGAGGTGGGTACCATTCAGTCCTTGGCCGAGATCGCTCCTGTGGTGCATGACGGCGGGGCTCTGCTGCACACGGACGCCATCGCCTCGGTGGGGCGAATCCCTGTGCAGGTGCAGGAACTGGGTGTGGATTTGCTGAGCCTTGCCGCCAACCAATTCAACGGTCCCAAAGGCGTCGGCGCCCTGTATTGCCGCAAAGGCACGACCCTGTGGCCCCTGTTTCACGGCGGCGGCCAGGAAGACGGGCGCAGAACGGGAACAGAAAATGTCCCCGGCATTGTGGGCTTGGGGGCGGCGGCGGAACGCCTTCAGAGGCGTCTTCCTGAAAAGATGGAACGGTGTGCGAAGCTGGAAAGGCTTTTGCGGGACCGCATCGGTCAGACCCTTGAGGACATCCGCTTCAACGGACATTCGCATAGGCATCTTCCGGGTTTGGTCAATGTCTCCATTCGATACGTGGAAGGCGAAGCCCTGCTGTTGCCCATGGACCTGAGAAGCATCTGCGTGGCGGGCGCTTCGGCATGCACGTCCGTTACCGCCAAGGCTTCCCACGTGTTGGAAGCCATGGGGCTGCTAGGTGACGGGGCTTTGGGCACGCTGCTTTTTACCTTGGATGAGGACAACACGGAAGATGAAGTGCATCGGGCCGTGGAAACCCTGGCCGAGGTGGTCTACCGGCTTCGTTCGATGTCGCCTTTGTACGCGGCGCGAGCTTCTTATTGAATTGGACCATGCCTGGCGCAACGGCTGCAACCTATCAGCATCAAACCCAGCAGCATGTCCAAGAATACGTCTTGTCGCAGCGGTGCACGCCGCGATTTCCTATGGCGCTTGCGGCGCCCATGCAATAGAGCCGCCAAAGACGTGACAAACCCGTTTTCAGACCGGCTCTATTAAAGGATAGATCTATGGTGTCAAACAGTCTCCTGGACCAGCTTCTCACAGATATCGAACGGCCCGGGCGCTATCTCGGCGGGGAGATTCATGCCCGAGGCAAGAGCTTTGAGGAGGCTGACGTTCGTTTTGCTTTGGCGTTTCCCGATGTGTACGAAGTGGGCATGAGCCACCTTGGGATCCAGCTTTTGTACCATGGCTTGAACGACATGGAAGGCGTTCTGGCGGATCGCGTGTACACTCCATGGCCCGATTTTGAACAGCGCCTTCGAGAAACCCGCACCTCTCTGTTTGCCATCGAAAGCCGCCGTCCTCTCAAAGACTTTGATTTTCTGGGCTTCAGCCTTCAGTACGAATTGAGCTACACGAATGTTTTGACCATGTTGGATCTGGCCGGTATTCCGTTGCACAGCCGGGATCGGGACGCCTCAAGCCCCTTTGTCATTGCCGGTGGCCCGTGCGCTTACAATCCGGAACCCGTGGCCGCTTTTTTTGACCTGATCATCCTGGGAGAAGGAGAGGAGGTGCTGGCTGAGCTGACGCAGGCGTACCGCGACTGGAAAGCGTCGCGAGGGACACGGCGTGAATTTCTTCAAGGGGTGCGGCACATCAAGGGGGTTTACGTTCCGTCTTTTTTTTCGCCGCATTATGACGCCTCAGGGCGCCTGGAAGGCGTCGATCCTCTCTATGGCGATTACACGCACGTGAAAAAGAGGGTTCTCTCGGACTTGGACGCACAAAGCCCTTTGCCGGAACGGCCTTTGGTTCCCCTGGTAGAAATTGTGCACGACCGACTGGGGCTGGAAATTGCTCGAGGGTGCACTCGAGGCTGCCGTTTTTGCCAGGCGGGTTTTGTCTATCGTCCCGTGCGGGAGCGTCGTCCGGATGTCCTCGTGCAAAAGGCGCGTCGCGCCGTGATGGAAACAGGCTTTGAAGAGGTGTCCCTCCTATCCTTGAGTACCGGGGACTATTGCCAGCTGGGTTGGCTTCTTCATACCGTGATGCGGGACATGGAGCGGCGGCGGGTGGCCCTGTCTTTTCCTTCCATGCGTGTGGGCACCCTCTCCCAGGAACTCATGGAGTGCATTCGCCGCGTGCGCAAGACGGGATTTACGGTGGCCCCTGAAGCGGGCAGTGGGCGCCTGCGCAGTGTCATCAACAAAAATATCGAGGAAGAAGACTTGTACCAAACGGTGCGGGACGCCTACGGCCTGGGCTGGAAGGGCATCAAACTCTATTTCATGATGGGGCTTCCTACAGAAACTTTGGAAGACCTCGAAGAAATCGTGCGCCTCAGCCTGCGCGTCTGGCAGTTGGGCAAACCCTATCGCGCCGCCGTGCATGTGGCGGTGTCCACCTTTGTGCCCAAGCCCATGACCCCCTTTCAGTGGACGGGTCAGATCGGGCGAGAGGAAATGGATCGTCGGCTGGAGTTCCTTAAAGAGCGGCTCAAACGTCCCGGCATTCGCATGAAATGGCACAGCCCGGATCTGAGCGTCATGGAGGCGGCGCTGGCTCGAGGGGACCGGCGGCTGGCCAAGGTCGTGGAGTCGGCGTGGCGCAAAGGGGCCCGGTTTGATGCCTGGGACGAACATTTTCAGCGGCGTGCCTGGGACGAAGCCTTTGCCGAATGCGGGCTGAGCGCCGATGTCGAGGCGCAGCGCCACTACGGCGCCTCGGACCCCTTGCCGTGGGATCATCTCAGTGCCGGAGTGCTCAAGAGCTACCTCTGGGCCGAATGGCAAAAAGCCTTGAACGGGACACGCACGGGCGATTGCCGCTGGGAATCCTGTTCGGGATGCGGCGCCTGTGACGGCATCCACGTCGCCCCTCGACTTCACGACGCGCCACCACCCCCCGTGGACTCCATGGCGCCACCGCCCCGTGGGGCTGGCGAGGGGCTTTTCACCTATACGCTGCACTATGCCAAAAAGGGCCGAGCCCGCTTTTTTGGTCAGCTGGAGACGAACCGCATCATGGAAAGGGCCGTGCGGCGCTCCGGACTGCCCGTGGCCTTCACCCAGGGCTATCATCCGCACGCTAAGATTTCCTTTCGCGAAGCTCTTCCCGTCGGCATGGAAAGCGAAGCGGAGGAGGCGGACATTCAGCTGGAAGAAGCCGTGGCGGAGCCAGAGATTGCCAAACGGCTCAATAAGGTTTTGCCCGAAGGGTTTCACGTTCTTGGAGTGCGTCGCGCCCAGGATGGAGCCCGCAAGCCTTCCGCCATTCGCGTCACCTACCGTCTTTCCGGTTTGACCGAAGAACTGGTGGAAGCTATGATAACTCGCTCTGCCGCGTGTGGGGATCGCGTGGTGCGCAAGAAAACCAAAAGAGGATGCCTTGAGGCGCGCTGCTCGGATGTGTTGCTTGCCTTGCGCCGCCTCGAGGCCACCAGCGTGGCCATGGAACTTGCGGAAGGGCCCACAGCCCGCTTTCGACCTCAAAACGTGCTCGAGGCCTTGGTACCTGAGAGAGTCCTCGCATGCAAGGCGTGCCGCTTGTGCAAGGTCTCCGTGGCACCTCTAGAGGAATAGATGATGGCTGCGGAATTGATCATCAATGCCGACTTTTACGAAACGCGGGTCGCTCTCGTGGAAAACGGCCAAGTGGCGGAGCTCTACATCGAAAGAGCTTCCGACGAAGGCATTGCCGGCAACATTTACAAAGGTCGCGTGGTGCGGGTGCTTCCCGGCATGCAGGCCGCTTTTGTGGACATCGGCTTGGAAAAAGCGGCCTTTTTGTACGTCAGCGACGTGCACCATCCCCTGATGGAAATGGACCAGATTTTTCAGGAAGCCCTACCGGAAAGGGAGGAAAGCCCAGAGGCCGAACCGTATGAAGAAGCTTGCGGGTCCCAGCCGTCGCTGGACGACAGGGAACTACCGGATGTGCCCATTGAGGATAGATTGCGGGAAGGGCAGGAAATTCTGGTGCAGGTGGCTAAGGAGCCTCTGGGAAGCAAGGGAGCGAGAATCACCACCCATGTGACCTTGCCGGGACGTAACCTGGTGCTCATGCCCCTTATGGACCATGTGGGCGTGTCGCGCCGCATCGAAGACGAAAAGGAACGCAAGCGCCTCAGGGACCTGGTCCTGGATATCAAGCCGGCGCACTGCGGCTTTATCGTGCGCACGGCCGCGGAAGGGGAAGATGCGGAAAAGATTCAAGCGGAAATGGAATTCCTGCTGAAGCTCTGGCAAAACATTCAGCGCCGTTCCGAGAACGCTCCGGTGCCATCCCTGGTCTATCGGGATCTGGACATTACGCTGAGGGCGGTTCGGGATCTTTTCACTAAGGAAGTGGACCGTCTCGTCATCGATAATCTTCAGGAATACAAAAAGGTGTTGCAGTTTACGGAAACCTTTTTGCCGTCCCTGAAAAACGGCGTCGAGCTCTACGAAGGCACCGAACCCATCTTTGATGCCTACGGCATCGAAATGGAAGTGCAACGGGCCCTGAGCAAAAAGGTGTGGTTGAAATCCGGAGGCTACATTGTCATTGAAACCACGGAAGCTCTTACGGCCATCGACGTCAACACGGGGCGCTACGTGGGCAAACGCAACTTGGAAGAAACCATTCTCAAGACGAATCTGGAAGCTGTCAAAGAAATTGCATGCCAGCTCAGGCTTCGCAACATCGGGGGCATCATCATTATTGATTTCATCGATATGGAGAAGGAAGCCAACCGAGAAAAGGTCTTCAATGCCCTGAAAGAAGCGGTCCGCAAGGACAAGAGCAAGACCAACATTCTGCGCATGTCGGAACTGGGCCTCATCGAGATGACGCGCAAGCGCACTCGCGAAAGCATCGGCCGAACCCTTTGCGAGCCGTGCTTTTACTGTGAAGGCCATGGGCAGCTCAAGTCCACCCAGACACTGTGCTACGAGATTTTGAGGGAGATTCAAAGGGAACAAAAAGACCTCTTTGGTCGAAATGTGCTCATTCAAGTGCATCCTCGCGTGGCGGCCAGACTGCTGGACGAGGAACGGGCGGCGTTGGAAAGCTTGGAGGAGGCGCTGCACGCGTGTTTCCATGTTCAGGGGGAACGCACTTTCCATATGGAACAATATGAAATTACGGTGGAAGAAAACTGACGGGCTTGACAGGCTGCAATCCCACACGGCGTGGATGCTTTCTTTGGCCATGCGACCCGCACGGCGCATCAGCCCTCGAGAAGAACTCTGCCCAACAGGATCCCGCTTCGAGCGAGCCTCGGCGGGGTGGTGCGGTCGTCTGAGGGTGTGGGTACTGTGAGTCGACTGGCCGGAATCCGCGGCGCTCTGGAACGCAACAAAACGCTGCGTTATGTGGTCTACAGCGTGGTCATCGGCGTGGTCAGCGGACTCGGGGCCTGCCTTTTCTATGTTCTTTTGGAATGGGGCAAGTACTTTTTCTTAGAGTACCTGGCGGGCTATCCTTTGAGTAAACCCGGCGGCGAACACCTGGTCACCCTGGAACGTTCCCCCGTTTTTCGCCGATGGATGCTTCTTGTGTTGCCCGCGTTTGGGGGACTCCTGTCGAGCTTTCTGGTCTATCGATACGCTCCGGAAGCCGAAGGGCACGGCACCGATGCCCTCATCGACGCCTTTCACAACAAAAACGGCATTATTCGAACGCGCGTGCCCTACATCAAGGGCCTGGCCTCCATCATCACTTTGTCCACAGGAGGGAGTGCAGGGCGCGAAGGGCCCATTGCCCAGATCGGTGCGGGTTTCGGTTCCTGGGTGGCGCGCCTGTTGCGCATGAACGTGCGGGAGCGGCGCCTGATGCTTCTGGCCGGGTGCGCTGCCGGCCTAGGCGCCATTTTTCGAGCGCCCTTAGGAGGGGCCCTGACGGCCATCGAGGTGCTCTACCGGGAAGATTTTGAAACGGAAGGCATTATTTTGTGCATCATGTCTTCCGTCATCGCCAACGCCATCTTCATCAGCCTCTTTGGACAACGTCCTATTTTTGACATTCCTCCCATTCACTTCGCCAATCCCGTGGAACTGCTCCTTCACGCCGTGCTGGGGCTCGTGTGCGTTCCCTTTGGATTCACCTATGTCAAAGTCTTTTACGGCATGCGCGATTATTTCTTTCGAAAGCTTCCTTTGAAGAAGGCCCTGGTGCCCCCGGTGGGCGGGCTCATGGTGGGAATGATCGCCTATTGGCGCCCGGAAGTGATGAGCGGCGGATACGGCACCATTCAAAAGGCCCTTATGGGCACCCTGCCCGTGTCCTTGATGCTCAGCCTTGCCGTGCTGAAAATCGTGGCCACCTCCTGCACCATTTCCTCGGGCGGCAGCGGCGGCGTCTTTGGGCCCTCCCTTTTTATCGGTGCCATGTTGGGAGGCGCTGTGGGCCAGATCTCGAGCACTCTGTTTCCTCAATGGGTCGGGAATTCCGGCGCTTTTGCCCTGGTCGGCATGGGTGCCTTTTTCGGCGGCGTCGCCAAGGCGCCCATCGGCGCCTTGCTCATGGTCTGCGAGATGACCGGGGGCTACGGGCTCGTGGTGCCTTTGATGTTTGCGTCCGTGATCGCCGTGTTGTGTTCCCAGGGCTGGTCCTTGTATGAAAAGCAAGTGTTCAACAAATTCCATTCCCCGGCCCATCGCACGGACATGGTCATGAACGTCCTGGAAGACGTGAAAGTGCGGGACGCCTACGACCCGACCCTGGCTGTGACCAGTCTTCCTCAGGACATGACCTTCCGGGAACTCAAACGGTTCATGGTCCATACGCGGGAATCCTTTTTTCCCGTGGTGGATGACCGCTTCCATCTCAAGGGCATCTTGTCGCTCCAGAATGTGCGATCCGTCCTCTTTGAAGATTCCCTGGCGGAACTTCTGGTGGTTGGAGAATTGGCCTCACCTCCGGTGAGTGTGCGACCGGACGAGAGCCTTTACGAAGCCCTGATGAAGTTTCTCAGCTCGGGTTACGGTCAAATTCCCGTGGAAGAAAGAGATCTGGGGGTTGTGGGCATGCTTCGCCTGGAAGAACTCATGCAGGCCTACCATCGGGAAATTCAGAGGCTTCGTGATGAAGATTAGGCGCCTGTTCGAAAAGGCCGCCGAGGGTTTTTGTGCCCCTACGAAAGGCATTTATTGGGGTCCGGCAACGTGCGGACCGCGAGGACGCGGTCCCTCCGAGATAAATCCCGTGAGCGCTCCTCGACGACGCACCATTTCCTGGAATTTTTTCCTTTCGTGGAAGCGGCGCAAGTCGGGATGCTTTATCGCGCCGAGCGGCGCTCCGACGGCCTCAAGCTGATAAGACGCGGCCGAACCGTTCTCGGACCAGATTCACTATTGACGAGGGCGTCGAAGCAGCGCAAGAAACGTGGCGACTTCGGCTTGTGCGCTGCTTCCAGGGGGGTGGTCGGAATCGAGCGCCGTTTCCGTAAGTCGCTCGAAATCGGCTGTCGTGAACCCTTGAAGTTAAGGAGGTATGCATGACACAAAAGACCGTATCGCAGGCGCTCTTTGAGCGGGCTCAGGCGGTTATTCCCGGAGGAGTGAACAGTCCGGTGCGCTCCTGCCGTTCCGTGGGGGCTTCTCCCTTTTTTGTCAAAAGGGCGGCGGGGTGCCGTTTGGAAGATGAAGACGGCCGAATCTACCTGGATTACGTGGGATCCTGGGGCCCTTTGATCCTCGGCCATGCCCATCCTCGGGTGGTTCAGGCCGTGCGACGTGCTGCCACCCAGGGGACATCCTACGGCGTTCCCTGCCGCTTGGAAGTGGAACTAGCGGAAAAGGTGGTTTCCATGGTGCCGTCCATGGACATGGTGCGCATGGTCAATTCGGGCACGGAGGCTACCATGAGCGCCATTCGTCTGGCTCGAGGCTACACCGGGCGATCAAAGATCATCAAGTTCGACGGGTGCTATCATGGTCATAGCGATTGCCTGCTGGTTAAGGGGGGATCCGGACTGGCGACCTTGGGAATCCCCGGAAGCCCCGGTGTGCCGCCGGAGGTGGTGGCTCATACTCTCTCGTTGCCATACAATGACCTGGCTTCTGTGGAAGCCGCCATGAAAGCCCATGGAGAAAAAGTGGCGTGCATCATCGTGGAACCGGTGGCGGGGAACATGGGCACCGTGATTCCCAAGCCTGAGTTCCTACCAGGATTGCGGCGCCTGTGCGACACCTACGGCAGCCTGCTCATCTTTGATGAAGTCATTACCGGATTTCGGTTGGCTCCCGGGGGAGCCCAGGAACGCTTCGGGGTGCGTCCAGACCTCACATGCCTTGGAAAAATCATCGGAGGCGGCCTTCCCGTGGGGGCCTATGGAGGTCGGAGGGACATCATGGAAAAGGTGGCGCCTTTGGGCGATGTGTACCAGGCCGGCACCTTGTCGGGGAATCCACTGGCCATGGCCGCCGGGCTCGCCATGCTTGAGGAGCTCGGTGCACCGGGAATCTACGAGTCGTTGAGGACAAAAGGCGAGAGGCTGGAGGCCGGGCTTCGCGAAGCCGCCCGCATTGCCGATGTGCCGGTGACCATCAACCGCATAGAATCCATGGGCACCGCCTTTTTCACCGATAAGGAAGTCCTGGACTTTGCCTCAGCGCTGCAGGCCGACACGGCAACTTACGCGATCTTTTATAGGGAGATGCTCACTCGAGGCGTCTATATCGCTCCGTCTCAGTTCGAAAGCTTTTTTGTAAGCACGGCCCATGAAAAGGAAGACTTGGATCGAACGGCTGAAGCCGCTTTGGAGTCTCTCCGGGTGGTGAAAATGACACAAAGGAGACGTTAGGAGCGGTGCACGCCGAGAGTCCTGATCGTGCCGTGGAGCAGTCGGACAAAATGGCGTCGAAAGCCGACAGCTTGATGAAACAAGACACCGGCCTACCGGGACGAGGATTCGGCGAAGATGGACTGCAAAACTTCGACGGGAAAAAATAGCGTTGACTCGGCTTAGGCCCTATGCTAGGTAATGTGTGATAATTTACACGAAGTGGCCGATGAAAGAAGAGACAAAAAAATACCTCAAGCAGGTCGGACTGGCGAGCACCCTCGGGTTTTCGGTGGCTTTCGCCATTTTCATCGGCGTGGCGATCGGCTACTGGCTGGATTCCAGTTTTGGAACCTTCCCATGGCTCATGTTGGTTTTTCTAGTCATGGGAATCATCGCTGGCTTTCGCAACTACATGCGCTTCATGCGAAGGCAGCAGCGCGAGGATCAGCGCACACCGTAAGGGGCTCGTGAACACACTGCTGAGTGATGGAAAGCTGGTTCGGCGCATTGAGCTTGTGAATGTGATTGTTCTCTTTTGTGCCGTGCTGGGTGCGGCGGTCTTCTTTTCCATGGGAAAGGCTTTGGGCGTGCTGGTGGGGGCGGTGACGGTCACAGCCAGTTTTCAAGTGATGAAGTGGCAACTGGGCCGGGCTTTTCGACACCCGCAGCAACCACCATCCAAGGGTGTGCTCTTTGTCAAGTATTACCTGCGGTTTCTGGGCACCTTGTTTTTGGTCTTTACGGTGCTCTATTACGGGTGGGTGGATCCGCCGGCATTCCTGGCGGGGTTGTCGGTGGTGATGGTCAGCATCGTGCTGGTGGCCATAGTGGAAGCCGCGAAAATGGTCATGAGGGGAGAGAGGTAAGGTATGGAACATCCAGTCTTGTTTCTCAGCATTCTGTTGGAGAAGCTGGGACTTCCCATCGTCCACAGCGCCGATGAGGCTCACACCTTTTTGCAAAAGCTGCTTCTACCCCATGTGGTCTACACCTGGGTGGTGGCCGCCGTTTTGCTCATTTTGGCCAAGCTGGCCGTGAGTCGCCTGGAATTAGTGCCCTCGGGCGGCCAGAACTTCTTTGAAATGGTCCTTACGGGCATCGAAGACTTCATGGTAGGGATCACGGGCGAGGAAGGGCGGTTTGCTTTTCCGCTCATCGCCACGCTGGGCTTTTTCATTCTGCTCAGCAATTACATGGGCATGATTCCCGGCTTTTTTGCGCCCACCGCCAACATCAACACCACGGCGGCCTGCGCGCTCATTGTGGTGACTTTTACCCACGTCATCGGCGTGCGATTTCATGGGGTCAAGTACATTAAGCATTTCATGGGACCCATCTGGTGGCTGACCCCTCTGATCTTCCCCATCGAACTCATCGGCCACACGGCCCGTGTGCTCAGCCTGTCCATCCGTCTTTTCGGAAACATCTTTGGTGAGGAATTGGTGCTGGCCATTTTGTTCTTCCTGGCCGGGCTGTATTTGGCACCGCTGCCCATCATGTTCCTGGGGCTCTTTACCGGGTTTGTGCAAGCGTTCATCTTTTGCCTGCTGTCCTCCATGTACTTTGCGGGCGCCATTGAAGAGGCGCACTAGGCTTCCCAAGGCGGTTTCGGTTGGAGGAAAGGCCGCATAAACTTAATTCTCAATCCAAGGAGGTTGTATCGATGTCTAGGAAAGTTGGGTTCTTTACGACGCTGTTGGTTCTCGGGTTGACCACGTTGGCCATGGCTGCTGACGCGGGATCTGCCGAAAAAGCGGAAGGCCTTCGGTTCTTCATGTACTCGGCCGTGGCCGCCGGTTTCGGTATCGGCATCGCCGCCTTTGGCACGGGCCTGGGCCAAGGCCTGGCCATTAAGGGCTCCGTGGAAGGCGTGGCTCGGAACCCGGAAGCCTCCGGTAAGATCACCGTAACCATGATGATCGGTCTGGCCATGATCGAGTCTCTGTGTATTTACGCTCTGGTCATCGCCTTGATCCTCATCTACGCCAACCCGGTTTCCAAGCTCATCCAAGGTTTTGTGGGGCTGGCGGCCCACTAAACGGCGAGATTTCAGGTCCATCGAGAAGGCTGAACCCAAAGGGCATCGAGCGTTTTCTGAGGAGATCGATGCCCATGGCCCGAAAGGGGGAGGCCTTCTTTTTGCGCACGTCATGTGAAGCCGGGCACAACACCACAGCACGGGGCGCGTTCATGCACAAGTCTTGACGCGACGTGTGTCGTGAGGCCGCATGGCACCAAAGGATTGATGAGGGGGCAATGATGAAATTTGCCAAAATCCCCATGGCGGCCATCAACCGCCTGTCCATCTATTTGCGCACGCTGCAAGAGCTGCTGGAAGAGGATGTAGATGTCATGTCCTCCGAGCGCCTGGCCAAGCAGTGCGGCGTCAGCCCTGCTCAGATTCGTAAGGACTTGGCCTACTTCGGCGAATTCGGGGTTCGCGGTGTGGGTTACCATGTGGCGAATTTGGTCAATCAGATCAAGGAGATTTTAGGACTCAACCGCACCTGGAACCTGGCCATGGTGGGCCTGGGCAACATCGGATCGTCCATGGTGCGGCACGGCAATTTTGTGAAACACGGCTACATTTTCACGGCGGCCTTTGACGTGGACCCTCAGAAAGTGGGGAAAAAGCTACCTAACGGGCTGATCGTCAACCACGTGGACGAACTGGAAGACGTGGTGCGGGAGCGGAATGTGCACATCGGCGTCATCGCCACGCCGGCCAGCGCGGCGCAAAGTGTGGCCAACCAGCTCATTCTTGCCGGCATCAATGGCATTCTCAATTTCGCTCCGGTACAGATTCAGGTGCCGGATTGTTGCCACGTGGAAAACGTGGATTTCACGATCAAACTGGACTGCATCGCCTACCACCTGTCCGCGAGCTTCTAAACCCCCCCCACGGCATCTTCCTCAGCAAGACTTTTCCAGGCATTCGGTTCCAAGGCAGGCCCTCAAGGCGTGCTCCCTCGAAGGGCTCGAAAAGTGGGCGTGTCGAAGCGGTGCAGCACCGCATCAAGCGGACCTTCCGCCACGATGTGGCCGCCCTCTGGGCCTGCCCCAGGTCCCAAGTCCACCACATAGTCGGCGGCTCGCACCAATTGCAGGTCGTGTTCGATGACAATGACGGTGTGTCCTTTGGCCACAAGGCGGTCCAAAAAGGTGACCAAACGGGCCACATCCTGAGGATGGAGTCCCGTTGTGGGTTCGTCCAGAAGATAAAGGGTAGGTTGCGGAGCTGACCGGGCCAGTTCTTTGGCCAGTTTCAGCCGTTGGGATTCTCCGCCGGAAAGCGTCGAGCTCGGCTGGCCCAATGGCAGATACCCCAAGCCCACCTCTTCCATGACCTGCAGTTTTCGATGAATGGACGGCACGTGCCGAAAGACGGTGGCGGCTTCAGAAACGGTTAAGCGCAACACATCGGCGATGGACAGCCCCTTGAAGCGCACGGTGAGGGTCTCGGGTTCATAGCGGGATCCCTCGCAATGAGGGCATGTGACGTAGAAGTCGGGAAGAAGAAGCATTTCCACGCGAAGACGACCGTCGCCGCGGCAGAACTCACATCGTCCGCCGGGGTTGCTAAAGGAAAACCGCTCCGGGCTATAGCCGCGTGCCTTGGATTCCGGCAAGCCAGCAAAAAGGGAACGCAGGGGGTCAAAGACACCGCAGTAGGTGGCCGGAACGGACTTCGGCAGTCGCCTTGCGGGAAACTGGTCCATGAGAAGGACGCGGCGAAGTGTTTCGAAACCGCGCAGGGTTTCATAAGGCAGGGACGGCATGGTGGTGCGTCCCAGGGCGTGACAGAGCGCGGGATAGAGGGTTTCGACCACCAGGGAACTCTTGCCCGATCCCGAAACCCCGGTGACGCAGGTCAAGGCCCGAAGGGGAAAGCGGGCGCTGATGTTTTTCAGGTTGTGGCCCCTAGCGCCGTGGATCTCGAGAAATTGGGTTAAGCCTTTTCGTGGACGGCGAAGCCCGGACGTGCCTGCGGCGCGCGAACGCAGGAATGGGGCGGTGGACGACCCGGCGCATTGGGCCAGTTCTTTCGGCGTGCCGGCAAAGATCAGACGCCCCCCCTCGGGGCCGGCCCCAGGACCCAGCTCCACCACATAGTCCGCCGCCTGCACGACGGACACGTCGTGTTCCACCACAAGAACCGTATTCCCTCGTCGCCGAAGGTCCCGAAGGACGCCCATCAACCGCTGCATATCCTGGGGATGAAGTCCCACGCTGGGTTCATCGAAGATGTAGACGGCTCCCGAAAAAGGTGCGGCCAGTTGCTGGGCGAGCCGAAGCCTCTGGGTTTCCCCGGAAGAAAGGGAGGCGATGGAGCGATCGAAGCTGAGGTAGCCGAGGCCGAGGGTTGTGAGGGCATTCAAGCGGGGAAGAATTTCCTGGCGGATTCGTGTCACGATTTCTTCCTCATGAAGAAGGGGCCTCAGGGTGGTCAGCCATTGGGTCAGTTCGGTCACCGTCATGGCATTCACGGCGGCGATGGAATAACCGGCAATGAGGACGGAGAGAGCGAGGTTGTTGAGGCGCGAGCCGCCGCATGCCGTGCAGGGGGGGCATTGAGCCCAGAACGGCTCTTCTTCTTCCCGCACGGGTTTTTTCAACTTTGGCCTGGGTTCCTTGCCTGTGCCTTCGCAGTGCGGACACATGCCTTTGGGGTGAAAAAAGGAAAATAGGGCCATAGAGGGCGCTTCCGCTCGATAGCCACACTGGTCGCAAACGGGAAGTTGAGAAAAGGTCACCGTTTCCCCCGAGTCCCACACGGCGCGCACGGCCCCTTGGCCGTAGCGCGCGGCCAGTTCCAAAGAACCGGCAAGGCGCACGGTGGCCTGCGGCTTCACACTCACACGGTCCACCACCAGTTCCAGATCATACCAAGGACGTCGGGGCAAAATGGGCAAAGGATCCAAAGAATACACCTGGTTTTCCCAGCGAATGCGCATAAAGCCGTCTCTTTTCAGAGACGCCAGAAGCCCGGGCAGTTTGTTTTCCGGAACCGGCTCCAGCGGGGCCACAAGCATGACGCGGGCCCCTGCGGGACGTTCAAGAATCGCTTCGGTCATCTGCCGCAGGGTAAAGGATTGAATGGGCCGTCGGCACGAAGGGCATGTGGGGACGCCCAATCGTGTAAAGAGCAATCTCAAAAAATCGTAGATGTCGGTAAAGGTGCCCACAGTGGAGCGGGTTTGCGGAGGAAAACGCCCCTGTTCCACGGCGATGGTGGGGCTCAAACCTTCCATGGAATCCACTTGGGGTTTTTCTCGCCGAAAGGTGGGCAAAAGGGCCATGCTGGAAGACGGCAAAAAGGTGTTGAGGTAGCGCCGTTGCGTTTCGGCATGCAACACGTCAAAGACCAATGTGGACTTTCCCGACCCGCTGACCCCGGTGACCACCACAAAGGCGTCTTTGGGAATGTCCACGTCGAGATTCTGTAAATTGTGATGGCGGGCCCCCCGAATGCGAATCCACGCCTGAGAAGCCTCGCTAAGGGTTGTGTTCATATCCCGATGCGCTCAGCCTTTCGGTGACGAACCATGGTCACGGCCGTTTGCATGGCGTAGAGGAGACTTCCGCAGTGGGCGATGCCCTTTCCGGCAATGTCGTACCCTGTGCCGTGGTCCACGGAGGTTCGAAGAATGGGAAGTCCCAAGGTCACGTTGGCCGCTTCGTGGAAGTGCACCAGTTTCAGCGGGATGAGGCCTTGGTCGTGGTACAGGGCCAGGACGACATCGAAATGACCTTCAAAGGCGCGAAAGAACACCGTATCCGGCGGATAAGGGCCTGAGGTGTCACACCAAGGATGGGTGCGGCGAAAATGATTCACAACCGGAGCGATCACCTCCAGTTCTTCCCGACCGAATCTTCCGGCCTCTCCGGCATGGGGGTTCAGGCCCGAGACGGCGATTCGGGGGCTGGAGATGCCGAAATCGCACTTCAAGGACTCCGCCAGAACCTCCAGGGTTGCCATCAAGCTTTCCTGCGTGATGCCTTCGGGCACGTCGCGCAGAGCACAGTGAATAGTTGCCAGGGCCACGCGCAGCTTGGGCCCGGCAAGCATCATGACCACGCGGGAAGCTCCCGTGAGGTCCTGAAGAAACTCCGTGTGTCCAGGGAACGGAAACCCGTGGCGATGCAGTGCGTCCTTGTGAATGGGCCCCGTGACCATAGCGTCGGCGTGCCCGGTCAGGGTCATGTCCACGGCGGTGCGGATGAACTGAATGGTTTCACGGCAGGCGGCCGCAGACGGTCGGCCGTAGGTGATGTCGTCGAAGGACAGAGGCGTGCGGCATAAGACGGCCACCTCTTCCTGCAGGTCCGAGGGAATCTCATGGATCTCTTGAATGACCTTTAAGGGAAGCCTGACTTTCAAGAGACCCATGGCCCTGTGCAAAGCCGTCACATCGCCGATGATTACCGGCCGACATGCCCTTTGGACCCACGGGTCCTGCAGTGCCTTCACGATCACCTCCGGGCCCACGCCGGCGGGATCGCCCATGGTCACGGCCAGTCGCGGTCGATGCAATGTCGTTTTGGAATCCACGAGCTGACCTCAAATGGAAAGCATCCGCTCCACGGCCTGCAGCGCTCTGACCCGAATGTCTTCCGCCACACGCACCTGGGGCGTAAGGGTTTGAAGGCTTCGAAGTACGTCCTCCAGAGAGGTTCTTTTCATATCCGGGCACACCATGCGGTCCGAGACGGCATAAAAGGCCTTGTGGGGATTATCCCGGCGCATGGGATGCAAGATTCCGATCTCCGTGCCGATAAGAAAGGCGCTGTGCGCACTGTCGCGGACATACCGCAGCATGCCCGAAGTGCTGGTGACGATATCCGCCAAATCCAGCACTTCCGGCCGGCATTCGGGGTGGGCAAGAAAAATGGATTCTGGATGCGCGGCTTTGGCCTTCTCAACCATGGACGCTGTCAGCCCGTGATGCACCGGGCAATAGCCCTTCCAGTAATGGAGGGTCTTGTCGGTATGGCGGGCGGCATACTGGGCCAGATTTTGGTCTGGTATCAGATACAATGTGTTTTGCTCAGAAAAGGAGGCCACGACGCGGTTCACATTGGCCGACGTGCAGCACACCGTGCTTTCCGCTTTGACCTCAGCTGAGGAATTCACATAGGTAATAATGGGCACGCCCGGAAACTCCCGCCGAATGCGGAGCACATCCTGCGCCGTGATCATGTCTGCCATGGGACAGCCGGCTGCGGGGTTGGGCAGAAGCACGATCTTCTCGGGATTAAGAATGGCTGCTGTTTCGGCCATGAAATGCACACCGCAAAAAACAATGACATCGGCGTCGGTTTCCTGAGCTTTGCGGCTCAGTTCCAAAGAATCTCCCGTGAGGTCCGCCAGATCCTGAATGATGCCGGGCTGATAGTTGTGCGCCAAGATAATAGCGTTTCTTTCCTTTTTCAGGGCGAGAATTTCTTGGATCAGGAGGTTTTTGGGGGTCATGCCTGTCTCCGTCTTTAGTCGCCAAGACGGCGCCTGAGCGCACCGATCTCTTCGGCATTCAATTTCCGCCCGGAAGAATCGAGCACAAGAACCCCATCGTCCGGGTTGAAGGCGAAGAGTTCCTTGGGCAGATTGGGCACCAGCTTGTGGTTATGAAACTGAATGCGGTTGATGTTGCCCAGAGCATCGAGGGCTTCGATTTCTGCGATGGTGTATTGGGCGGTGTCCACCCAGACGCGCAAAGCGCGCACGTTGGGATCTTCACGTGTGGGCGTGAGGCGCAGCACGGCGGTTTCTTCCGTGCTGGCGGCCGCGTCCAGGGTGGCCTGAAAATTTTCTTTCAACTCCACCACTCCCTCAAAAAACGTTCGCATAATGGGCGATTGCAACAATTCTTTGATCTCAAAGAGGGATATCTGACGGTCTTCGGGAACATACAGCCAGGCCGTGTCTTTCAACGCGACGAAAATCTGCCGTTCCGGCATGTCGTATTCCCAGCGCATGCGCTGAGGTTTCTGATAGTAGAAAACCCCGCGCGCTTCCGTGGTGGCTCCCGACGTGGCCACCGACGTGGTCCATTGCGTAAAATCGGCCGTGTAGGCGGCAATACCACGGTACGCGTTTTCCATCCTGGCGAGGATCTCGGGTGCTCCCGCTTCGGCGGCTTCACCGGCCGCAAAAACTTCCAGCGACATAGCTCGGTTCAGAACAAGGACGGCCATTATGACAAGCCCCAAAACCACGCTCAGCCATCTGACCTTCACGGCGCCCCCCTCTCTTTCATGCATCCAAAGAGTCCTTGGAAACCAGAACCTCCCGGGGCTTGCTTCCATCGGATGGGCTCACGATACCCTGCTGTTCCATGATTTCGATCATGCGGGCGGCCCGGTTGTAGCCGATGCGCAGGCGCCTTTGAATCATGGAAATGGAGGCCTGCCGGGTTTCCACTACAAGGCGGACAGCCTCCTCGTATTTTTCATCCATGGCCTCTTCGACCGTTTCTGAGACGCTGTCTTTGTCCGCGAAAGAGACCCTTCCGGCGATGGGATCCGTTTCAGGCAGCCTTTCGCGCCAAAAGTCGGTGACCCTCTGGACTTCGGCATCCGACACGAAAGCCCCCTGAATGCGCTGCAATTTTCCCGTGCCCGGGGGCAGAAAGAGCATGTCGCCGGCACCCAGTAGGGTTTCCGCGCCGTTAGTGTCCAAAACGGTTCTGGAATCCACCTTGGAGGACACCTGAAAGGAGATGCGGGTCGGAATGTTAGCCTTGATGATACCTGTCAACACATCCACCGAAGGCCTTTGCGTCGCCAAAATCAAGTGAATACCCGCCGCCCGGGCCATCTGGGCCAGTCGCGTGATGTATTCTTCCACTTCTCGGGAGGCGACCATCATGAGGTCGGCCAGCTCATCGATAATCAGCACGATGTAAGGGAGCACATGACGTTCCAGAACACTGCCGTTGGCCGTTTCTCGAGGAGGCGTCGAGGTGCCTTTCGCCGTGTCGTGCTTTCCCAGGACACGATTGTAGGATTCAATGTTGCGCACGTTCTTGTCGGCAAGGAGCTTATAGCGCCATTCCATTTCCTGGACGGCCCAGCGTAGGGCTCGGGTGGCCATCTTGGGTTCCGTGACCACCGGGTGCAGCAGGTGCGGAATGTTTTCGTAGGTGCTCAGTTCAATGCGTTTGGGATCGATCAACAGAAACCGCAATGTCTCCGGCGTGTTCCGGTAAAGCAGGCTCAGCAGGATAGCGTTGATGCACACGGACTTGCCCGTCCCCGTGGCTCCGGCGATCAACAGGTGAGGCATGCGGGTCAGCTGAGTGATCACGGGGTTTCCGGTAATGTCCTTTCCCAGGGCGATGGTCAAGGGAGACGTGGAGGCGGCGAAGGCCCTGGATTCGATAATGGAGCGCAAGGAGACCATGGCTCGTTGTTCATTGGGAATTTCAATGCCGATGGCGGCTTTGCCGGGAATGGGGGCGACCACGCGCACGCTGCTTGCCTTGAGAGCCATGGACAAGTCGTCGGCAAGGCCGACAATACGGCTGATCTTGATACCCGGCGCAGGGCTGTATTCGTACATGGTGATAACGGGTCCCGGATTGATGCCCACCACCTGCCCCTGCACGCCGAAATCCTTCAATTTTTCTTCCAGTGTGCGGGCTTTATGCTGAAGGAGCTGAGGATCCGGGGAGGCCTCTTCCTCTGCATAAAAATCCAAAAGCTCCGCAGGAGGCAGGGTTAAGGCTGTTGCGGGGCGCGGCGCGGGAGCCGACACCTTATTGCGTGCGGTGATCGTGGCGGTATCCTCGGCAGAGCGAATGGATACAAGGCCTTCTTCCGCCCCGTCCTTGGTTTTGTTTTCCGCCGAGGGAGCGCTCTTGGGGCGCCGTGCGCCGCGTTGCGGCGCGGGTCCTGGGGAAGGGACGTGGCGTTGACGATCGGTCGAAGCGGCGGCGCGTGCCGACAAACTCTTTTTGAAAGCCGTCAAAAGAAGGCGCGGAATGGGCAACATTATTCGGCCGAAAGACCTCACCGTAAAGGGCGTGGCCATGACCAGCCCCATAAGCAGGAGCCCTCCCAAGAGCACTTCGGCTCCCAGCGTGTTCAAGCGGGACGCCAGAAAGGAAGCGGACAGGCGCCCCACTTGTCCTCCCGCCAAAATGTCTTGGCCGAGAATCGAAACCGTAGGACCGTAAAAGGCCGCCAGAGTAATGGCCGCCCAGAGCATCAGGGCCAAACCCACCACATGCATGCGCCCGTAGGGGAACACCGGAAGCCCGCGCAGCAAACGCCAACTCCACCACACGCCCAACAAAGGCACGGCGTAGGCCCCGATGCCGATCAAAAAGAACAGAAGCCAGGAGACATGGGCACCCAGCACACCTACGCGGTTCATAGTGGCGCGCGCCGCGGCGGAAGACCCAAAAAAGGTGGGGTCGGTGCGGTGGTGGGAAACAAGGCTTGCGGCGATGAGAATGCTTACGGTGAGCACAGCCAGTGCCCACGCTTCGTGCTTCTTGCGCTCCACGCCACCCCCCTTTGTCAGACCTCCACCACCATGGGGTGGATGAACGGTCGCCTTTCCAGAACCTTTTGAAAGAACTTCTTCAATTCCCGACGGATCTCCAGTTGAAAATCACCGCAGTCCATCATTTCGCCCTCGGCTTGATACCGTTCCAGCGCATCCAAAATGAGGCACCGCGCACTGTCGAGAATATCCGGCTTGGTTTCTTCCAGAATAAACCCTCGACTCACCACTTCCGGGCCGCTGAGGATCTCACGCGTTTCTTTGCTGACCACAAGGGAGACCAAGACCATGCCGTCTTCGGAGAGATGCCTTCGATCACGAAGAACCAGGTCGCAGACATCCCCGACCCCTTTGCCGTCTACGAAGACCCGGCCTGTCTCGATGCGCTTTTGAACCGAAGCCACCCCATCTTGAAAAGAGATAACGTCGCCATTTTCCACCACCAAGCACCGCTCTTCAGAAAGCCCGAGTCGTTGAGCCAGTTGCTTGTGCTGCACCAGATGCCGGTATTCTCCGTGAATGGGGATGAAATAGGCAGGGCGTACCAGATTGATCATGGTCTTGAGTTCTTCGCGATACGCATGCCCCGATACGTGAATCTCCTTCACCTGGTCGTGAATCACTTGGGCGCCGCGACGGTACAGATGGTTGATGATGCTGTGAATGGCCCGTTCGTTGCCAGGGATAAACTTGGAAGAAAAGACGACAGTGTCTCCGGGTTTGATGGACAATTTCTTGTGAACGTTGAAGGCCATGCGTGTCAGGGCGCTCATGGGCTCCCCCTGACTGCCGGTGGTGAGCATCAGCACCCTGTGGTCGGGCAAGTGTTGCAGTTCCAGCAAATTCGTTTCAATGTCCGAGTCAAAGTTCAGGTATCCCAGCTGGGATGCAATGCGCACATTGGCCAGCATGGATTTGCCGCTGAAAAAGACCTTGCGATCGAATTCCGCGGCAAGATCCAAGACCTGCTGAATGCGATGAATGTTGCTGGCAAAGACAGCCACGAGAATGCGGCCGGAACATTCCCGAAAGATTTCTCGAAAGATGTGCCCAATGTCCCTTTCGGACAACGTGTAGCCTTCCTTTTCCACGTTGGTGGAGTCGGAAAGCAGAGCCAAAACGCCCCGTTCTCCGTAAGCGGCGAATCGGGCCGCATCGAACCTTTTGCCGTCCAATGGCGTATGGTCGATCTTAAAGTCCCCGGAATGGATGATGATCCCTTCGGGGCTTTCCACAGCCAGACCGACGCCGTCGGGAATGCTGTGACACACCTGAATGAACTCAATATTTAAAGGCCCCACGGGCAACGAGTCGCGCGCGTCCATGCGGTGCAACTGCGCGCGCTCCAGGAGCTTGTGTTCTCGAAGTTTTTCTTCAACCAGCGCCAGTGTCAGGGGGGTGCCGTAAATGGGCACCGGAAATTCGCGAATGAAGAAAGGGATGGCCCCGATGTGATCTTCATGACCGTGCGTGACCACCAGAGCTCGAACCTTTTCCTTGTTTTCGCGAAGGTAGGAAAAGTCGGGAATCACGATGTCGATGCCCAGCATTTCCTCTTCCGGAAACATTAAGCCTGCATCGACCACGACGATGGTCTCGCTGTATTCGATCACCAGCATGTTGAGGCCTATTTCGCCGCAGCCTCCAAGAGGGATCAGGCGAAGAGGTGTTTTTCCAGAGGAGTTCATGGTCATAGAGCTGCGGAGCGGTCCTGCGCGACGGATCCCGTCTCCTCCGGGCTCCCTCCTTCCCTTTGGGTAAGGTGACGCCGTATGGCTTCGCGAACCATTTCGATGAGCCGGTCCCGGTCTTGCAAGCTGAAGCCGGCCGTATCAATGGGGTCGCCGATGGTCATGCGAATGCGACCCGGCCGAACCCAACGGGATCCCTTGGAAAGAATCTTGTGGGAACCGCTTAAGGCAATGGGTACGATGGGTTGACCTGACTGAATGGCCAGAATAATGCCCCCTTTCTTAAAGGGTTGCAGCACGCCGTCACGGCTTCGCGTGCCTTCGGGAAAGATAACGATGGAGGTCCCTTCGCGAACGCGTCGTGAAGCCTCGTCCAAACTCTGAAACGCCTTTTTACGGTCGGATCGGTCGATGGGCACGTACCCGATGAGGCGCATGGCGTGTCCCAGAATGGGAATGCGAAACAACTCCTCCTTGGCCAGCCATCGAAACTGCACCGGCAGTTTGCCCAGAATGGCAAAGATGTCGAACCAGCTTTGATGATTGGCCGCATAGACCACGGGTCTTTGAGGGTTCAACCGCTCCAGACCGTGGACGTCCACGGAAACGCCCGCGGCCCTCAGATTGAGGTTTCCCCAGAGGCGGCCGCAGAGGTGGGCCCAGTCACTGCGATGCGTGATGAGAACAATGGCAATAGCCGTCAAGCCCAAGAGGACCGTAGAAACCAGCAACATGACGTAGAACGTGGCGGTTCTCACCCACCTCATGAAGCCCCCTCGATTTAACTATGGAAAAAAAGGGATGAAAACCCATGAGCGCACGGCAGTCTAAAGGCTTTCCCCACCGGAGTCAACTTCCTTCATGTGGCGCAGACACCGCGCTTGTTGTGAAAAAAGTGCCTGTGGTATAGAAGAAAAACATTCGGCTCAAAAGAGAACCACGGCATCGTCGTGCACCGACGACACGGCCCCAGCGGCCTGGGAAAGCGAGGGACGTCATGGCACGGACATTAAACAAAGTTATGCTGATCGGCCGACTGGGTGCCGATCCAGATGTGCGCTACACGCAAAGTGGTCTGCCCGTGGTGCGTTTCAACCTGGCCACCAATGAAAGGGTGCCCGCGGGAGAAGGCAATTGGGAAGAGCGCACCGAGTGGCATCGCGTTGTGGTGTTCGGTAAGACGGCCGAAAACTGTGCCAACTACCTTTCCAAAGGTCGGCTGGTTTACGTGGAGGGGCGCCTGCGCACCAATCAGTGGGAAGATGCGCAGGGTACTCGAAGATATACCACGGAAATCGTCGCCTCGGATGTGGGGTTTCTTGACAGCGGCCGCGATGCTCCGGTTCAACCCGAAACGAGTCAGGCTTCCTTACGTCGAGGTCCCACGGAAAGGTCCATACCCGAAGAACCGTTCCCGGATTCGCTTCCGGAAATGCCCGAACCTCAAGACAACAACGGCATCCCATTTTAGCCGGCAGCTGGAGCACAGGTGCCTGGGAGCTTGTCCGAGAATGGCTTTTAGGGGCCGGTTTCGTTTCCTTCTGTAGGGGCGCCGCAAGGGGCGATCAGGCGTCGCGGTTTACGCCACTCCTCCTGAACGTGTTCTCAGGTAAGGTCTTAGGGGTTTTACTCGAGAGGACTCAACCTTTGGGTGCTTAAAGAATAGCTGCGGGACGCGCCGGGCCTTCAGTGAGCCAAAAGGCGCCTCTTTGACCGTCTCCAAAGCCCCAGATGGCAAGGTCGCGGTTTTTTCTTTTGATGAAAAAAGCCGTCTTCGCTCAAAGAAGCGTGTGCTAAACAGCTGCAGCCGCCCTCCAAAAGGCTTCGCCGATCTGATTGGCCCCTGGAGGTCAAGTGAGCGGTCCGCGAAAAGGGGTATTTTTTCAGCATCTGAGGGGGGCTCCCACAAGAGCGGAAGATGGGCATGAAGATTTTCCCAGAGGGGATGGGCTCGTGGGTGGTCACGCTTGGCGGGAGAAAGGGTCTTTTCAGGGCAAACCCCAGAACCCGGAAGATGCGAGGTGCGCTCGCGCTTTATAAGGTTCTCGGATTGGCGAGCCGTGGTCAGCTGACGGGTTTTTCTGGTCCACCGGGCGAGGCCTCGATTTTTTCCGTCTTCTTTTCGGCCAGTTCCGGTTCTTCCTGCGTTGCTTTCTTAAAGTTGCGAATGCCTTTGCCCAATCCGGCACCGATCTCAGGCAGCTTGCCGGCTCCAAAGATAATGAGCACAATTACCAAAATAACCAACAATTCGGGCATGCCGATGCCACCAATCATGGAAGGACTCCTTCCTCGAGGTTACGTGCCCAAAAGTTGTTCGACCTCTTGGAGCAATTGAAGGAATTCTTTGGATCGCCTGTACTCGTCCAGCCGACGTTGATGCTCCAGCCAACTTTCCCAAACCCTCATCCACAGGGCGTTATGCCAGTAATGCGCGGCGGGTCTTTCGGGATGGTCCACTCTCTGGCGATACTCCTGGTACTCTTCATGGCAATAACGGCAAAAGGGATACGGGCTGGCATACCGGTGACCGGACCTTTCCCCGGGATCCAACTGGGTGCCGCACTTGGCGCATTTAAAAGCGCACCGACTGCATTGGAAAAGACTGCGCAGGGCTTCCACCTTGTGACGACGGGTCTCGGCTTCCTTTTCTGCCCTGGCGCCATCGCTTCGTTTGCCGAAATCAATGATTTCCGCCATAGCCCCCCTCGTCTTTGCGTCCTTGCCATCGGCCGTGAAAAATCTTGAAACGGTCGACGGATGGCATCGTTAACATCACCCGTCGGTGCAGTCAAGGGAGCTCGTGGGTGCGTCTTCCTGCTCCAGGTTAAAGAGCTGCTGTGTGAAGTTGACGTAGACGCCCTTAGAGTCCCGCACCGATTTTTTCTTCAAAAAAACAATGGGGTCATGCAGGAGCTTCTTGATAATAGCCTCCGTCAACACCCGGATGGCCTCCTTTTCCTTATCGCCTAATTCGGACAGTTGGGAAAGGGTTTTGCGCAATTCCGCCTGTCGAATCTCTTCGGCTTTGCGACGCAGCGCGATAATGGTCGGCACCACGTCCAGCGTTTGCAGCCATTGCTGAAACTGTAGTGTTTCAGTGTCGATGATGTGCTGCGCCTTTTCCGCTTCGTGGCGCCTTTCCGAGAGGTTAAGGTCCACGATACCCTTCAGGTCATCGATGTCGTAGAGGTAGACGTTGTCCAGATCATGGACCTTGGGATCCACGTTGCGCGGCATGGCGATGTCGATAAAAAACAAGGGGCGGTTCTTGCGCTTGCGCATGCGAGGCTTGAGGTTTTCGGCATGCAAAATGGGTTCGGCGGCGGCCGTGGAACACAAAACGATGTCCACCTGCAACAGGCCATCGACGAAATGGCTGAAGGGAAGGGTTTGGGCATGGAACCGTCGAGCCAGTTCTATGCCGCGCTCCAGAGTGCGGTTGACCACCACCATGTCCCGAACCCCGTGGGCTCGAAAATGCTCGGCCGCCAATTCAGCCATTTCTCCGGCGCCGAGCAGCATGACCCGTTTGCCGTGGAGTTCTCCAAAGATTTTTTTGGCCAGCGCCACGGCGGCGTAACTCACCGACACGGCATGACAGCCGATGTTGGTTTCCGTGCGAACGCGTTTGGCCACCGAAAACGCCTTGTGCAGCAGCCGGTTTAAAACCACGCCGACCGTGCGATAGTGGGTGGCTTCTCGATAGGCGTTCTTAATCTGTCCGAGAATCTGGGGCTCTCCGACGACCATGGAATCCAGGCTGGAGGCGACGCGAAAAAGGTGCCGCACGGCGTCCAAATTTTTGTGGACGTAGAGGTGCGAGACCACCAGGTCTTTGGGAAGACCGACCATTTGCACCATGAGGTCCGTGATCTCTTCAACACCGTGGGGGCCGTTGCGGGTCGTGAACAGAAACTCCACACGATTACAGGTGGACAGAAAGAACAACTCCTCCACGGCTCGGCAATGAGGTCGATGTTCCAGAGGGCTTGTGTTCGAGCGGCAGACGTGGGCAATGCGCTCGCGAATTTCTACGGGAGCTGTCTTATGGTTCATACCGACAAGATAGATGTCCATGGCCACGCCCTCATTGTGAGGAAAACAGGGTATGGTGTCCCTTGAGAAAGAGGTTGACCCCAAGGAAGGTGATCAACACGGCGGAAAACCCAAAGATGGCCAGCCAGGCCGCCTTGCGCCCACGCCATCCGACGGCCAGGCGTTCGTGCAGCAGAACCGCGTAAATGAGCCATGTGATCAAGGCAAAAATTTCCTTGGGATCCCAGTTCCAAGGGGATTTCCATACGGTGCTGGCATAAAGAAAACCGGCCAAAAGGCCGACCGTCATCAAGGGAAATCCCATAAGCAGGCACACATGGTTGACCCTGTCCAACCTTTCCAAGGCCGGGAAACGATCGTCAAGGGACCCTCGTCTCTTTTTCTTGATGGTCCGCTCCTGGTAGAGGTAAAGAACTGCGGCCGCAAAAGCCACGGCAAACAGCGCGTTGGCGGCAAAAAGGGTGCTCACGTGAATCCACACCCAAACACTCTTTAAAAGCGGGGAGGTGGGCATCATATGGGAGGGTAAAATGGCCGAGGCGAACATGAAGGCGGCGGCCAGGGGCGCCACAAAGCTACCCAAGACACGGAGCCGCAAACGGTTTTGCATGACCAAATAGGTGCCGACCACAAGCCAGGAAAAAAAAGAGAGAGCTTCCGAGAGAGTGCTGACCGCCAGATGCCCCGCGGCAAAGGAGCGCAGCCCAATGGCTGTGCCGTGAAACAGCATGCCGCCCAACAAAGCGGTCCATGCGGCCCGATGGATGTTTTCTCCGTTACGCACCAGGTCAATGAAATAGCCCACGGACCCGACACAATAGCTGCAGATGGCAAGGATCAGCAGGATGTGTTCCATGCCTTGTCCCATAGCCATGCCACGCGATCCCGTGGCACGAGGTCTTGGCAGACAGCCGAAACCGCATCTATCATTTCGGAAAATCGTCCTCGGCGAATCCATTCCGTCAAGGGAAGGCCCGCCAAACGGCGAAACAGTTCTTGATTGATCGCGCTGTCGCGGCTCTGTTTCTGAATGTGCCGGCGCAGCGCTCCCAGAAAGCGCAAATACGGTTCCCATTCCGGCCCGAATTGTTCTTCAAGCCTTTGTCGAACCCGTCGGGCGACGGCGGGGCTCAACCCTTCTGTGGCCACGGCAATGGTCAGCGGGCCGCGGCGAAGGGATGCCGGCACAACACAGGTGCCCAGATGCGGTGATGACGCCATGTTGCACCACACACGCCGGTTCCGCGCATGCTCGGCGATGTGTTCATTGAGAATCTCATCGCTCGTGGCCGCAAAAACCAGATCGACCCCCTCCATGTGGTCTTCAGCGTAGTCGGGCCCCAAATAGAGCAGAGTCTCGCCATCGGCGGCGTGCTGAAGCCAGGGAGTGAGATCCTTGGCCACGAGGCGCACCCGGGCACCATATTCCAGGAGTTTACGGACTTTCCTTTCGCCGACGGCACCGCCCCCCACAACCAGACACACACGATCCTTCAAGGACACAAAGAGCGGGTACATGCTCGGTCCGTTCCCAAGCGCATCAACCCTCACGCGCGGCTTCTCCTCAAAATCCAGCACAGACATTGCCGCCTTTTGGCACAGATTCTTTTGACGAAATTGACGCGATCCGTTTAACACGACCGGGCAAATTAGGGCAAGCATCGGCCGCGGCTTTTATTGCGGGCGCAAGCGGGGCCTTTTCGATGCCGGGCGTTAAGGTTCGAGGCATTTCAGCAAGGGGATGGAAAGGACACGAAAGGGGTGCGGTTAGGAACGCCGGCACAAGACATAGTCAGCGATATCTTGCAGAAGCCCCTTAATGGGGCCGGGAGAGAAGACCTCAAGCTTTTCCTTCGCCATAGCCACATGTTCGGCGGCGCGTTGCATGGTGTAATCCACGCCGCCCAATTCCCGAACCAGTTGTTGGAGCGCCTGGATGTCTTCGGGGGTTTGCCGTTCCGCCGTGAAAACAGTTCGAATCAGGTTCCGATGGCGCGCCTCGGCGTGAGCCATGGCGTAGATGAGGGGCAGCGTGGCTTTGCCTTCCTGGAGGTCATTACCCACAGGTTTTCCCAGTTCGTCCACGGTTCCCACATAGTCCAGAGCGTCGTCGATGAGCTGAAAAGCGAGACCCAAATGGCGTCCGTAATCACTCAACGCTTTTTCTTGAGCAGCCGGGGCCTGCGCAAAAATGGCGCCGATACGGCACGCCGCGCTCATGAGAACGGCCGTCTTTCGAAGGATCACTTCCATATAGGCCGCTTCGTCGGTTTCCAGATCGTCGGAATGGATCAGCTGGAGCACTTCGCCCTCGGCCATGCGCGTGGTGGTTTCGGACAGGACTTCCAAGATACGAAGGTCGTTGTAGAGAACGGTCATCAAGATGGCCTTGGAATAGAGAAAATCGCCCACAAGAACGACGGCCGGATTACCCCACAAGGTGTTGGCGGCAGGCCTGGTGCGCCGAATCTCGGCGTTATCCACCACGTCATCGTGCAAAAGGGTGGCGGCATGAAGAAATTCAAAGACCACCGACAGATCTGCGTCTTGATCCCCCTGATAGCCGCAAAGCTTGGAGGAAAGCACCATGAGAAGCGGACGAAGACGCTTTCCGCCGCTTTCCATGATGTAACGGCCAACCACCTCAATGAGCGGCACACTGGAACTCAAATGCCGACGTATAGCCCGTTCGATGCGTTCCAGTTCCGGACGGATGCTTGCGTAAATGCGGGCTTTGAGAAGGTTGCCTTTCATGGAAAGGGAAGAATCTTGGGGGGCGGCAGATAATGTCACGACTGCGGCTTTGCTCCTCAGAGGCCTGGAAACGCTGGCCTGTCCAATAGGAAGCCGTCCGAGACCACCGGGTGTAGGAGCGCCAGAGGCCGCCACTCCTTTATCACGCTGTGCGGCGCGCCTACAGGGTGAAACCAAAACGGCCCCAAAAAGCTATTTTCGGACAAGCTCTACGATGCGGGGTCCAAAAACACGACCCGCTTCATAGCGAAAAAAGCCCGAGGTGTCAAAATCTTTCATTCACCCCTTGAAGCGGCGTTCCGGCGTTAGAAAAGAAGGATTTGTAGAAAAAATGTTCCCTAAATGCCTTTAGTAGAAACGGCGCAAGCTGCGACTCTTTATCGCGCCTTGGAACGCTCCTCCAAAGGGGGACGAAAACGGCGCCGAAAGCCATTCCCGCCGCGCTCCACTGCATGCTTGAGACCATCAGGGGCCGTGCGCCGCTGGGGTTAAAAGGCGGGCTTCCAAGTCGTAGTCGTGGGCTTTGAGGATCTCCGCCTGCACAATATTCCCAGCCACGGCCTCGCCTTCCACGATCAACACACAGCCGTCCACTTCCGGGGCTTGGGTGGGCAGGCGGCCGACGGCCAAAAACTCTGTTTCCGAATGCAGGCCTTCCACAAGAATCGGCAGGCGACGGCCGACCAGGCGTTGCAACTTGGCGCGGGAAATACTTTGCTGAAGGGCCATGAGCGCATCTCGTCTGGCCTGCTTGACCTCTTCGGCCACAGGGTTGGGAAGACGGGCGGCTCGACAGCCCTTTTCCGAAGAAAAAGCAAAAACCCCCATGTGGTCAAAACCCACGTCCTTTATAAATCGGCATAGATCCTGAAAGTCGGCTTCTGTTTCCCCGGGAAAGCCGACCATAAGGGATGTTCTCAAGGCCACGTCGGGCAAACGTTTGCGGATCCGTTCAATGAGCTCCAGGGGCCGAAGTCTCTTCCCCCGCCGATGCATGGCTTCCAGAATCCTTGGCACGCAATGCTGAAAAGGAATATCCAGATATGGAACCACCTTGGAGCTACCGGCCATGGTCCGCAAAAGGTCGTCGTGGACACCAAAGGGGGACGTGTAGAGAAGGCGAACCCAGCGCAGCCCTGAAATGTCTTCAAGGGCCTCCAAAAGCCGGCACAGGGCATTGGGCTCCCCACGATCGGTCCCAAAGGCGGTGGTGTCTTGGGCGATGAGGTTGACTTCCACGACGCCGGATTGCGCTAGATGCTGAACTTCGGCCACCACGTCCTGCACGGTCCGGCTGCGGCACGGCCCCCTCAGGGCAGGGATCAAACAAAAGGAACAACGGTTGCTGCAGCCTTCGGCAATTTTCACGTAGGCCCAATGGGCGGGGGTCGAAGGTATCCGTTGGATGCCTCCGTGGCAAAGGTATCCGGGACGCTCCAATAAAATTGTGGGTGTTCCCTCTTGGATGAAGTTTTCAAGAAGGTCCGCGAAACGGTCGTAATGGGACGTGCCGAGAAAAAGATCCACCTCGGGAAGGAGCGAGACCAGCTTGCGACCGTAACGCTGCACCATGCACCCCACCGCCACCAGGTGCCTGCAGGACCCTTCATCCTTGTACCGTGCCATTTCCAAGAGGTGATCCACGGCTTCCTGCACCGCCGATTCCAAGAAACCGCACGTATTGACCACGATGAGAGCCGCTTCAGACGCCTCAGCGGTGATCTCATAGCCCAAGCGTGTCAGCTGAGCGGCCAAGACTTCGCTATCTACAAGATTCTTTGCGCATCCGAGACTCACCACCGCCGCTTTTTGCTGCATAGCCTTTCCCATTGTGCCCTGAGTCCGCTGGTGCCTGCCCTCTGTAAAAGTCCGTCGGCCTGGTCAAAAAAAGTGCCACAAACCAGAAGTGTATACAAAAAAGTTGTGGCGAAGAGCGAGTGAAAAAAGTTTTTGGTCGGAAAAAGAAGGATACGTCAGAAACCTTCCTTAGGCCAGAGGCCGGGGAACAGTTGTGAGCACAGAAGGTTTTTGCGATCCGGTCTCCAGGGCGAATAAGGGAATGTGGGCACAAATCGCCGGAAATCTCCCCTCACGCGCCTTGTCTTCATGTCCCTTTGGCGGCTAAAGGACTCCAGGTACCCAACGGCCCACGAGCTAAGGGCCTTTGGCTGGATCTTTAACAAGGAGTCATCATGGCGGCTATCCTTCGGCATGGGTTTTTCCAGCCCCAGGAAGAGCGCGCAGGGACGATCCGTTCTCTTGGCATTTCCATTGTACTTGCGGTACTCTTGAGTGTCGCGGCTTTCGCGCCGGCCAAGGCAAGGGCGGCTGCGATGGATCCTCTGGAGGACCTGGTGGGGATCGGCTACAGGGTAAGCTCCCCCGCCGAGAGGTCGCTTTTGACGGCGGTTCCCGTCAGGCCACAGGCCCGAGGATCGGGCGCGATGCCCGGTCTTTCAGGACCCAACGGCCGGTCTCAAGAACGCAGCATATCCTTTGACAATCACCCCACTATTGCCGCCTCCATTCAAAAATACGTGGTCCGCGATCTGAACGGGTTTCAGACCATGTTGGATCGAGCCTGGATCTATCTTCCAATTATGAAAGAGATTCTGGACGTGGTGGGGGCGCCTTCCGATCTGTTGGCCGTGGTGTTCGTGGAAAGTCGTTTTCATGGCCATGTGCGCTCGGGAGCCGGCGCCTCCGGGTTTTGGCAGCTCATGCCCAAAACCGCACGCACTTTAGGCCTGCGGGTGGATGCCTGGGTGGATGAGCGTTTCGATCCCATCAAGGCGACCCGCGCTGCGGCGGTGTACCTGATGGACCTTTATGAGCGGTTTGGATCGTGGGAAATGGCCTTGGCAGCCTATAATGCCGGTGATGGAGCGGTCCGGCAGGCCATGAGGCAGTACCGATGTGAGGACTTTTGGACCCTCTTGAAGAAAAATGCCCTGCCGTATCAAACGCGCCAGTTTGTGCCCAAAGTTCTAGCGGCGGTGGAGGTGCTCAGAGATTTTCAACGTTACGGGCTGGAAAAGCCCAGCTATGAACCGCTGTGGGCCTTCACCACAGTATGGGTTCAACACTCTCTGTCCCTTGAGCAGGCTTCGCTATGGACGGGGGTGCCCTTGCAAGATCTTCGACGACTGAACCCGGCTTTGCGTCGCGACCAGATTCCTAAAGGGACGGGTTACCAATTGAGGCTGCCTCCTTCGGCTGTGGAAGATTTCCTGATGGCCTACGAGCGGTCGATGAACAGAAAGAGCTGACTTGGGGGGCCGAAGGCGGGCAGAACTGCCCGATGGAGGGTGTATGAGCATTCGAGCCGTGGCTCAAGAACTCTACCAGTGCATGAAGCGTGTGGAAGAGCTTGAGAAAACTTTGGCGTCTTTGTCGCCTAACCACCCCGACCGGCCGAGGCTGGAAAAGGCGCTGGCCGACGCCCAAAAAGAAAGGGATCAGCTGAAAGGGGCCCTGCAAGGGGCCAAAAACTAGAGACCCGTTGCCAGCTCAGGAAAAAGACGTGCGTGTCTCTTTGCGTTTTTTCTCACTTGACATCGGGCCGGTGCCTTTTATATTAGGACTGATACGGATTGCACAAGCTGGAGTGCTGCCTCTTGCGGAAGGTGCGTAGGGCTAACCACCAGACGAGTAGAGTGGGTTATGTCCAAGTTGGTTCCTCCCCATGGGAAAGAAAGAAAGCTTAAACCCCTGCTTTTGGAAGGTGAAGCCCGCAAGGCCGAAATGGAAAAGGCCAAGATCCTGAAGAAGGTCCCCATGACGAGTCGGGAGGCTTCGGACTTGGTCATGTTGGGTATCGGCGCCTTCACGCCTCTGGACGGGTTCATGGGCTACGACGAATGGAAGCGGGTATGTGGCGAATACAAGATGGCCGATGGCACCTTCTGGCCCATTCCCATCACCCTTTCTGCGGACAAGGATCTGGCCGACAGTCTGGGGCCCAACGAAGAAGTGGCCCTGTGGGATGTGGAAAACGACCAGATTCTCGGCACCATGAAGGTCACGGAAAAGTACACCATTGACAAGGAACATGAGTGCAAGTCCGTTTTCTGGACCACCGACGCCGCAGGGCATCCGGGCGTGGCTAAGGTCATGGCGCAAAAGGAATTTAACCTGGCCGGTCCGGTGAAGGTGCTGAGCGAAAGCTTTTATCCAGAAGTATTTAAGGATACGTATCAGACGCCGGGTCAAGCGCGAAAGATTTTTGACGAAAAAGGCTGGTCGCGTGTAGCGGCCTTTCAGACCCGCAACCCCATGCACCGCAGCCACGAATACCTGTGCAAGATCGCTGTGGAAGTCATGGATGGCGTCTATATTCACCAGCTGTTGGGCAAACTGAAAGCCGGCGACATTCCCGCGGACGTGCGCAAGAAAGCCATCGACGCGTTGGTGGACAACTATTTTGTCAAAGACACCATCGCGGTGGGCGGCTATCCGGCGGAAATGCGCTACGCTGGACCTCGTGAAGCCTTGCTGCACGCCGTGTTTCGCCAAAACTGCGGCTGCAGCCACCTGATTGTGGGTCGCGACCACGCCGGTGTGGGCGATTACTACGGTCCTTTTGACGCGCAGAGAATCTTCGATGAAATTCCACAAGACGCCTTGGTCACCAAGCCCCTGAAGATCGACTGGACATTTTGGTGCTTCAAGTGCGATGGAATGGCCTCCATGAGGACCTGCCCCCACGGCAAGGCTGACCGCTTGATTCTATCGGGCACCATGGTTCGCAAGACCTTGTCTGAAGGCGGCGAGCTGGATCCGCACTTCTCGAGGCCAGAGGTTCTTGAGATCTTGAAGCAATATTACGCAAGTCTTGAGGAAAAAGTGGAAATTAAACTTCACGGAGCGGCCACGGGGGATGCTCCGGCCAAGAAGTAACGGACCGCATTTGGGTGGGGGAAGCCCTGAAGTGGGCTTCGCCCGCTGAGAAACGGAGTGTTTGCATCCAGGGAAAGGAGGTGCAACGGCTGTTTCTTTGGGGCGAGCTGAGCAGAGGGTTCGCAGAGGTCAGTGGTTTCGTGACAACCTTTAGGAGGTGAAAAGATGCCTAGTTACGTCATTCTTGAAAAATGCGACGGCTGCAAGGGGCAGGATAAGACCGCGTGCATGTACATCTGCCCCAACGACCTAATGGTCCTGGACAAGGAAAAGATGAAGGCCTACAACCGGGCTCCGGAAATGTGCTGGGAATGCTATAACTGCGTCAAGATCTGCCCGCAGCAGGCCGTGGATGTGCGCGGTTACGCCGACTTCGTTCCCATGGGCGCCTCGGTTGTGCCTCTTCGCGGTTCCGAAGACATCATGTGGACCGTCAAGTTCCGCAATGGCCAAGTGAAACGGTTCAAGTTCCCCATTCGGACGACCCCGGAAGGGCAGGCTAAGCCGTGGCCCGATGAGTATCAGACGGGTTCCGACGACATCAAGAGCCCTGTGCTCTGCACGGAACCGGCGTCCACCCTGGCGGCACAACTTCCCACCCTGAAGAAGTAACCCTTAAGGAGGTGAACACATGAAGCCTTCCGATTTCGAAACTGTACGCGTCGATACAGATCTGCTCATTCTGGGCGGTGGTATGTCTGCCTGTGGCGCCACCTTTGAGGCGTCGTACTGGGCCAAGAAGCACGGCTTGAAGGTCACCGTTGTGGACAAGGCCGCCATGGACCGTTCCGGTGCCGTGGCCATGGGTCTTTCGGCCATCAACCAATACATCGGCTACGGTAAGGGCCAAAACACGGTCGAAGACTATGTGAAATACGTCCGTCAGGACCTCATGGGTGTTTCCCGTGAAGACCTGGTTTACGACATCGCCCGTCATGTGGACAGCTCCGTGCATCTTTTCGAGAAATGGGGTCTGCCCATTTGGAAAGATGAAAGCGGGGAATACGTCCATGAAGGTCGTTGGCAGATCATGATCAACGGCGAGTCCTACAAGGTGGTGGTGGCGGAAGCCGCCAAGAACGCTCTGGCCACCTTGGGCGATAAGGGCCAGCTGTTTGAGCGTGTGTTCATCGTGGAACCCCTTTTGAGCAACGGCAAGTGCGTGGGCGCCGTCGGGTTCAGCGTCCGCGAAAACAAGTTCTACGTCTTCACGGCCAAGGCCACCATCGCCTGCATGGGCGGTGCCGTGCATGTGTTCCGTCCGCGTTCGGTGGGTGAAGGTCTGGGGCGCGCCTGGTATCCGCCGTGGAACAGTGGTTCGACGGCTTACTTCACCATTCGCGCCGGTGCCGAAATGACCTGCCAGGAAGTGCGCTTCATTCCCGTGCGCTTCAAAGACGGCTACGGCCCCGTGGGTGCGTGGTTCTTGCTGTTCAAGTCCCGCGCCACCAACGCGTTGGGTGAAGAATACATGGTGACCCGCGCCAACGAGCTGCCCAAGTGGGCTCCTTACGGCACCGCTAAGCCCATTCCGGCCAATTTGCGCAACTGGCTCGGTATGGAAGACGTCATGGCCGGCAAGGGTCCCATCTACATGAGGACGGAAGAGGCCATCGCCAACCTGGCCGCCGAGTACAAAGATGATCCCAAGGCCTTTAAGAAGAAAATGAAGGAACTGGAAGCCGAGGCTTGGGAAGACTTCCTTGATATGACCATCAGCCAGGCTATTCTGTGGGCTGGCATGAACATTCAGCCGGAAGAAAAGCCTTCGGAAATCGCCGCTGCCGAGCCGTATTTCATCGGCTCCCACTCGGGTGCGTCGGGCGCATGGGTGTGCGGCGCCGAAGATTTGATGCCGGCCGAATACCGCAAGCAGTGGGAACCCATTGGTGTTTACAACCACATGACCACGGTTCCGGCGTTGTTCACGGCGGGTGACGGTGCAGGGGCTTCCTCGCACAAGTTCTCCTCTGGGTCCCATGCCGAAGGCCGCATTGCCGCCAAGGGCGCCATTGCTTACATTCTGGACCACAACGAAGCTCCAGCTGTGGACGAAGCCCAAGTGGCAGCCCTGCGCGACAAGATCCTGGCCCCGTTGGCTCGGTTCGAAGAATTCGCGCCGATATCTTCTGATCCGGACATCAACCCCAACTTCATCAAACCCAAGATGTTCATGTTCCGCCTCCAAAAGATCATGGATGAGTACTGCGGCGGCGTGTCGGCTCAGTTCACCACCAACAAGTCTCTGTTGGAGCGCGGCCTTGATCTGCTGACCATGCTAAAGGAAGACTCCGAAAAGCTGGCGGCGTCGAGCCTCCATGAACTGATGCGGTGCTGGGAAAACGTGCAGCGCCTGTGGATCGCCGAAAGCCACCTTCGCCACGTCATGTTCCGTGAAGAAACCCGTTGGCCCGGTTACTACTTCCGCGCCGACTTCCCGGATATGGACGAGAAGAATTGGCACTGCTTTGTCAATTCGGTGTGGAATCCGGCAACCGGCGAATGGACCATGAAGAAAGTTCCGATCGTTCACCTGGACGTCTAATCCGGTGACATGATTTGTCACACCCCCTGGGAGCCACAACGGCCCCAGGGGGTTTTTTAATGCACCGACGCCCCAGCGCCGCGCTGTCTTGCCTCAGCCATCGCGCTGTGCTAAGCGACGGTGCGGGTGACAATACTCACAAAAAGCGCACAAAGGGCGCGGACTGGATGCGAATAAATTCCAAACACCGCGGGCTTGGGTGCGCCAAGAACTGGAAGCAGCGGAGGAGAGTCCATGTCAAATGTGACCAACGGCCATCGCGGTGTCTTAGTGGTGGGAGGCGGGATGAGCGGGTTGAGCGCGGCCCTTGAGGCGGCGGAAGCCGGATTTCCCGTCTACATTGTGGAAAAGGAGCCGTATTTGGGAGGGCGTGTGGCGAAAATGAACAAGTATTTTCCCAAGCTGTGCCCTCCAAGCTGCGGCTTGGAAATCAATTTTCGCCGCATCAAGAACAACCCGTTGGTGCGGTTTTTCACCATGGCGGAAGTGGTAAAGATTTCGGGCCAGCCCGGAGACATGGATGTGACGGTGAAGATTGCTCCGCGCTATGTGAATGAAAAGTGCACGGCCTGTGGTCTTTGCGCGGAGGCTGCAGAGACGCGCATTGCCAATCCCTTTGATTACGGGCTGAGTTCAGTGAGGGCGGCGTACCTTCCCCACGAGTTTGCTTTTCCCATGCGCTACGTGATCGCTCCGGAGGTGATCGGCACGGACGAAGCGGAAAAGATTCGCGCCGCATGCCCTTACGGTGCCGTGGATCTGGAGATGCAGGAAAAGGTCTTTGACCTCAAGGTGGGCGCCGTGGTGTGGGCGACGGGCTGGAAGCCCTACGACGCCTCCAGGATCGCCTACTACGGGGCCGGAACCTTTCAAAATGTCATCACCAACGTGGTAATGGAACGGCTGGCTTCGACCAATGGGCCGACTCAAGGGGCTATTGTCCGTCCGTCGGATGGGGCGGCGGTGCAAAGAGTGGCTTTTGTGCAGTGTGCGGGATCCCGCGACGAAAATCATCTACCCTATTGTTCCGGCATCTGCTGCCTTGCGTCGCTCAAGCAGGCCACGTACGTTTTGGATCAGAACCCTGAAGCCTCCGTGACCATCTTTTACATCGACATGCGAGCGCTGGGAAAATACGAGGATTTTTATACAAAGGTGCAGGCGGATCCGCGAGTGCGTTTGGTCAAAGGCAAACCGGGGGAAATCTCCGAGGAGACCCAGACGGGCCAGGTCACCGTGCAGGTGGAAGACCAGGAGAGCGGCACGATCCTTAAGGAAGCTTTCGATCTGGTGGTCTTGGCCACGGGAATGGTGCCCAGCACGGCGCACGATAAAGTTCCGGCGCACGTGGCCTACGACGACAACGGTTTCATGCTTCCAGCGCAGCCCTTGGAGGGAATCATTCCGGCCGGGTGCGTCAAACGCCCGGTGGATGTGGCCTCCAGCGTTCAAGATGCGACGGCGGCGGCCCTTAAGGCGATTCAGGCGATGGTGAGGAGGTAGGCCCATGGAGAAGAAAATCGGTGCGTACATCTGTACGGGCTGCGGCATCGGAGAGGCTTTGGATGTGGCTGCCTTGGCCAAGGTGGCCACCGGAGAACACAAGGTGCCCGTGTGCCGAGAGCACGGCTTCTTGTGCAGCGAGGAAGGCCGAAAGCTCATTCAAGACGACATGGCGAACGAGGGCATCAACACTCTGGTCATTGCGGCGTGTTCCCCTCGCGTCATGACCGATGTGTTTGACTTTGGGCCGGATAGGGTGTTGGAGCGAGTGAACTTGCGCGAGCACGTGGTGTGGAGTCATCCGGCCGGGGATGAAGACACCCAGATGATGGCCGAGGACTACCTGCGCATGGGGCTGACCAAAGCCAAGGAAATGGAACCGCCCGTGCCTTTTCGGGGCGAAAATCTGAGCAAGAAAATCTTGGTGGTGGGTGGCGGCCTCACGGGACTCACGGCGGCGCGAGAAGCGGCCGATGCGGGTTACGAAGTGGTTCTTGTGGAAAAAAGTGAGTCTCTGGGAGGCTACCTCAAAAACGTTCATTCCGTGCCGCCTCTGGCCCCCCCTTATGAAGACCCTTACTCCTTTGATGTGAACGGGCTTGTGGCCCAGGTGACGGGCCATGAGAAAATCAAGGTCTATACGGGATCTCATATTGAAAAGATCAGTGGGGCTCCCTGCATGTTTGACGTCACGATCGGCTCCAATGGGACTCAGACGGCGGAGCGGGTTGGGGCCATTGTCTTGGCCACGGGTTCGGTTGCCTATGACGCGGAAAAACTCACGCATTTGGGTTATGGCACCCATCCAGACGTCATCACGGCCGACCGCCTGGAAGGCATGCTCAAAGACGGTCAGGTCGTGCGCCCGTCCAACGGGCAGCCCGCGGGTAGCGTGGCTTTTGTGCTGTGTGCGGGATCTCGGGATTGGGAACACCTGCCCTACTGTTCAGCGGCCTGCTGCGTGGAATCCCTCAAGCAGGCCAGAGTGCTCAAGCAGCAGAACCCGGAAATGCCCGTCTATATCTTCTATCGGGACATGCGGGCTGCAGGACACTATGAACTGCTCTACAAGCAGGTGCAAAAGGACGGAGTGGTTTTTGTGCGGGGGACCGTCACGGAAGTGGTCGACGACGGATCGGGGGCTCTCACGGTCTCGGCCAAGGATGTCCTGACTCGATCCCCCATCACCTCGGAATCCGTGGATTTGGTGGTCCTGGCCACAGGCATGGTGTCCACCGCCTCTTTGGGAAAACCTTACAAGGCACAGCAGCCCAAGGAAGGCGAAGAGGAACTGGAGGTTCCGGCGGACACCATTTTGGTTTCCAACTTGCTCAATCTGGAATACCGCCAAGGTCCTGAAGTTCCGGCCTTGAAATACGGGTTTCCCGATTCGCATTTCATCTGCTTTCCCTATGAATCGCGCCGCACGGGTATTTATCCTGCCGGGACCGTTCGAGCGCCCATGGACTACGCGCGCGCCATGGAAGACGCCGCCGGCGCAGCCTTAAAGGCCATTCAGTGCGTGGAAATGACCGCTCAAGGCAAGGCCGTGCACCCCAGGGCCGGGGACCTCAGCTATCCGGAATTCTTCATGCAACGCTGCACCCAGTGCAAGCGCTGCACGGAAGAATGTCCTTTCGGGGCGATAAACGAAGATGAGAAAGGCAATCCCTTGCCCAATCCCACCCGGTGCCGCCGCTGCGGTGTGTGCATGGGCGCCTGCCCGGAACGGATTATTTCGTTCAAGAATTATTCCGTGGGCATGATCGGTAACGTCATCAAGAACATCCACGTGCCCGAAGAAGACGAGGAGAAACCTCGCATTGTGGTGCTTGCCTGCGAAAACGACGCCTATCCCGCCCTGGATATGGTGGGGATTCGTCGAGCCCAGTACAACCCGTGGGTGCGGGTCATTCCGGTGCGTTGCCTGGGATCCATGAACTTGGTCTGGATTGCCGACGCCCTCTCCAAAGGGATCGATGGCATATTGCTTTTGGGTTGCAAACACGGCGACGATTACCAATGCCATTTTGTCAAGGGCAGTGAATTGGCTAATATTCGCATGAGCAAGATCAAAGAAACCCTGGATCGCCTAGTGCTGGAATCGGACCGCGTCCGCTTTGAGCAGGTCTCCATCACCGACTATGCCAAGCTGCCGCAGATTCTTGATGATTTTGCGGCGACTCTGGAAAATGTGGGCCCCAATCCCTACAAGGGTTTCTAGCGGCGCCGATGATGAAATAACGGAAGGAGAAATGCACATGGAACCGATAGTCGTCTCGCTGGAAATGCGCGACTATATCATGAGCATGGGCGCTGAGACAGTGAACTGGTGCATGCAATGCGGCCTGTGCACGAATCTCTGCCCATGGCGCTTGGTGCCTGGAGAAACCAGCGAAAAATTTAACATTCGCCACATGCAGCGCCTGGGGCAGATGGGCATGGAAGGCTTTGAAGACGAGCACATTCTCTTTGCCTGCTCCACCTGCAGCATGTGCCAGAGTAATTGTCCGCGAGGCGTCAAGATCGTGGACAATGTGCGGGCCATGAGAGCATGCTTGGTGGGCGCTGGAATGGCTCCGGCGAACCTGCGGCCCATCTTGGGCAGCGCCCACGCCAATGGGAACCCTTGGTCGGGACCTCGAGAAAAGCGAACGGCATGGCAGCAAGGATTGGATGTGCCGGTCTTCGGGCCGAACACGGAATATTTTCTCTTCGTGTGCTGCCATTCCTGCTACGATCCGCGAAGCACCAAGGTGGCGCACAGTATCGTGAAACTGCTGAAGGCTGCAGGCATCAGTTTCGGCGTCATCGGCAACGAGGAAAGCTGTTGCGGGGAGAGCATGCGCAAGCTTGGTGACGAGGAGCTCTTTCAAAAGCTGGCCCGGGCCAACATTAAGCTCTTCAACGCCAAAGGCGTTCAAAAGATTATCACCACATCCCCGCACTGCCTGTGGACCTTCACTCAGGAATACCCTGAGCTGGGCGGGCAATGGGAAGTGATCCATTACACCCAGTTGCTGGCCCAGTGCCTCGAAAACGGTCGGTTGAAACTTGCCGGCGGCCTGTCCAAGAAGGTCGCTTATCATGATCCCTGTTATCTTGGCCGCCATAGCAGCGTTTTTGACCCGCCGCGACAACTTCTCAAGGCGGCAGCCAACGGTGGCACTGTGGAACTGAGCCGGCATCGGGAACTGAGCCTGTGTTGCGCCGGCGGAGGCGGGCGCATCTGGGCCGAAGTGCCCATGGGGGAACGCTTCGGGGAACTCCGCGTCACCGATGCTTTGAGCCAGGGGGCTCAAGTGCTGGCCACGTCTTGTCCTTACTGCCTGAATATGTTAACGGATGCGTGCAACAGCTTAGGCAAGCAGGATGAGCTGGAAATCGCCGAACTCTCGGAACTGTTGGCGGCCGGACTCTAACCCTAAAGAAAAGACGTGCCTTGCTAAAGCGCAGGAGGGCGAGGGGCGGGCCGTGCCCGCCCCTCGCTTGTTGCCTGGAAAAGGAGAAACTCCTGTGACCCCGGAAGCGCTCAAGAATCAGCAAAAAGACTATTTTGTGGCCCAATGGGTGGAAGAGCAGCTCGTCATGGTCCCTCTTTGTTTTTGCGGCCGCGAAGTGAACGACGACTACTTTTGCGACATCTGCCAAAGACAGTGCACCTGCCAAGTCATTCTGTGCCGAAGTCCTCAGACTTTGCGGGTTGTGGAAATGTTTCTGCACGGAAATCCCGATTTCAAGAATTTTGAGGCCTACGCTTACGATCCATGATGCCGCGCGGTTGAAGACGGCAATATGGATGCGTGTGCAAAAATTTCAAAGGACGACCGGATGAACCCTGCGCAAGACACCCACGAAGTGTATCGTACCGAGAGCACGATTCGGTTTGCCTGCCATCATGACTTGCCGTGCTTTACACAATGCTGCCGAGACGTGAATATTTATCTCACGCCCTACGACATCCTTCGGCTTCGCCGAAGCCTGCGCATGGGGTCGGGAGAGTTTCTGGCCAGATACACGCGCCACTACCTGGCCAGAGTGACCCATGTGCCCGTGGTCCAGCTGGCCATGGATTCGCACACCCTTCGATGTCCCTTTGTGAGCGACGAGGGCTGTCGTGTTTACGACGACAGGCCCTGGGCATGCCGCATGTTTCCCTTAGATTTGGGAAATGAAAGCGGCGTGTATCGTCTCCTTGCGGACAAGAAAAGATGCCTGGGGTTGCACGAGGGACAGCGATGGACGGTAGGCGAGTGGCTGGAGACGCAAGGTGTCGGCCCCTATGAGGCCATGGAACAGGCCCTTCAGCAAGTGATGCCACCGGAATTTCAGCCGGGGCAAAGGATGGAAGCGGGATTGGGAAAGCTGCTGTATTTGGCTTACGATCTGGACCGCTTTGATGCCATTTTGGATGATCCCCGTTTTCGAGCGCTTCACGGCATCGATGAGGACCGTTACGTTGCGGTGCGCCAAAACGATGAGGAGAAGTTGCTTTTAGCCTTTGCTTACATTCAGAGGCAGATCGCCGAACTTTTTTCCGTTCTTTAGGAAAACAATTTATGGACGAAAAAATCGAAAGCTCGGCCCCGCAAAAAATCCGCGACCGTCTCAAACCTCTACCGGACGGCACTTTTCAGTTTGCCTGTCATCCGAATGTTTCCTGCTTTACGGAATGCTGCCGCGACTTGAATCTCATGCTGACCCCCTATGACGTGCTCAGGCTTGCGCGGAACCTGGGTCTTTCCACCACGGCTTTCTTGGACGCCTATACGGATGCGGTGGTGGAAGGCAGTCCCTTGCCGTCGGTGGTTTTGAAGATGGGCGACGATGGGCGACGCCTCTGTCCTTTTGTGTCGACCACCGGGTGCCGTGTCTATGCGGATCGTCCTTCGGCATGCCGCACCTACCCCCTGGCTCGAGCGTCCAGAAAACATCGTGTGCACGGCACGGTGCTGGAATCTTACTACCTAGTGGTGGAGGATCATTGTCGAGGCTTTGAAGAGCCGCGCTTATGGACCATCGAGCAATGGATTGAAGACCAGGGCTTGGAAACCTATCACCGCATGAACAACGACTGGATGGACATTGTCACCCATCCGCGCGTCCGCCAGGGGCTCACGGAAAAGCAAATTCCCATGTTTTACATGGCCTCGTACGATCTGGACCGGTTTCGTTCCTTCGTGTTTCAGAGCCGGTTTTTGGAAATGCTGGACACCGGAGCCCTGGACGTGGAATGGGCTCGCACGGACGACATGGCCCTTTACAGACTGGCTGTGTCCTGGCTGAAGTTCTTCCTTTTGGGTGAAGGTCCTCTAAGGCCGAAGAAAGCCGTCCAGGAATCTGCCTGATCGGCGGAGGGGCAAAGTGCGGAAGGGCTGTGGTGCACGACGTGCCCTTCAACCATAGTGGCCGTTGCCGGTCACTATGGCCAAGGGGGAGAAGCATCAAGGTTCCAGCGAAAAAATCGTTTAATCGTCGATGATTCCAGACTTGAGAGCCTCTGCGGACCATACCGGTAAAGGGCCTCGATAGCCTGTGTCCGGGTCGTATCGAAACCGATAAGAGGCTCTGACGGAGGTGGTCTTTTCCATTTGGGACCAACCGCGCACAAAATAGGGGCACTCATCGTTGAAGCACACCCAGAAGTATTCTGCAGACCAGGTGGAAAACGCCGGAGTGCGCCACTTTTTCATCTGGCTTCCACAGTGCGGACAAATGGTGAGATCTTCCATGTGTTATGACTCCCTAAACGAATCATTGTTATCGAAGTTTCCATAACGAGACCGGCAACACCTTCGGGCACGCTTCTAGGAGCCTCCACTCTGTACGGCCCGGTATAGGGCTCACGAATAGTCAAGAAGGGATCGAAGCTTCCCCGACTGTTTGAAAATCCTTGGGGTCAAATCGGCGGTTTTTCATGAAAAGCGTCGTGAACTGCTTCATGGTTTCCTTCATTACATCCTGATAATGGGGCACGTGCTTGTCAAAGATTTCTTCCACCTTTTTGTAGCTGAGCTTTGAGAGATCTTTGGTGAGTTCCAGGTATTCGGCCCGTTTGCCTTCCGGCAAGGCCTTGACCATGTTTTGTCCAAGCAGGTTTTCAAAGAGCTTGTACATGTCGTCGAGGAGCTTTTTCAAGGCTTCGGGACTGTGCTGTTCGCCTTTCTTTTCCACGAGAGCCTTCAAGAAATGGACGATGTATGGATTGCGGATGTTCAAGGGCGTCGCTTCTTCCTCAGGAGAGCTGTACGGTGTCTGCATGGCATACCATCCTTCGTCAAATGCGTTGCGTTTTGAGGGATATGATATCCTTTCCTGGACAGGCTCCTGTCCGACAAGGATTTGGAGAGTCTCTTTTCCTGGAAACGCGGGCCTTCGGCCCGCTTCAAAAGCGGGTGAGATACCCGCGCTTCTCGAGCAGAAAACGTTCTTCAGAGCTTGTTCGACATTGATCTGGCCGCGTCCTTTCGGCTTGGAGCTGCAGGATCGCTGCACGGCGCGAGAAGGAATAGGGTCAGGCACCGCTCCTACTGAAACGTTTTCAGCCCAGCTTATGGGCTACTGACTTTTTTAATTTATCACGCCCGGCATCCTTTGGCCAGTGTTTGAACCTGTATTCGAGAAGGCAGCCGATGGAAGTCAAGCCAACGGCGAAATTGCAACGCCTTCTTTACATTTTCCTGGAAAGGAAACCCCAGTGGTATGTTGAGGCAAGGGGGCCGGGAAGGACGAAGGAGGAAGTCGTTACCCTGAGGCGGCTTTTTTCTTCTGTTGTTCCACATCCTTAAAGGCTTTGAGTTCTGCATAAATTTTTTTTGCGCATTCCGGACAGACACTGTGGGTGAAGGTGACTTCTGCGTGCTGACTGATATAACTTTCCAACTGATTCCAATAGCCTTGGTCGTCGCGAATCTTTTTACAGTACGCACAGATGGGCAAAAGGCCTCGCAGTTTTCGTACGTTTTCCAGGGCTTCACGCAGTTCCTGTATCAGGCGCTCCTTGTCCTTTTCCACCTGGTGCCGATCGGCGATCTCCGATTGCAGGGCATTGCTCTTGAGTCTCAGTTCGGCCAACGCGGCCAGCAGTTCCCGGGCCTTGGCCTTGAGCATGAAGCGATAGAAAAGAAAGGTGCCGAGAGTCCACAGAAGAAGGAAAGCCCCTGCCAGCATCGCCGCCGTCGTCACGCGAGCGCGGGGCAGATGGACCCAGCCCTCCTGAGGCCACCAGCGGATCAGCATCCCTTGGCGATCTTATAAGGTGAGGGCTTGAAATCCACGGTTGATTTCCGCCAGAAGCTGTGTTCGGTCGGAACGAACGACCGCTCGAATGCCCAGAGCTCCTTCGGGAGTCCCGACCAATGGGGGTCGAAACAGCATCATGAGGGGTTCACTGAAAAGAAGTTTCGGGTGGGTGCCGGGCGGAAGGATGCCGGTCCAGACGTCGGCTCGGCCGTCCAGAATCCAGTTTTCCAAATCATTACCTTCCGCAAGAACAAAGCGCACGGAACGTCCCGTGCATTCCGCCCAAAGCCGCCACAAATCCACGAGCAATCCCACTGGCTGGCCGTGAATGCCCGTGTAGGAGAAAGGCTCGTGGTGTTGTCGCATCACAAGGGTCAAGGGCAAATCGTGGGCCCCGGCCACAGACCAGATGAGGGCGCAAAAAACGGCAAAACTCACAGCCCAGAGCGCAAGGCGGCGCTTGGGGTGTTTTCCGCCATGAAAACCGATCTTTGTGGCGACGGGCACAGGCATTGAAGGTTTGACCTGAACGTGGGATGCCGAATACGTTCTTGAACACAGTCTGTGAGCACATCCTAGTGCAAAGGGAATTTCTTGCCAAGAGGAAAGAAAGGCCGACAGACTTCTTCGGTTTGTGGCCGGGATTTGATGACAAAGGGGTGGGAGGACAATGCCTAAGGATGTTATCGTAACGCAATGGCGAAAACGCAAAGAAAGGAGTCGGCCATGAACGAGCTTCCCAAGGATGCTCCGCAGAACTGTTTGGAAATTCCCATCACCATCCGTTTTGGGGACACGGACCCCTATGGTGTCGTCTATTTTGCGTCCTACTTTCGCTATTGTCACCACGGCATTGAAGAGCTCATGCGCCGAGTGGGGTGCCCTCCTGAGAAGTATTTTCGCGATGTGGATCGTGGGCGTGGATTGCCTATTGTGGGCGCGGCGTGTGACTTTTTTCGTCCGGCCAAGTACGGCGATGCGCTGCGGCTTCGTGTTGGCGTCTTCAAAATGAGCCTTCGGTCCATTACGTTCGCGTTTTATTTTTTCCTAGAAGATCGGCCGGACGTAGTGGGCCGGGGCCACGTTTCCATGGTTGCTATTGACAGAACGTGGCGATCCTGCCACATACCGGAGGAATTGCGACAGGCCCTGGAACCGTATATGTTTTTTAGAACGTGAGGGAAGGCTGAGAGAGTGGTTTCGAAGGGGCCTGGCAGGAATAAATTTTAGCTTTTTCAGGGGGTGAAGAGCCCATGGCGGCGGTGGTCAAAACGTATGACGAGATCAATGAGAGGATTCGAAAGGGCCAGGCCGTGGTCTTAACCGCGGAGGAAATGACACAATTGGTCAAAAAGGTGGGACCGGAAAAGGCAGCGAAAGAAGTGGATGTGGTCACCACAGGCACTTTTGCTCCCATGTGCTCTTCGGGAGTGTTCATCAATTTCGGCCATACCCAACCCCCCATCAAGGCGGCCAAAGTGTGGCTCAATGATGTGCCCGCCTATGCCGGCTTGGCTGCTGTGGACATCTATTTGGGGGCCACGGAGCCTGCCTTTGACGATCCCCTGAACAAAGTGCATCCTGGCACCTTCGAATACGGGGGAGGTCATGTGATTCATGATTTGGTAAGCGGCAAACCCGTGCGCCTTCGTGCCGAAGCTTACGGTACGGACTGTTATCCGAACCGCCACGTGGAAATGACAGTGACCCTTCGGGACTTACCTTACGCGGTGCTGTGCAATCCCAGGAACGCGTATCAAAACTATAATTGCGCCGTAAATCTCTCCAAAAAGACCATTTACACCTACATGGGCCCCCTCAAGCCCCGGTTGGGCAACGCCAACTATTCCACTTCCGGAGAACTGAGCCCCTTGCTGAACGACCCCCACTATCGCACTATAGGGGTGGGAACGCGTATTTTTCTTGGGGGTGCGGAGGGTTACATTGTCTGGCACGGCTCCCAGCATCGCCCGGAAGCCCCGAGGTTGCCCAACGGCGTGCCTCGTATGCCCTCGGGAACCTTGATGGTGCTTGGCGACTTAAAGGAAATGAGCCCTCGATGGCTCATGGGTGTAAGCATTCAGGGTTACGGGTGTTCCTTGGCGGTGGGCATCGGGGTTCCCATACCCATTTTGGATGCCGACATGGCTGCGTATACGGGCGTGTCCGATGCGGACATTGTGACCCAAGCCAAGGACTACAGCTTCACACAAACGGAACCCCTTGCGGAAGTCACTTATGAAGAATTGCGCTCGGGGGTGATACGCATTGGAGAAAAGGAAGTGCCCACCGTGCCCCTGTCCAGCGTGGTGCGGGCTCGAGAGATCGCGGGAACTCTCAAGCAATGGATCGAAGAAGGCCGTTTTGAGTTGGGTGTGCCCCAGAAGCTGCTGCCCAATCCCTGGCGGCGGTGAGTTGCCTTTTCCCATGGGCTTTGACAGGGCGCTGGAAAATAAGGCAGCGGTGGATAAGGCGGCTGGTGAAAAGATGGCGCGCCTTGAGGCGGTGGCGGCCCCATGGAAAGCTGTGGCGGTGGCGTATTCCGGAGGCGTGGATAGCACCGTGTTGGCGTGGCTGCTCCACCACGCTTTCGGAAAGCCGGTGCATTTGTATCTTGTCAAGAGTCCCTTCCTGGCCGTTCGGGAACTGAGCTCGGCCCAGTCGGTCGCCCAGGCCCTGAACCTTCCCCTGCAGATCCTGCCCTTGGACCTGTTGGCCGTGGAAGCCGTTCGCATCAATGATGCCCATCGATGTTACTACTGCAAAGCGGCTGTGATGGACGCCATTGGGCAGAAGCGCACGCCTGGAACGGTTGTGGTGGACGGATCCCATGCCGACGATGCAATTGAGGATCGGCCGGGCCGAAAAGCCCTTGTGGAAAAGGGCATACTCAGTCCTTTGGCTTTGGCGGGATGGACAAAAGTGGATATTCGTCGCATCGCCCGCGCCGCCGGACTGCCCAACTGGAACAAACCCTCCGAGTCCTGCCTGGCGACCCGCGTGCCTTACGGAACCCAGGTGTGTGCGGCAATGTTGGAACGCATCGAGGCTGCCGAGGAGCTTCTTTATGGCATGGGGTGTCTTCAGGTGAGGGTTCGATGCAGGGGTGAGCGTGCCAGGATTCAGGTGGGAAGGGAGGATGCGCGGCGACTTCATGATGCCCAGAGGTGGGCTCAGCTGCTTCGGCATATGGCCCGTTTGGGTTTTTTTCACGTTGAGCTGGATTCCACACCGCTTTCGTCGGGCTGACACCGTCGGAAGCAAGCCCTTGATCTGTCGTGAAAATGATGAGACCCAAGGCCAAAGGCATTGGATTGTTGTCCGGTGGTCTGGACAGCATTCTGGCCGTCAAAGTGCTTCAAGAACAACCCCTAGAACTCGTGGGCATCACCTTTACCACGCCATTTTTTGGTCCGGAATCCGGGCTCCTTGCGGGCCGCATCGCCGGTATTCCCACGCGTGTGGAGGACATGGGTGAAGTGTTTCTGACCATGCTCAGGAAGCCGCCCCACGGCTACGGTCGATACATGAATCCCTGCATCGACTGCCACGGGTTGATGCTGCAGGAGGCGGCCAAGATTCTGATCGCGGAAGGCGCGGATTTCCTCTTTACCGGTGAAGTGGTGGGGCAACGACCCATGAGCCAGCGGCGGGCGGCCATGAAAATCGTGGAAAGGATGTCCGGCGTTGCCGGCCGAGTCTTGAGGCCTCTGAGCGCCAAGCTGCTGGAACCCACCATTGTGGAAAAAGAAGGTTTGGTGGAGAGAGAAAAGCTGCTGGACCTTCATGGGCGTGGCAGAAAGCGACAGATGGAGCTGGCCCGATTTTACGGCCTTCACCACGTTCCTCAACCAAGTGGAGGCTGCATGCTCACTAAGGAAGGTTTCGCGAGAAAGCTCAAAGAACTGTTCGCTCTGATGCCCCATGCAGACCTTCGGCATGTGGAACGGCTCAAATGGGGGCGTCATTTTCGCCTTGCCGAGTCATGCCTTTTGGCATTAGGGCGGTCCAAAGGGGAAAATGAGCGTCTTTCGGTTCTGGCCGACCCTGAGGATGTGGTCCTCAGTGTACCGTCCCACCCTGGACCCACGGGCCTCTTGTTTGGAACCGCCATAAGACGTGCCCATGTTCAGGAGGCCGCCATGATCGTGGCGGCCTACAGCGATGTGGCCTTTGGAGAAAGGGTTTCCGTGCGTTGGCTCCAGAGGGGCGAGGAGGCTTGGACGCGCGTCAAGAATGTGGGACGAACCCCTTGGATGCACCGCCTGCTCTGAGATGCGTCCAAACGGTTGGCTCTTCATGAAAAACAGCCGGCTTTTCGACGACAAAAACCGACTCTTGAGTCTAGCCCACAAGACGCAAGCAGTCCCCGGGTCGGGCCGTACCTTTAGGAGAATCGGCCCTGAAGGTAGGCTTCGCAATAGTTGTTCAGGGCGCAGGAAGTACATAAGGGCCGGTGGGAGCGGCACACTTGGCGTCCGTGTTGTATGAGCTGATGAGAAAGCCGCACCCAAGATTCTGGAGGATAGAGGGCGCAAAGGTCCTTTTCGATCTTGTTTGGATCCCTGTGATGGGTCAGGCCCAACCTTTGGGACACTCGAGCGGCGTGCGTGTCCACGGGCAGTGCCGGTACGCCGAAGGCGTTACCCAAAATCACATGAGCCGTCTTTCGACCGACACCGGGCAACCGCAGCAGATCCTTCAGTGTTCGAGGAACATCGCCGCTGTAATCGGCCACAAGGATTCGGCAGGCGTTTTTGAGGTTTCGCGCTTTGACTCGGAACAGCCCGATGGGTTGAATGCACGCCTCGAGGGCTTCTATGGATGCTTGGGCGACGGCATGTGGCGTAGGGAATTGTTGAAAAAACAAGGGCGCAACAGTATTCACTCGAGCATCGGTGCATTGGGCGGAAAGCATTGTAGCCACGAGCAGCTGAAAGACATTCTGATAATGCAAGGTGCAGCGAGCCTCAGGGTAAAGTTGCTGCAATAGTTTTGAAATGTGCGCCGCCTTTTCCTGGCATACGTTTCCAGCGTTTGGGGCGGCTCTCATCGTGAGAAGCCTTCGTTGAGCGGGGCGGCGCATGCATCGGACCCTGTGGGGTTTTAGGGCATCTGGGTGCCTTCTTATGGCAAAGTTCATGTTGGATTTCAAGCGGGTGTGATCTTATAATCCTACAAGTGCAGCAGAGGCGAGATCTTCAGAAGGAAAGGAGAACGGAATGACGACTCTTCGTCAGGTGTGTCACTGCGACAACTGCGGCAACGAAGCGGACATGGTGGTGACCTGCACATGGATGAATGTGGAAGAAGAACCGGGAAAGGTGGTGAAGAAGAAAAAAGAAACGCGTAAATGCACCGTGTGCGGCAATGAAGCCGACATGATTTTGGATGACAGCGAATGAAAAAGCACGCCGCGTGGGGGATCGATGTCGCGATGAGCATGGCCCGTTCCAAAAGACCGGTTCCCAAACACATTATCGTATGCCCGTTTTGTGAGGTGGGGCAGCCCATTCCCACGGATTTTGATGCCATTCATCGATGTCAGTGCGGAGCATGCTTCAAGGTGTGCGGGCACCATGCCGTGGAAGACAGCATGTCCGACATCGCAGAAGAACTGTGGGAAGAGGATGAATTGGACTTCATTCGATCTGTGCCCATGGATTTTTGCAATGTGGTGGTGGAGCGGGATTTCGATCGGCTGCTGGATCTCAAGCAAACGGCCGATCCCAATGAAATCTCTCGGTTCTGCAAATACGATGTGAGTTCACCCCTGAGTCTGATTTGGGTGAAGAGGCTTTTTTAAGGCTCCATGCGGGTCGTTTTGGTGTCCATGCCTTGGGCTCTGGCCAATCGCCCATCCATTCAGCTTGGGGCGCTGAAGGCATTTGTCACACAACAATTCGCCGACCGCTTGCACGTGATGACGGCCCACCCTTACCTGACGGTGGCAAGGGCTTTGGGCTGTCGCCTTTATCAAAGGATTGCCGAACGCACATGGCTCGGTGAGGCCGTCTACGGGGCCTTGCTTTTTCCTGAGCGGTTTGAGGCCTGTGAAAAGCTCTTTCAAAAGCAGTGGCGCCGATGCAAAGCGAGCTTTGCCCCCAACTTTCAGCAGATCGTTTTGACGGTTCAACGGCTTCATGAAACCATGCCTCTGTGGATGGATCTGGAGCAAGCCCATCTCGTGGGGTTCTCCGTCTGTTTCGCCCAGCTCACCTCATCCCTTTATCTGGCTCGAGCCATCAAAGAACGCGTTCCTTCCGCCCACATTGTTTTTGGGGGCAGTCTGGTCAGCGGATTCCAGGGAAGGTCCGTGATGGAGTTTTTCCCATGGGTTGATTTTGTCATCAGCGGCGAAGGAGAGAAGCCCTTGACGCGCCTGTTGTCGCGTTTGCTTGGGGCGAACGAAGCGGCCTTGAGCTGTGACGACTCCTGGGGGGCGGGGATCTTTTATCGCCGTGGAAAGACTCAGGTGGCGGGTGATGGACTGGACCAGATCACGAACCTCGACAGTCTTCCTTTTCCCGACTACAGCGACTTTTTTCGGGAGGCCGGGCTCCATGAGGAACGGACACCGATTTTTGCCTTGCCCGTGGAATCCAGCCGAGGTTGTTGGTGGCATCGAGCTCGACAAGATAAGCCTAACCAGAGGGCCTGCCGGTTTTGCAACCTGAATTTGCAGTGGCGCGGTTATCGATCCAAGAAACCGGATCGGATTGTCAAGGAATTGCAAACCCTGGCGGAAAGGCATGGATGTCTGCGGTTCGTTTTCGTGGACAATGCTCTAAATTCCGCAAGGCTTTTGGAAACAGCCACAAAGATTCGTAGCACGGGAAAGGATTTTGTCTTTTTTGGAGAAGTGCGTTTGCCTCTGAGCCGGGCTTGCGTGCGGGCTTTGAAACTTGCGGGTTTTCAAAGGATCCAGGCGGGTGTGGAAGCCTTAAGTGATGCGCTCCTTCGACGCTTGGGCAAAGGCACTCGGGTGATCGATAATGTGGCCTGGATGCGCCACTGTGAAGAATTCGGGATCGAAAACCGATCCAATTTGCTCATGGAGTTTCCCGGGACCACCTTTGAGGAAGTGCAGGAGACGCTTGCGGTTCTGCGCCGGATCAGCGTGTTTCGTCCTCTTAAAGGCGTGAGGTTTTGGTTGGGAGAAGGCAGTCCCGTGGCCATGGAGGCTGCCGCTCATGGCCTGAGCGCCGTGGGCAATCATCCCTTTTATGCTGCTTTTTTCCCTGAACACGTCTGTCGACACGGCCGCTTTCTGATGAAAACCTACCGAGCCGATCGATCTTATCAGAGGCGGCTGTGGCAACCGGTGCGCAGATTCCTTGCGGAATGGCAGAAAAACGACGCGGCCTTTCGCGCCCGGATGGGAGAAAACACACCTCGTCTGGGTTACATTGACGGCGGTACGTTCCTTCTCGTTCGACGACGCGATCATAACGGGCAGGTGCAAGAGACCTTTCGCCTTTCGGGGACGTCCAGAGACATTTACCTCAGTTGCCTTGATCCGGTGCCATTAATGTATTTACACAAGAAGCATGAGAAGTTTACCAGCAAGGGTCTCGAAGGCTTTCTGCACGATATGGTTGCCAAGGGGCTGCTTTTTGAGTCCGACGGTTGGTTTTTGAGCCTGGCCGTGCGCGAAGGGCTGCAGAAATTTCTCTCAGCGACGGACAGATTCCAAGAACGGCTCCCGGAATCCACCAACTGTCAGCCCTTCCAAGCGGCGCCCCTCGAAAAAAGGGCCCAGGAATGCCAAACATTCTGACAATTGGAAGGGCCTCCTTTTACATGGGAGGCGGCTTGGGTCCGGAAAACGATAATCGGGCATGCTGCCGTGATATGATCCGAGTTCCGGCTTGACTCAGACAGGTGGACTGTTTAGGGTAGCACTACTGAGGACCAGAAAGTTTTCGCAAGGACCCGCTTTTCAAAAAGCTTTCCATGACGCCTACACCACAGCGGGAAAGAATGAAAGCATCCGTGATGGAACGTGGGAAGGGTTTTATGCCGCGGTGCCGTGAAGGGATGGACGGTGGCGGAAAATATTTTGTGGATCCACCGAGAGGCTGGTTGTTAAGCGTAGCATTTACTGATTTTTGAACAGAGAAAGGAGTGAAGTATGGGGGATACAAAAAAATGGGTTGTTTTACTGGCGGTATTTTTTGTGGCAGGTTTTCTGAGCGGATCGGTGCATGCCCAAACCAAGCTCGTTCCTAAAATTGATAACTTCATTCTCTTTCCGGATCAATCGGGCTCCATGTACATGACCCACGGCAAGCTGCGCAAGGTGAAGATGACCTTGGCCAAGGAAGTCATGTTCAAGATGAACGACGAGATTCCCGAACTGGGCTATAAGGGCGCTTTAGACCTTTTTGCCCCGTGGCAAGCAGTTTCCGACCCGGCTGTCTATAAGAGAAACACCTTTGGGGAAGCCATTGCCAAGATCAAGAGTGATCAGCCGATTTTCGGCCGGTTGACGCCCATGGGCCCGGGAATCAGCTCCCTGGATTCCGTCCTTTCCGGTCTGAGCGGCAAAACGGGCATTATCATCGTTTCCGATGGCGCGGCCAACCAAGGCCCGGATCCCGTGGCGACGGCGCAGGCGATTTACAACAAATATCCCCAGGTGTGTTTTCATGTGATCAGCTTTGCGGAAGAACCCAAAGGAACTGATATCCTCAAGAAGATTAACGGGATCGGAGGCTGCGGGGTGTATGCGGAAGGAGCTACGCTTCTTGCTGACCAGGCTGCCCTGAAACAATTCGTCAAGGACGTCTTCTACACCACCGCCGTGGAAGCTAAGAAGGAAGATGTCATTATTTTGCGGGGCATCAACTTCGATTTTGACAAAGCGGACATCAAGCCAGAATGGCAGCCGGTGCTCGACGAGGGCGCCTCGGTGCTGGCCAAGAACCCGAACATTAAGATCATCATCGAAGGGCATACCTGCGCCATCGGCACCGATGCCTATAACCAAAAGCTTTCCGAACAGCGGGCCCAATCGGTCTACAACTACTTTGTCTCCAAGGGTATCAGCGCCTCTCGTATGAAGACCGTTGGTTATGGTGAATCCAAACCCAAGGCGGACAACGCTACGGAAGAAGGCCGTCGCATCAACCGTCGCGTGGAAATCAAAGTGGTGCAATAACTCCCACGATGAACTGCATGGAGACTGGGCCACAAGGGCGCGGCCTCTTTTTTGAAGGAGAGAGCGTTATGGCAATGAAGTATGCTCTTGGGATGGCTGCCTTTGTCCTCTTATGCTTATTGGGCTTCTCTAAAGCTCAAGCGACGGATGAAAAAGAGGCTTGTCAGCTCTTTGAAAGTTTTCAGTCCGAATGGATGAAGAAACTTTCCCAGCACGGCTTGTACGGACCGCACAAAGTTTCTTTTGAGGAGATGAAGGGCCAAAAAAAGGTGCTGGCCCGATACTCGGAACTGGGTGTGGTGAAGGATTCCCAAGTGAAGAAGACCGAATCGAAGGCATGTCCGTTCGTTGGGGTGTTGAGCTACGAGGAGAAAATCTGCGAGAGTGAGGGGCCCAGTCGAGCCGAGGCGGCGAAGGGACCGTTTTCCTGCGCCACGCGGACGGTCACGGAAGTTTTTCGGTTTGTCAACGGCAAGTGGGTCTATTGAGGTGATCCTGTTTGATCGCTGTTCAAAACGTCAGTAAGTTCCTCGGCAACAGAGAGCTCTTTCGTCACGTCTCCTTTCACATTCACCCCGGCGACCGCATAGGGGTCGTCGGGCCCAACGGAGCCGGCAAGACCACCCTCTTTCGCATTCTTTTGGGGGAGACGGATCCTGATCATGGCGCAGTGACCCGCGCCAGAAACCTTTCCCTCGGTTATCTTCCGCAACAATGGAGCCCGCCGGAAAACCTTACCGTGCTGGCCCATACGCAAGCGGTCCGGGCTGAAGTGTTTCAATGGCGCCGAGAAATGGAGGCTTTGGAATCGGCCTTGGCTCAGGCTGACACGCCTGAAGCCGCGCAGAGGCTGGCCGAACGGCACGCGGCGCTGCAAAACCGGCTGGAGCAGCTCGGCCCATACGACCTTGAGGCGCGGGCACAAAAGATTCTTGTGGGTCTCGGTTTTTGTCAGGATGATTTTCACAGATCTGTGGCGTCCTTGAGCGGCGGATGGGCCATGCGCGTGGAGCTGGCCCGCTTGCTCCTGGCCGAACCGGACGTCCTGTTTCTGGACGAACCCACCAATCATCTCGACCTGGAATCCATTCTCTGGCTTGAAGCTTACTTACAAGAAACACGCTCGGCCGTCTTGGTCGTCTCCCATGATCGATCCTTCTTAAACAAGGTGGTTCGAAGGATTTTGGAGCTAGAAAACGGCCGCGTGGAGACGTATCAGGGAAACTTTGAACGCTACGTGGAAGAAAAGGCATTGCGCCGCCGAATCCTTGAAGCGGCCAAAGAAAACCAGGACGCTCGCCTACGCCGCATTGAGAACTTTATCGCTCGAAACCGCGTGCGCAAGGATCGAGCCCGCCAAGTTCAGAGTCGACTCAAAATGCTCGAAAAAATGGAACGACTGGAAGCGCCGGCGGTTCAGGAAACCGTGCACTTTCAGTTCCCGGAACCTGAGCGATGCGGCCGGCGTGTGTTGGAACTTGTGGGCGTGCGCAAGATCTTTGGGGACCATGTGGTTTTTGACGGTGTGGATTTGGTGGTGGAACGTGGTGATCGCCTTGCCCTGCTCGGACCCAACGGCGCGGGCAAGAGCACACTGCTAAGGATCCTAGCCGGCAAGGTCCACGTCACGGAGGGGGAGGTTCGGAGGGGTCACAACGTAAAAGTGGGCTACTATGCGCAGCACCTGTGGGAGGAACTCAACGCGAACAATACCGTTTTGGAGGAAGTTCTCTCCGTGTGCGGCGCCATGACCCACACGAACGTAAGAACTTTGCTTGGAGCTTTCCTCTTTAAAGGTGACGCTGTGGAAAAGAAGGTGGCGGTGTTGAGCGGCGGCGAAAAGGCCCGGCTCAGCCTCTGCAAGCTCTTGGTGCAGGCCCCCAACGTTCTTCTGCTGGACGAGCCGACCAACCACTTGGATATTCCCGGTCGGCAGATGCTGGAAGAAGCTTTGGCGGCCTATGGCGGCACGGTCTGCTTTGTGAGTCACGACCGGCACTTTATCAATGCTCTGGCGCAAAAGATCTTAGTGGTCCATCGAGATCGGCTGGATCTTTTGCCGGGCAACGCCGACGATTATGAGCGCTTATGGAAGGGGGCGATCCATGGCGCGAAAAACGAAGATGTTCGTTCATGTCTGACGGCTTTGCCAGAGCCTGAAGGGGGCGCGAAGTCCAAGCCGGAGGTCAGAGAACGCAAACGATGGGAGGCGGAACGCCGCAATGCTTTATATCGAATGAAAAAACCCCTCCAAGATCGGCTTATGGCGCTGGAAAAGGATCTTGACCGTTTGCATGAGGAGCGGGAAAGGTTGAGCGGCGTCTTGGCGGATCCAGCCACCTATCAAGGCAGAGGCGATGTAGCGGCGCTGCAGCAGCGCTACCGGCAATGTGATGAGAGTATTTTACGGGTGACGGCCCAATGGGAAGAGACGGCTTTGGCCCTGGATGCTCTGGAAAGACAATTTACACAAGAAAATGAGAGCTCTACGAACCATGAGCCGGGACCCTGCAGACCTCAGGAGCCAAAATGCCGGGAAATGAGAGGAGGATGACGATGAAGGTTGTGAGTCTCTGGGTGGCAGCGATCCTTTTGGTCATGTGGACGGCCGGGTGTGTGCCGGGACCCACGACCCAACAGCATTTGGAATCGGCCACATGGCTAGGTGTGGTCGGTGCAGGCGTCGGCGCTCTTATTGACAGCAAAAATCCATGGCGTGGAGCCGTCATTGGGGGAGCCATCGGCTCCCTAGCCGGATACGGCATAGCGGAGGTGTCGCAGCGGGCGGCGGAGGAAGCCGCTCGGCGGCGTCAGACCGTGACCTATCACAATCCCAACACCAACGAATGGGTGCAGGCTGATCCCGTGAGCTATCAAGGACAAACGGCCACCGTACGGACGCGCACCTATCAGGGACACCAGATGACCAACGAGCGCTACATCACGGTTCCGGCCTATTAATGCTCTGAGTGTGCTTACCGTGGAGCCGAGCCCGCGTTCAAAGCGATTTACCCTCGGGGATGCAAGGGCGCCGTGGTGCCGGCCAACCCTTGAATGCGTTTCATATGGGCTTCCAACGCGGCGTTTCCCGGATAAATCTTCAGGGCTTGTTGCAAGGTGGCCACGGCAGTGGAAAAATCCCGGCGCACCTCATAGAGTCGGGCCAGGACCAGCCATGCGCCTGGATCCAGCCCTCTTTTTCGAATGCGCCGTCGCACCAAGAAGATGGCCAGGCGACTGCCGTACTCGTAGTACCATTGCTTCGGATAATCCAGGATGCTCATGGAGTGGGGCTCCTTCCTGTTGTGGACTGACCGCCACGTGCGGATGAGGGCATGGGCACGTGCCGAAGAATCATCCCTCGGGCTTTCGCGTTGGCCCACAAACGCCGGCTGGCTTCCCGCTTGTCGGGATCATCCATGGGAACAAAGTGCACAATGATCTGAAAGCCGGAGGTCGCTTCCAGCTCAGGGGTCTCATCGCACACCAGCACACCGCAGCGTCCTCGCGCCGAAAGGTCCCAGCCGATAAGAACCGGTTCCACGGCTGCGCGTGCATTTTCAGCGTGGGCCACGATGCGGTGAGGGATAAAGCTCGGCTTGGAAAAACTCCACAGAAGCCCATCCAACTGTTGTGCGGAAACGGTCGATCCCGTATAGACGAACACCTCGTGCCCCTCATCCACCAGGCGTTCCACCCAGCGGCACAGGTCCCGTCGTTGTTCTTTGACGGACGTTTCAATGAAAAACATCTGCGGCATCATGGAAAACCGGCTCAACACGTCAAATGGAAGGCTCCGGCCACCTTTTTCCCTGCTTTAAGCAGGGCGTTAAAGGTTTGAACCGCTGCTTCCGTGGGCTGATCAATGAGCTCAATCCCTTTTTCATGACAGACTCGACGCACCTCATTGGAGGGTCTCATCATGCCCGGACTTCCGCGCCCGATGACCAGCACCGAAGGGTGGACTTCCAGAATGTCCAGAATGTCTTCCATAAAGACCTTGTGCCCTTCCTTGCGCCACCAGTGAGGAATCACCTGTTGACCGATGATCTTCAGATCGGCTTGGTACGTTGTGCCCGCAATGTCCATGGACCCAAAACGGTACCCGTCGATCATGGCTGTCCTCCGCACGGCCATTGTCTTGGTAAACCCTCTCTTATTGATGACAAGCTTTGCGTACCAGGTCAAGGCAATCGGCGCCAAAGCGTGCCGTCATGGCTTCCACGAACCCTTGGGTCGGCGTCACGTGCAGCTTATTGTTTAAGGCGATGACGGCCGTCGCGAGGCCGTCCACGTCCACATGGAGCAGGGTTTGGCAGTCTCCGGCGTGCGCCACCAGAAGGTGGCGCAGGGTTTCCAGGGTGTTTCGGTCCAGCATACGGGCGGGCAATTTAATAAGCACCGTGTCCACCGATCGGCTTTGGGCCGCTTCCAGGGTAAGGATCTCATCGGCCAGGACCTTGGATCCTTTTTCGTCGTGCTGCAAGGTGCCAAAGATGGCCAGAGGTTCATCGCCTTGGAGAAGGTCACGGGCCTTAGAGTAGGCTTCGGGAAAGCACACCACTTCCAGTGTCCCTTCTTTATCTTCCAAGGTGAGGAACGCCATCCGTTCCCCCTTTTTGGTTGTCAGTTCTTTGGTTATGGAAACCAAACCGCACAGAATGACCTTGGCCCCCTCCGGTTTTTCTCGAACCCTTTGTGTGTCCGCAGTGCACAGGGTGCTGAGCTCTTCCGCATAGTGGTCCAAGGGGTGTCCGGAAATGTAAAAGCCAAGGGATTCCTTTTCATAGTTGAGAACGGTGCGCCTGTTCCAGGAAGGCACTTCGGGAAGGTTGTGCGGTGCCGGACTTGGATCGTTGGAAGTGGGGAGTAGATCAAAGAGATTCAGTTGCCCGGTGCTGCGGTCCCGCTGCCGAACCTGGCCTCTTTCCAAGGCCTGATCCATGGCGGCGAGCACTTGAGCTCGATCCGGGTGGATGGAGTCAAAAGCGCCGCACTTGATCAAATGTTCCAGAACGCGACGATTGACTTTGGAGGTGTCTACGCGTTCGCAGAAATTATAAATCGATGTGAACGGGCCGTCTTTGGCCCGTGCGGCCAGAATGGTTTCAATGGCCCCTTCGCCCACATTTTTCACCGCGCCGAGCCCGAAGCGGATCTTGCCTTCCACCACGGCAAAGTCCAATTCGCTCACATTGACGTCGGGCGGCAGCACCGCAATGCCTTTGTCGCGACATTCGTTGATGAGTTTGACCACCTGGTCCGTGTTACTGAGAAAGCTGTTGAGTAAGGCGGCCATGAATTCCACGGGATAATGGGCCTTGAGGTAAGCGGTCTGGTAGGCGATGAGGGCGTAGGCGGCACTGTGGGATTTATTGAAGCCGTAGCCGGCAAATTTGTCCATGAGGTCAAAGATATGATTGGCTTTGGTGAGTTCGATGCCGTTTTCCTTGGCGCCGGCCAGAAAACGTTCCCGCTGCGCGGCCATGACTTCCGGAATCTTTTTCCCCATGGCCCGCCGCAAAATGTCCGCTTCGCCCAGAGTGTAATTCGCCAACACGCGGGCGATTTCCATGACTTGTTCTTGGTACAGGATGACGCCATAGGTGGGTTCAAGAATCGGTCGAAGCTGTTCCAGCTCATAAGTTATAGGAATGCGCCCGTGTTTTCCGTCAATGTAAAGGTCCACCATGCCGCTTTTGATCGGTCCCGGTCGATACAAGGCCACCAGAGCCACGATATCGTCAAAGCGTTCGGGCTGAAGGCGCACGAGGATGTCTCGCATGCCTGAACTTTCCAGTTGGAAAACACCCGTGGTGTCAGCCCGACTGAGAAGCTGGTACGTTTTAGGGTCGTTCAGGGGAAGCCGTTTCATGTCCAGCCGAACCCCGTGGTTTTTTTCGATGAGCTGTACGGCGTTGTGAATCACCGTGAGGTTTCTCAGGCCGAGAAAGTCGAACTTGATGAGCCCTGCTTTTTCCACATACTTCATGGAAAATTGGGTGACCACCTTACCGTCTGGGTCTCGAAACAGGGGCACGTATTCCACAAGGGGTTTGTCACCGATGACCACGCCAGCGGCATGGGTGGACGCATGGCGCGTGAGGCCTTCCAGAGCTTGAGCGATTTCAAAGAGTTCTCGAATTTGTGGGTCTTCGCGCTGCAACTCCACGAGTCGAGGTTCTTGCTCAAAAGCTTTCGCAAGGGTCACGTCCGGGCCGGCGGGAATCAGTTTGGCGATCTTATCCACTTCGTTATAAGGCATGGCCAGGGCGCGCCCCACGTCCCGTACCACGGCCTTGGCCTGCATGGTGCCAAAGGTGGCGATCTGCGCCACCTGGTCCCTACCGTATTTTTCCGACACGTACCGAAAGACCTCATCACGACCCAACACACAAAAATCCACGTCGATATCGGGCATGCTGATGCGTTCCTTGTTCAGGAACCGTTCAAAGATGAGACCGTGCTCTATGGGATCCAAATCCGTGATGCCCATGACGTAGGCGACCAGACTTCCGGCGGCGGAACCTCGGCCCGGGCCCACCGGAATGCCCCGGTTTTTAGCGTAGCCGATAAAATCGGCCACGATAAGAAAATACGCGGCAAAGCCCATATCCACAATGACATCCAACTCGTAGTGAAGCCGCTTACGGTATTCTTCCAGATCTTGGTCGGAAAGACGGGGTCGGCTGTGGCGGATTTCCGGAAGCCTCTTTTCAAAACCTTCCATGGCGGTCTTGCGAAACTGCGTCTCGATGGATTCGCCGTTGGGCAGCGGAAACACGGGAAAATGGTACTCCCCCAAAGGGATACTCAATGAACATATGTCCGCAATGCGCACAGTGTTTTCCAAAGCTTCAGGCACATGAGCAAATTCCCTGAACATCTCTTCGGGGGATTTGAAATAGAGTTGATCCGTACGAAATTTCATGCGCTTTTCATCCAGAATGTTTTTCCCCGTCTGAATGCACAGCAGAATGTCGTGAGCCCGAGCGTCGCTGCGTTTGAGGTAGTGGCAGTCGTTGGTGGCCACCAATGGCAGACCGGTCTCCTTGGCCAGAGCGATGATTTTTTCGTTCACAATGGCCTGTTCGGGAATGCCGTTGGCTTGAATTTCCAGAAAAAAACAGTCCTTGCCGAAAATTTCTTGGTATTCTTGAGCTGCACGAAGGGCAGCGTCGGCTCTGTCGTGCAAAAGCTCCAAAGCCACCTCCCCTTTCAAGCAACTGGACAGGGCGATGAGGCCTTCGTGGTAGGCGCGAAGCAGTTCCTTGTCGGCTCGGGGTTTGTAATAAAAACCCTCCAGGTATCCCTGCGTGACGATTTTCAGAAGATTTTTATAGCCGGTGAGATTCTGGGCCAGAAGGATCAGGTGCTGATTTTTGTCTTCGTCGGCGCCGTTTGTTGCTGTGCCGGCACGGCCGCAGGTGCCTCGGGAATGGCGTCCTTTGGGGGCAAGATAGATTTCGCAGCCGATAATGGGCTTGATCCCTGCCTTTTTGGCTTTCTCGTAAAATTCCAGAGCCCCGAACATATTGCCATGGTCCGTGACGGCCACAGCAGGCATTTCAAATTCCTTGGCCTTATGAACAAGATCGTCCAGGCGAATGGCTCCATCCAGAAGACTGTACTGGCTGTGCACATGCAAATGAACAAACGCCGTCATGCATCCTCCTTACCCGAGTGTTGATTGGATCGCAGTGTGGGGTGGCTGTTCCGTGTCAGTCCCTCTCAGAAAGGTGTTCGACCTTGCGTTCGTGGTCGGGCAAACCGGGCTCCTTCCCTCTGGAATCGGGAATGGGTTTTCGATCGTAGTTAAACAAAGAATAGGGGGCATCGGCGCGCCGACGCTCGTATCCGCTCAGGAGCCGTTCCCACTGTCCGGGTTCCAGCGGCGTGGAACCTTCAGCCAAGTCCATAAGGAACAGACGGTAACCCATGGCTTCCAGTTCGGGAATCTTCTCAAACCAATTGCAAGGCCGGTCGGCGTAAAGTACGGCGAGCGCCCCTTCCTTACGATACACATAAGCCTCTCCGCGTGGTGTTCTTACAGGTCGGTTTTCCAAAAGGGGCGGTTGGATTCTGGAAAGAAACAGCGAAGGCCGGCCATAGATCGACACGACGGGAACCGAAGGCACCGGATCTGCGATGATCTGACGAAGTTCATCCCGCGTGATTTCCCACGACAGCACCACGCAGCGGCAACCAGCTTCGGCTAAGGCCGCCATGGCCGCCTTGTTGCGCACATTCATGCGGGATCCCGCGACAAGAAAAAGTTTGTCATCTTCAAATATCCAGTCCAGGTGGCTCCAATTGTTGACCTCCCAGGCTCGATAACCTTTGGCCACATACCAGGCGACGGCCTTGCGGTAATAATCCACGTCCTTCTCAAAAAGCACGGGCGGCAGAGCCCAGCCGAATCGTTCCTTTTGGGCTCCGTGGAGATGCTTTTTGGCCATTTTTTCCAAATTTTCACGGCTGGCCACAAGCCACACCTTGTGGGCGGGTGAACTCATCGCACGCCCGAGATCGGAAAGGGACCGAATCTTCATCCACAGAGACGTGGCCTGGCGTCTTACATTGAATAGCCCGGGAAAAAGATGGTCCTCATGGACCTCGGGCCGGTTCCATCGATGGCGGTAGGAAAGGGGTCTTGAGCCGTCCCGATCAATGGCCTCCCAGAGCTTGTTGATAGGCGAAGGTTTTCTTCCGATGCGAAAAAGACGAGCCCCCTTTGAGAGTTCCAACGGGGGCCGTGTGGTCAACAGGACCGTACCCTGGGCCGAAGTTTCCGCAATGAAGGTTCCATCTTGAGCTTGAATACCGTCCAAAACCACAGGAGGGGCCTCTTTACCCTCGGTGGATTCCGGACGCAAGCGGTCGCCCACGCGCACCGAATGGCGAAGATCCACCTGGAGTCCCTTGGGGTCCGAGCGCTTGATAGTCGCCACCCAAAGGCCGCTGGATCCGGATCGGTGCGGGCTAAGGATTTCCCTTGAAGGGTCTACGCCGAAGAAAGCCTCGGTGAGACGCCGAGCCGGCGCTCGAGCGAGCCAGTTGCGGGCTTCTTCCACAGCGGCATGAACACCCTCGTCCGGGGTGTCCAATACGTGCCGGTAAGCGCGCACCACAGTGGCGATGTATTCGGCGTCTTTCATACGCCCTTCGATCTTCAAAGCGGCCAAGCCCAGTTTCCTAAGGTGATGAAGGTGGGCAAGGGCGGAAAAATCGCTACAGGAGAAGAAATACCCGGATCTTCGGTCCTGTCGGTAGCGAAGACGACAGGGCTGAACACAGCGACCTTGCAGACCGCTGTGCCCACCATGAAAACTGCTGGCCAGACAAAGCCCGGAAATAGAGTAGCACAGGGCTCCATGGACGAAGATCTCCAGCTCCGCTTGAGTTTTTCGGCGAATGGCTTGGATTTCTTCCAATGTGAGTTCTCGAGCGAGGACGATGCGCCGGGCGCCGAGCTTTTCCAGAACGTTCACCCCGGAACTATTGTGCACGGCGGTGAGGGTGCTGGCATGGAGCGGAAGAGTAGGAAAATGATGTCGGCACAGAAAAAAGAGACCGGGATCTTGAACAATGACTGCGTCGACACCCAGGTCCGAAAGGGCCTGGAGGGTGTCTAAAATAGAGGGGATTTCAGAAGCCGTAACGAGACAGTTTAATGCCACGTACACGGCCACGCCTCGGCGTCGCGTGAAAGGAAGGAGCCGGGCCAGCTCATCCAAGGTGAAATTGGCGGCGTGAGCGCGAGCGCTAAATTGTTTAAGACCGACATAGACGGCATCTGCACCGTTTTCTAAGGCGGCCCAAAGCGCTTCCAAATGTCCCGCCGGAGCCAACAGTTCGGGTAAAACCATTCCGTTTTCAGAGAGTGTCGGTGGCTTTTTCGGCATGGGTTCTGCTGTTTTTCGGCACCCATTCATGCCACAGGGTCGCGCCATGTTTGCAGCCGTTTGATCAAGGTCATTAGAGCCGTCACAGAAGCCTCCATGATCCGGCGGCCCTTCTCTGCCGAAGCCGCTTTGGGGTTTCCCCAGACCCCTGAAGACCAATAGGCTCTCTTGTGACGGACAAGAATATGCTCAGGAAAGCTGGGGTAGGCTTCGTCCGCTGTCCCCTGAACCCACTGAGGGTGCAAATAAAGCATGAGAGACGTTTCCACTTCGCCGGCGTGGGAATCGTTGGGGGTTTCCTGAAGGAGTGCCCAGGCTTTTCGGCCGATGTCCAGCACGGAACAGACGGCCAGACGCAAGTCCGAAAACCGATCCATGAGTTCTTCGCCGGCGTCCACCAGCGTCCCCATGTGAGTTCCTCCCGCATGGCCGCTCAAAATCACCACATTTTGCATCCCTTGCCGATAAAAGCCTTCCACCACATCCTGAATGAGCGCATGGAGCGTGCAGGACCGAAGGCCCACAGTCCCTGGGTGCTCACGGGAGCTTCGGCACAAGCCGTACCACAATGGAGGAGCCGACCACACTGGCATGCGGCGGGCCACTGCATTGGCCAAGGCCACCACATGCAGTGTATCGGTACCCAAAGGAAGATGCGGCCCGTGTTCTTCCACAGAACCGCATGGAATAATGACGGTGCGAATGTCCTGGCGTTCCTTTTCAAAAAACTCCATCGTGCATTCTTCTAAAACGGGCACGGTATCCTCCAGGTCTTATGGTTGGTTTCCTCCTGTGTGGAGCACACACCTTCCTTATCCCGATCTTCACATTGGAAGCAAGGGGCATAGACGCCGCAGGCTGCCGTCAGGCAGTGTTATCCTTTAACAACAGTCGCTTATCATGAAACGCGCGAGGGAAACACGGAACCGGTGACGCTGAGCGTCCACGGTCTGAGCCTTTCCATTGACCTATGGAAAACAAAAAAGTTAAAAGAGGGTCATTCGGAACCACGGACGGATTTTTCGGAAAGAAGACATGGGACAGACCACCCATCAAGGACTCACCAGCGAACTGTATAAGACCATCATCACCATCGTCGATGAGCGGGTGCGGGAAATCCGCGTCACTAGAGAGGACTTTGACGACCTCAAGCAAGTGGTGCGTGAGCTGGCGGAAGCGCAGAAACGCACGGA